>NZ_JBEZNW010000003.1:0-307783 GCF_040653355.1 Streptomyces sp. NPDC047971 | reverse complement strand
GGGCGGGCCCCTAACCCGCGGGGGGGGCCGCCCCCCCGCCGGGGGGTGCCGCGCCCCTCGCCGTGTCCGGCGCTCTCAGTCCTGGAACGCCTCGGCATGCCCCTTGGCCAGGTGCAGGTACATCTCCGCGTTGAGCCGGATACCGGCCCGCTCCTCCTCCGTCAGCGGGCGCCGGACCTTGGCCGGGACGCCGGCGACCAGCGAACCCGGCGGGACCTCCATCCCCTGGGGGACGAGTGCCTGCGCGGCGATCAGCGAGCCGGCACCGATCCGGGCCCCGTTCAGGACCGTGGCGCCCATGCCGACCAGGACGTCGTCCTCGATCGTGCAGCCGTGGACGGTCGCGTTGTGCCCGACCGTCACGCGGTCGCCGATCGTGACCGGGAAGCCGGGGTCGACGTGGACCGTGCAGTTGTCCTGGATGTTGGAGTCCTCGCCGACGACGACCGGACCGCAGTCGGCGCGGAGCACCGCGTGGTACCAGACGCTCGCTCGCGCACCGAGCGTGACCTCGCCGAGGACGACGGAGGTCGGCGCGGTGAACGCGGTCGGATCGACCCGCGGCTCCTTGCCGCCCACGCCCTTGATCAACGCCTCTGTCATCGTTCGCTCCTGATCCCTCGTCGTTGCGTCACGCCCTGCGGGGCAATCTAGCCCCGCCCCATGACGGACATCACAGGGCACCCCCGTGATCAGGTACGACGGCGAGGACTACCGTGTCCGGGTGCCCAGGAACAGAAACACGTTCTCCTCCCTCGCCGCCTGGCGGCGCCGGGTTCTCGCCCGTGCGGTGCAGGGCGGATGGCGCTGGGTGCAGGAGGCCGGTTCCGTCACCGCCGAAAGCCCCGGGCGGCTGCGCTTCCGCAGGCTCGGCGCGGGCACCCGGCTCGCCTTCCCGCAGGGCACCGTCTTCGGCGAGCAGTGGATCGAGATCGGTGAGTGCTGCATCATCGCCGAGCAGGTCACGCTGACCGCCGGGATGCTGCCGGGGCTCGACCTCGGGCCCGACACGGTGCTGACCCTGGGGAACGGTGTCGTGCTGGGGCGCGGCAGTCACGTCATCGCGGACACCACGGTGACGATCGGCTCCGACACCTACTGCGGCCCGTACGTCTACATCACCTCGACCAACCACAGTTACGACGATCCGAACGAGCCGGTCGGCAGACAGTGGCCGCGCTCCGAGCCGGTCGAGATCGGCCCCGGCTGCTGGCTGGGCACGGGCGCGGTGATCCTTCCGGGCGCCAAGCTCGGCAGGAACGTGGTCGTCGCGGCCGGCGCGGTCGTCCGGGGCGAGGTGCCGGACCACTCCGTGGTGGCCGGCGCGCCCGCGAAGGTCGTGCGCAGCTGGGATCCGGAGCTCGGCTGGCAGCCGCCGCTGCGGACGCCGGCGCCGGTACCGGTCCCGGACGGGGTGACCCACGAGCAGCTCGCCGCGCTGGCGGAATGGGACCTCGCGGAGGGATGACCGGGCGCGGGCGGGAGCCGCTCGACGGCCGGGCGTGAGCGGGACACGACGGGACCGCGGTGTGTGAGGCGAACGCCGTACGCCCGCCCGGGCACCCCGGCCCCGGTCAGCCCGTCGCGAGCAGTACCGTGCCGACCAGCGCGAGGCCCGCGCCCGCCGCCTGCACGGCCCGCAGCCGTTCCTTGAGGACCCCGCGCGCGGCCAGCGCGGTCACGACCGGGTAGAGGTTCGCCAGGACGGCGGCGACGGTGACCGGACCGTTCTGCGCCGCGATGGAGTACGTGCCGTTGGCGGCGACGTCGGCGAGGCCGACGAAGGCGAGCGCCGGAAGGGCCGCCAGGACGACCTTCATCCCGCCGCCGCCCTCGGGCAGCGCCCGGCCGCCCCGCTTCACGGAGACGTACAGCGCGCCGCCGCCGACCGCCACGTTGGTGACCCGCTGGACGAACAGCGCGAGGAACAGGCCGGTGAGGGTCGTGGACGCCTCCGCGATGAGGGCCATCACCGAGCCGAACCCGAAGGCCGCCACCAGGGTGAGGAGCACCGCCTGCCGCTGCACCGGCGCGCCCCTCAGCTCCGGTCCGCCGGCCAGCACGATGCCCATGACGGCCACGCCGATCCCGGCGAACTGGAGCAGTCCCGGCCGGTCGCCGATGAGCAGGCCCACCGACACGGGCACGACGACGCCGAGCGAGCCGAGCGGGGAGACCACGCCCATCGGGCCCAGGGCCAGGGCCTTGTAGAACGCCAGCATGGCCACCGGGCCGACCACACCCGCGGCGACCGCGTACCAGAGCCCGGGGCCCAGCTCGCTCCACGCGCCGGTGGCGATCACGATGGCGCCGAGGACCACGACCGCGATCGTCTGCGAGGCGACGACGACGGTCAGGGCCGGCATGCGTCGGGTGAGCAGGCCCCCGCCGAAATCGGCCAGGCCCCAGAGCAGGGCGGTGGCCAGGGCGAACAGCGCGGTCATGGAATCCTCGCAGGGTGGTGGTCTCGCAGTACAGTGCGGTGTACAGCTGAGTACACCGCGATAGACCCCACGGTAGTTCAGTCTGTTGAACTATGTCATCCAAAATATTGGACGGAATGTGTCGGACCTCGATCAGCTCACGCAGTCGCTCGCGCGGAACCTGAAGCGGTGGCGCAATGAGCGCGGTTTCACGCTGGACGCCCTCGCCGCACGGGCCGGGGTCAGCCGCGGCATGATCATCCAGATCGAGCAGGCCCGCACCAACCCCAGCGTCGGCACCACGGTGAAGCTGGCCGACGCGCTCGGGATCTCGATCACGACCCTCCTCGACTACGAGCAGGGCCCGCACGTCCGCCTCGTCCCGCCCGAGCAGGCCGTACGCATGTGGTCCACGTCCACCGGCAGTCAGACCAAGCTCCTCGCCGGCACCGAGGCGCGCGGCCCGCTGGAGCTCTGGTCCTGGACGCTGATGCCCGGGGACGGCAGCGCGTCGGACCCGCACCCGGACGGCACCACCGAACTGCTGCACGTCACGGAGGGCGAACTCACCCTCGTCGTCGAAGGGGAGGAGCACCGGATCCCGGCCGGCACCTCCGCCGTCTTCGAGGCCAACGTGCCGCACGCCTACCGCAACGAGGGCACGGAGAAGGCCGAGATGACCATGGCCGTCTCCATCCCGCCCGTGCGCTGAGACGACCAAACCCGGGGAACGGGCGCCTTGTTAGCGTGGAGCCATGCGCGCACCCATCGGAGACTTCGACAACGCCGTTCCCGCCCCCGACCGCCTCGACCTGCTGACGGAGCCCGTCGCCGACGCGGTCCGCGCGTGGCGGGGCACCGTCCCCGCCGACCAGCTGCTCTACGTGGACACCGACCCGGAGATCGCCGACACGGCCGTCTTCGTCGAACACCACGGACGGGAGCTGCTCGACCAGTCGGCGAACTGCGTGATCGTCGCCGGGAAGCGCGGCGAGGACACCACCCTGGCCGCCTGCGTGGTCCGCTCGGCCGACCGGGTCGACGTCAACGGAGTCGTCCGCAGGCACCTGGGGTCCCGCAAGGTGCGGTTCGCGGCGATGGAGACCGCGACCGGCGAGAGCGGCATGGAGTACGGCGGCATCACCCCGGTCGGACTCCCCGCCGACTGGCCGGTCCTCGTGGACGCGGCCGTCGTCGACACCGAATGGGTTCTCATCGGGAGCGGGCGGCGGCGCGGCAAGCTGATCGTGCCGGGCAAGGCGTTCGCCCAACTGCCCGGCGCCGTCGTCCTGGAGGGGCTCGGCGTCGGCTGAAAACCTCCAGGACGACGGCGCCGGAACGGCCGCCCGGGCGAGACCCGGGCCGTAGGGGCACGGCACCCGCGAGGCAGGGCCCCAACGGTCAGGCCCGTACGCGGGCCCGGGCGGTCAGGCCCGGACCCGGGCCCGAACGGTCCGGGCCCGCGTACGGCTCAGGCGAGGCGCGGGATCTCGATCGCGGGGCAGCGGTCCATGACCATGTCGAGGCCCGCCTCGCGGGTCCGCTCGTACGCCGCCTCGTCGATCACGCCCAGCTGGAACCAGACCGCCTTGGCGCCGATCGCGGCCGCCTCGTCCGCCACGCGGCCCGCGTGGTCGCTGTTGACGAACACGTCGACCACGTCGACCGGGAAGGGGATGTCGGCGAGCGAGGCGTATCCCCGCTCGCCGTGCACCGTCTCGGCCTTCGGGTGGACCGGCACGATCCGCTTGCCGAAGCGCTGCAGCACCGCGGCCACGCCGTACGCGGCGCGCGCCTGGTTCGACGACAGGCCCACGACCGCCCAGGTGTCGCCCGTGGCGGTGAGGATCTTCCGTACGGTGTCCGACTCCGTCGTCGCGGTCTCGACGCTCATCTGCTGCCTCCCGTGGCTCGTCGCTCTCCAGAACGAGTCGGCGGGCCCGGTGATTCCCGCCGGAGCGCTCAGGTCTCCCAGGCGCGCAGCTCGTCCTCGCGCGGGGACTCGACCAGCTCCGGGGCACCGGGCCCGAAGGCCATCACCGGTCGGGTCGGGTCCCAAGGGCGCCACCCCGCGTCGCCGGTCGCCGCGAACCGCGTCCAGGCCCCGTGCATCGCCGCCGCCAGCTCCCTCGGCGCGTCCGGACCGGTCAGCGCCGCCGCCTCGGGCCGGTCCAGGGTGTCGAAGACGAAGGCGATCTCCAGGGCGTGACAGGCGCCGAGACCCATGACCGGGGAACGCCAGCCGAACTCGTACAGAAAGGTCGAGCCGGGACCCGCCGTCCGGGCGTCCGCGACCCGGTAGAGCGGCACGCGCAGCAGCTTGTCCGTCGCGACCGCGCCCAGCAGCTCGCCCGGTGTCTCCCCCGGCCGGCTCGCCCGGTACGCGCGGGCGGTCCGCGCCCGCACCCCCGCCCGCCACAGCGCCGCCCGCAGTGCGAGGCGGCCGATCCGCTCGGTCAGCCCGCCGGGCACGAACCAGAGGCGGTACTCCTCGGTGTTCGTCCCCATGAGGAGGTCGACGTCCGCCGCCGCCCCGTCGCGCAGGGCCACGGCCGGATCGCGGGGGAGGACCTCGCCGTCGACGGCGACCTGGAAGGAGTGCCCGCCGGTCAGCGGCGAACGCCTCCCGGTGACGGCGGTCTGGGCGTCGAGGAGCCGGTCGCGGGGCACCGCGGCCACCGCCCGCGCCGTCGCCTCGACACCCAGGCGCGCGGCGATGGCCCGCGTCGTCCGGCGAGCCTGTTCGCGCGGCACCGCGATCGGCGCCCCGCTCTGGAGCACGGCGCGCCGGAACAGACCCTTGGCGAGCGGCGAGGCGAGCAGCGCGGCGATCGAGATCGCCCCCGCCGACTCCCCGAACACCGTCACCCGCTCCGGGTCGCCGCCGAAGGCCGCGATGTTGTCCCGTACCCAGGTCAGAGCGGCGATCTGGTCGCGCAGCCCCAGATTGGCCGGAGCGTCCGGGAACACCCCGAACCCCTCGATCCCGAGCCGGTAGTTGAGCGAGACGAGCACGACCCCGTCGCGGGCGAACGCCGTCCCGTCGTAGACGGGGACCGATGACGAACCGTGGGCGAGCGAACCGCCGTGGATCCAGACCATGACGGCCCGGCTCCCCGCGCCCTCGCTCCACGGTGCCCAGACGTTGAGGTTGAGACAGTCCTCGCCCTCGACGTCCGGGTCCGGGAGCAGGGCGTCCAGCGGCGGGGCGAACGGACGCTTGGGAGCCGTCGCCCCGAAGGCGACCGCCTCGCGCACGCCCTCCCAGGGGTCGACGGCCTCCGGTGCCCGGAAGCGCCGCGCACCCACCGGAGCCTTGGCGTAGGGGACACCGAGGAAGGAGGCCACACCGCCCGTCAGGGAGCCCCGCAGGACACCGCCGCACGTGGTCACCAGCGGACCGGGAACATCGGACATCGGACCTCCTTCGCCATGACCACGCCGCCCCTGCGCCGGACGACCACCGCGCGGAGCCCCGCACTCAGCGTCGTCGGGGAAGCCGGTCCCCGCGACCCGTGGGCGGCTCCCGGGATCGGGCACCGGCGGCCGCGTGATGTCGGCGACACCGGCGCCGGGACGACCGCCCGGGCGCCGGGCGGCGGGGGACCGCGGACGGCGGCGGGGTCACCGGCGCATAGGGTGGCGGGATGCAGGAGCAGTACCGCACGCTCGCCCGCGAGGGTGTGCACGAGACCGAGATCAACCGCTCGCGCTTCATCTGCGCGCTGGCACCCGTGGCGACCGAGGAGGAGGCGCAGGAGTTCGTCGCGCGCGTCCGCAAGGAGCACCCGACCGCCTCGCACAACTGCTTCGCCTACGTGATCGGGGCCGACGCGGTCGTCCAGAAGGCGAGCGACGACGGCGAGCCCGGTGGGACGGCGGGCGCGCCGATGCTCCAGATGCTGATGCGCCGGGAGGTGCGGTACGTCGCCGCCGTCGTGACCCGCTACTACGGCGGCGTGAAGCTCGGCGCGGGCGGTCTGATCAGGGCGTACGGAGGGGTGGTCGGCGAGGCCCTGGACGCGCTCGGCACGATCACCCGCCGGCGATTCAGGCTGGCCACCGTCACCGTCGACCACCAGCGCGCGGGCAAGCTCGAGAACGATCTGCGGGCCACGGGCCGCGCGGTCCTGGAGGTGACCTACGCCGAGAGCGTCACCATCGGGATCGGTCTGCCCGACGCGGACGTGACGGAGTTCCGCGCCTGGCTCGCGGACGTGACGGCCGGCACGGCCGCGCTGGAGCTCGGCGGCGAGGCGTACGGCGATGCGTGAGGGCGCGCCCCGCCGCGGGCACCCGGCCACGGCCGTGGGAGCGGTCGACGTTCCCGGGTTCCCCGAAGCCCCGGCCGATGTCCGACCCCGCCGATACGCTCCTCGATCATGAGATTCCTGCACACGTCGGACTGGCACCTGGGACGGTCGTTCCACCGGGTCGGCCTGCTCGACGCCCAGTCCGCGTTCCTCGACCACCTGGTGGCCACGGTGCGCGAGCGCGACGTGGACGCGGTCCTCGTCGCCGGGGATGTCTATGACCGTGCCGTGCCGCCGCTCCCGGCCGTCGAGCTCTTCGACACCGCCCTGCACCGCCTCGCCGAGGCCGGAGTGCCGACCGTCATGATCTCCGGGAACCACGACTCAGCCCGTCGCCTCGGGGTCGGCGCCGGGCTCATCGAGCGCGCGGGGATCCATCTGCGGACGGACCCGGCCGGCGTCGGCACGCCCGTCGTGCTCACCGACGCCCATGGAGAGGTGGCCCTGTACGGCCTGCCCTACCTCGAACCCGCCCTGGTCCGGGAGCGGCTCGGGGCCGCCGGGTCCGGGCACGAGGCGGTGCTCGGCGCCGCCATGGACCGCGTCCGCGCCGACCTCGCGCGGCGGCCCGACGCCACCCGCTCCGTGGTCCTCGCCCACGCCTTCGTCGCCGGCGGCGAACCGAGCGACAGCGAACGGGACATCACCGTCGGCGGTGTCGCCGCCGTCCCCGCCGGAGTCTTCGACGGCGTCGACTACGTGGCCCTCGGCCATCTGCACGGCAGCCAGACCGTCACCCCGCGCGTGCGCTACTCCGGCTCCCCGCTCGCGTACTCCTTCTCCGAGGCCGACCACCGCAAGACCATGTGGCTGATCGACCTCGGGCCGGACGGCGGGATCGAGACCGCCGAGCGCGTCGACTGCCCGGTGCCCCGCGCCCTCGCCCGGATCAGAGGCCGTCTGGAGGACCTGCTGGCCGACCCCGCCCTCGCGCGGCACGAGTCCTCCTGGGTCGAGGCGACCCTCACCGACCCCGTCAGGCCCCCCGAGCCCATGGCCCGGCTCGCCGAACGGTTCCCGCACACCGTGAGCCTGCTCTTCGAGCCCGAGCGTGTGGAGGGCGACCCCCTGGCCTCGTACGCGCAGCGGCTGCGCGACCGCAGCGACCAGCAGATCGCGGAGGACTTCGTGGCCCATGTGCGAGGCGGCGCCGGACCGGACGGCGCCGAACGGACCGTGCTGTACGGCGCGTTCGACGACGTACGGGTCGACGCGGCGGAGCGCGAGGTGGGCGCCCGGTGAGACTGCACCGCCTCTCCGTCACCGCCTTCGGGCCCTTCGGCACCACCCAGGAGATCGACTTCGACGCCCTGTCCTCCGCGGGGCTCTTCCTGCTCCACGGGCCGACCGGCGCGGGCAAGACCTCCGTGCTCGACGCCGTCTGCTACGCCCTGTACGGCGCGGTGCCCGGCGCGCGGCAGTCCCCCGGCGCCTCGCTCCGCAGCGACCACGCCCCGACCGGCACGCCCACCGAGGTCACGCTCGAACTGACCGTGGGGGAACGGCGGCTGGAGATCACCCGGCGTCCGGCGCAGCCGCGTCCCAAGAAGCGCGGTGGCGGCTTCACCACCGAGAAGGCGCAGAGCCTGCTGCGGGAGTACGACGCGGGGACGGTCGAGTGGACCGGACTCAGCCGCTCCCATCAGGAGATCGGCGAGGAGATCAGCCAGCTCGTCGGCATGAGCCGCGAGCAGTTCTGCCAGGTCGTCCTCCTGCCTCAGGGGGACTTCGCGCGCTTCCTGCGGGCCGACGCCGAGGCCCGGGGCAAGCTGCTCGGACGGCTCTTCGACACCCGCAGGTTCGCGGCGGTCGAGGAGCGGCTGGCCGAGCTGCGGCGCGCCGCCGAGCAGCAGGTACGGGACGGGGACGAGCGGCTGCTCGCGCTGTCCCACCGGATGGCTCAGGAGACGGGCGGGGCGGCGGTCGAGGAGCGGCCCGGCGAGCCCGGACTCGCCGAGGCCGTCCAGACCCGGGCGGCCGTGGCCCGGTCCGAGGCGCGCGAGGCGCTCGACATCGCCGGCTCCGCCGTCTCGGCGGCCGAGTCCCGCCAGGCCGACGCCCGCCGCACGCTCGACACGGAACGGGATCTGGCGTCCCGTCAGGCGCGGCATGCCGAAGCCCGACGGCGGCAGCGGGACCTGGCGGAGCGCCGTCCCGAGCGGGACACGTGGGAGGCCACGCTGGAGCGCTCCCGCAAGGCCGACCGGGTGGCGCCGGCCCTCGGCCTGAGGGCCGACGCGGAGCGCGAGCACGAGGCCGCGGCCGGGGCCCGCGAGCAGAGCCGCGGCAGACTGCCCGACGAGCTGGCCGACGCGGGCGCCGAGCAGCTGTCCGCCCTGGAACGCCGGCTGCGCGAGGAGCTCGGCGCCCTGGAGTCGGCGCGAAGGGCCGAGCGGCGCAGCGCCGAGATCGCGCAGGAGCGCGCGGTCCTGGAGCGCCACGCCCGCGCCGACGAGGAGATCCTCCAGGAGACGGGCGGCTGGCTCGCGGGCTGGGACGTGCGGCGGGCGGAGCTGACGGCCCGCGTCGAGGCGGCCCAGGAGGCCGCCGCCCGCGCCGAACACCTGGCGGGCCGCCTCGAACCCGCCCGCCGCAGGCTGTCCGCGGCGCGCCGCCGCGACGACCTGGCGGAGCGGACGAGCACCGCCGAGACCCGGCTGACCGCCGCCCGCGAGCGGCGCAACGAGGCCCATGAGACCTGGCTCGACGTCAAGTCCCGTCGGCTGCTCGGCATCGCGGCCGAACTGGCCGCCGCGCTGACCCCCGGAGCCGCCTGCCAGGTCTGCGGCTCGGCCGACCATCCCGCCCCCGCCCGCACCGGCGCCGACCATGTCGACCGCGCCACGGAGGACGCGGCCTACGCCGCCTTCACGCGCGCGGAGGAGACCAGGACCACCGTCGAACGCGAACTCGCCGTCACCCGCGAGGCATGGTCCGCGGCCCGCGCGGAGGTCCTGACGGAACTCGCTCCCGTGATCCCGGCGCAGGGCCGGACCCCCGCCGACGGCGAGCCGGGCGCCGAGGTCCAGGCGGGCCGCGCGCCCGCGACTCCGGGCCCCGGCCGCACGCCCGTCGACGACGAGCCGACGGCCGTGCCCGCCCCGCTCGGCCGGGCGCAGGGCGCCACGGCCGGCGACACGGAGGCGTCGCGGGGGGCGTCCGCCGCGGCGGGCGCCCCCCGCGGCGGCACGACGCCGGGCGCTTCCGCCGGCGGCCGGGCGGCGGTCGGCACGCGTGAAGACATCGCGCCCGTGTCCGGCGGACAGCGCCCCGCGGAGTCGGGGATCGAGCCCACCGTCACCGAACTGGCCGCCGAAGTCGAGGATTTGGCCCGGCGTCACGCCGAGGCGCATGCGCTGGCCGGGCAGACCCACGCGGCGCGGGAGGCGCTGGCGGGCGCCGAGCGCGAGCACGAGAACCGGGTCGCCGCGCAGCGGGACGCCGAGCGACGGGTGGCCGGGCGGACCTCGCAGGGTGAGGCGCTCGATCGCGAGCAGACCGTCCTGGACACCGAACTGGCCAGGGGCCGTGGAGAGTCCGGAAGCGTCGCCGAGCACGCCTCGCGGCTGGAGCGGAGGATCGCCATCCTCATCGAGGCCGCCGAGACCGTCCGCGCCGTGGACCTCACCTCCCAGCGCCTGAAGGAGGCCGACGACCGGCTCGCCGACGCCGCGTTCCGCGCCGGCTTCGACACCCCCGCGCAGGCCGCGGCCGCGCTGCTGGAGGACGGCGAGCGCCGCCTCCTCCAGCAGCGGCTCGACACCTGGCAGGCGGAGGCGGCCGCCGTCGCCGACCGGCTCGCCGAGCCGGAGACGCGGGCCGCCGCCGACCGGCCGCCCGCCGAACCGGCGAACGCCGAAGCCGCGCACACCGCGGCCGAACGGGCCCTGCGGGACGCCGCGTCGGCCCTCGCCGCCGTACAGGACCGGTGCGCGGAACTGGACCGGCTCTCGCAGCGGACCGACACCGAGGTCCGCCGCCTCGGGCCGCTCCGCGAGGAGTACGAGCGGGTCGCGCGGCTCGCCGGACTCACCGCCGGCACCTCGGCCGAGAACGAGAGGAAGATGCGCCTGG
This sequence comes from Streptomyces sp. NPDC047971, assembly GCF_040653355.1. Lineage (NCBI taxonomy): Bacteria > Bacillati > Actinomycetota > Actinomycetes > Kitasatosporales > Streptomycetaceae > Streptomyces > Streptomyces sp. NPDC047971. The sequence continues at coordinate 296,973 of NZ_JBEZNW010000003.1, read as the reverse complement.
AGTCGTACGTGCTGGCCGCACGGCTCGAACAGGTCGCGGCCGCCGCCACCGCCCGGCTCCAGCGCATGTCCTCCGGCCGCTACACCCTGGTCCACTCCGACGCCCGTACGGGCGGCCGACGCGCCGGCCTGGGGCTCCACGTGGTCGACGCCTGGACGGGGAACGAGCGAGACACCGCCACCCTCTCCGGCGGCGAGACCTTCTTCGCCTCTCTGGCGCTCGCCCTCGGCCTCGCCGACGTCGTCACCGACGAGGCCGGCGGCGTCCGGCTCGACACCCTCTTCATCGACGAGGGCTTCGGCAGCCTGGACGACCAGACCCTCGACGAGGTGCTCGACGTCCTCGACTCCCTGCGCGAACGGGACCGCAGCGTGGGCATCGTCAGCCACGTCGCCGACCTGCGGCGCCGCGTCCCGGTCCAGCTGGAGGTGGTCAAGGAACGTACGGGGTCGGTCGTGAGGCTCCGTACGGGAGGCGGCGGGCTCGGCGGCTGATCGGGCGCCGGGCTCGGCGGCTGATCGGATGGCGGGCAGGGCGGCCGGGCCCGGCTGATCGGATACCGGCTCAGCGGCTGATCGGACGCCGGGGGAGGGGCGAGGAGTAGACGACGTTCGTCGTCACCGAGCCGAGCGTGGCGATCTTCCCGGAGATCTCCTCCAGGTGCCGCATGGACCGGGCCGCGACCTTGATCACGAAGCAGTCGTCGCCCGTCACGTGGTGCGCCTCCAGGATCTCCGGAGTGATCTCGACGAGGTCGTGGAAGGGCTTGTAGTTGCCGTTGGGGTAGCGCAGCCGGACGAAGGCCAGGATCGGCAGGCCGAGGCGCTCCTGGTCCACCACCGCCGTGTACCCGGCGATCACTCCGGCCTCCTCCAGCCTCCGCACCCGCTCGGTGACCGCGGACGCGGACATGGACACGGCCCGCGCCAGCTCGGCGAAGCTGGCCCTGCCCTCGGTCTGCAGGGCCTGGAGGATGCGCCAGTCGGTGGCGTCCGGTGCGTATCCGCTCATGAGCGAGATGTAGCAGGGAAATCCCCGGGCGATCAAGAAACGCCCGGGGATTCTCACGGTACGGAAGGCGAGCCGGGCCGGATGCCCCACCCGGCCCGGTGGTCGCCGGCGCGGTCCCGGCGACACCCGCGGCTCGCGACCGGCCCGGTCAGAGGCGCGAGATCTCGTCCACGAGGTCGTCGAGGCCGAGCGGTCCCTGCGACAGCGCCGCCATGTGCCAGGACTTCGCGTCGAACGAGTCGCCGTGCGCCGCCCGCGCGTTGGCGCGGCCGAGCAGCCAGGCCCGCTCGCCCAGCTTGTAGCCGATCGCCTGTCCGGGCATCGACAGATACCGGGTCATCTCGCTCGCGACGAAGGCCGCCGGGCGGCTGCAGTGCTGCTGGAAGAATTCCTCGGCCAGCTCGGGGGTCCACCGCTCGCCCGGGTGGAACGGCGAGTCCGCCGGGATCTCCAGCCGCAGGTGCATGCCGATGTCGACGATCACCCGACAGGCGCGCATCATCTGCCCGTCCAGGTAGCCGAGCCGCCGCTCGGCGTCGGGCAGGAAGCCGAGCTCGTCCATCAGCCGCTCCGCGTAGAGCGCCCAGCCCTCCGCGTTGGCGCTGACGCCGCCGATCGTCGCCTGGTAGCGGGAGAGCTGGTCGGCGACGTGCACCCACTGGGCGATCTGCAGGTGGTGGCCGGGAACGCCCTCGTGGTACCAGGTCGACACCAGGTCGTACACCGGGAACCGGGTCTGGCCGTCGACCGGCAGCCAGGTGCGCCCGGGGCGGGAGAAGTCCTCGGAGGGGCCGGTGTAGTAGGGCGCGGCCGCACCACCGGGCGGGGCGATGTGCGACTCGACCTTCCGCACCCGCTCGGCGAGTTCGAAGTGGGTGCCGTCGAGCGCCTCGATCGCCTCGTCCATCAGGTTCTGCAGCCAGACCCTGACCTCCTCGACGCCCTCGATGTGGGTGCCGTGCTCGTCCAGGTGCGCCAGCGCCTCCCACGGGCCGGAGCCGGGCAGGATGCGCTCGGCCTCGGTGCGCATCTCGGCGAGGAGCCGGTGGTACTCGGACCAGCCGTACGCGTACGCCTGGTCGAGGTCCAGATCCGTGCCGTTGAAGTAGCGCGACCACCGCTGGTAGCGCTCGCGGCCCACCGTGTCGGGGGCGTCGGCCACCGCCGGGGCGTATACGTCGCGCATCCAGTCCCGCAGCGCGGCGACCGCCGCGGTGGCACCCTCGCCCGCCTCGGCGAGTTCGGCGCGCAGTGCGGGACGGAGCGACTCCGGGCCCTGCGCGGCGAAGTCCTCGAACCAGCCGCGGCCGTCGGTGTCCGCGCCCGACCACTCCGTCAGCTGGTCGACGAAGGTCGCGGTCGGCCGGGGGCCGCCCAGCAGCTTGCGCTCAAGACCGAGGGCGAGCGAGGCACGGTAGCCCTCCAGGGCCGCCGGAACCGCGCGCAGCCGCTGGGCCACGGCCTCCCAGTCCTGCTCGGTCTCCGTCGGCATCACGGTGAACACCATCCGCACGCTGTGTGCGGGGGACCGCATGTTGCTGACCGTGCAGAGGCCCTCATCGGCTTCATGGACGGCGAGTTCGGCCGTCAGCCGCTCCCGCAGCAGGCGGCCGCAGCGTCGTTCGGCATCGTCTTCCGCACCGGACCGCTTCTCCGCCTCGTCGAGCTGGGCCAGGGTGCGGCGGGCCAGTTCGGCCACCTCCTCCTGACCGGCCGGCGAGAAGTCGGGAAGGAGACCTGCGCTCTCCTTGACTCCCAGGTATGTACCGGTGATCGGGTCGAGTTCGATGAGTGCGTCGACGTAGGTGTCGGCGACCTGGCGGGGCAGCGCGTTGCTGGAAGTCGTTGGCATGAGGCTCATCCTCGTGCCTCCCGCGTCCTCGCGTCACCCTCATTCGATCTCAGTCGGCTGACAAATGAGCGCCCGGAGAAGGCGGCAGAAGTGGCCCGCACTCCCATTGCTGGAAGATCAGCCGGGTCTCCACGCGGGCCACCTCACGGCGCGACGTGAACTCGTCGAGCACGAGTCGTTGCAGGTCGGCGGGGTCGGCCACGGCCACGTGCACGAGATAGTCGTCGGGTCCCGTCAGATGGAAGAGCGCCCGGGACTCCGGAAGCGCGCGAATGCGTTCGACGAACGGACCGATCAGTTCGCGCCGGTGCGGGCGGACCTGGACAAGGAGGAGCGCTTCGAGCCCACGGCCGAGTTTGGCCGAATCCAGTCGGAGCCGGTGCCCCAGGATCACTCCCGTGCGGCGGAGACGTGCCACCCGGTCCAGGCAGGTGGACGGTGCCACGCCCACCTCGGCGGCGAGTTCGCGATAGGTGGTCCGGGCGTCGTTCTGCAGGAGGCGAAGTATGTGCAGATCGACCGGGTCCAGTACGACAGAATCGGCCATTTGCCGAACGTAGCACGGACATTCGATGCTACTTTCCGGTATCCGTTCACAGTTCCGCCATGCAGACGGACTACGACGCCTCCACCCCCAGGGCTCTGGCCACCGAAGCCGTGCACGCCGGCCGCGAAGACCTCGCGGAGCTCGGGGTGCACGCCCCGCCGATCGACCTGTCCACGACGTACCCCTCCTACGACACGCGGGCCGAGGCCGCCCGCATCGACGCGTTCGCCACCACGGGAGCACGCCTCGACGGGCCGCCCGTCTACGCCCGCCTCGACAACCCCACCACCGCCCGCTTCGAGTCGGCGCTCGCCCGGCTGGAGGGGACCGACTCCGCCGTCGCCTTCGCCAGCGGCATGGCGGCGCTGACCGCCGTCCTGCTCGTCCGGGCGAGCCTCGGACTGCGGCACGTGGTGGCCGTCCGGCCGCTGTACGGCTGCAGCGACCATCTGCTGAACGCCGGACTGCTCGGCACCGAGGTCACCTGGACCGACCCGGCGGGCATCGCCGAGGCCATCCGCCCGGACACCGGTCTCGTGATGGTGGAGTCCCCCGCCAACCCGACCCTCGCCGAGGTCGACATCCGCGCCGTGGCCCACGCCTGCGGCTCGGTGCCGCTCCTGGTCGACAACACCTTCGCCACTCCGGTGCTCCAGCGGCCGGTCGAGGACGGGGCGCGGATCGTGCTGCACAGCGCGACCAAGTACCTGGGCGGACACGGCGACGTCATGGGCGGCGTCGTTGCCTGCGACGAGGAGTTCGCCCGCTCGCTGCGCCAGGTGCGCTTCGCCACCGGCGGTGTGCTGCACCCGCTGGCGGGCTATCTGCTGCTGCGCGGGCTCTCCACCCTGCCGGTACGGGTGCGGGCGGCCTCGTCGACGGCCGCGGAGCTGGTCCGTCGGCTGGCCACAGACCCGCGCATCGCCCGGGTCCACTACCCGAGGGTGGGCGGCGCGATGGTCTCGTTCGAGGTGTACGGAGACCCGCACGACGTGATCGCCGGCGTACGGCTGATCACGCCGGCGGTCAGTCTCGGCAGTGTCGACACCCTGATCCAGCACCCGGCCTCCATCAGCCACCGGATCGTGGCCGAGGGAGACCGGCGCTCCGCCGGTGTCAGCGACCGGCTCCTGCGGATGTCGGTCGGTCTTGAGGACGTCGAGGACCTGTGGCGGGACCTGACCCAGGCGCTCAGCGCTCCGCCTGCTGGTACTCCTCGTACGGCAGACGGTTCCGTGCCGGAGTCGCCCCGAGCCGGGCGGTGATGACGAGGGTGCCCTCCTCGATCTGGTAGTCGAGGGGGAGGTTGAGCGCCCGCATCGCGGCGACCATGCCCGTGTTGGAGGACTGGGTCACCGCGTAGACGCTCTCGCACCCGGCCTCGACGGCCAGGGCCACCAGACGGCCGAGCAGTTCGGAGCCGATGCCCCGGCGCTGCCAGTCGTCCTCGACCATCAGGGCGACCTCCGTCTCGTCGCCGTCCCACAGCAGATGGCCGAGGGCGACGAGCCGGCCGGAGGCCGTCTGCACGGCGAGGGTGCGGCCGAAGCGGGGGCTGAGGAGATGGTCGAGATAGCGGTCGGCGTCGCCGACCGGGCCGTGGTACCGGAGCCCGAGGGTCCGCTCGGAGCAGCGGTCGTGCATGGCCCGGGCCGCGACCAGGTCGGACTGGTCGGCGCGGCGGACCGTGATCTCGTTGCCCTCGGGCAGGGTGAGGACGTCGTGGCTGCGCGGGATGCGCGGGCCGAGGCGGGCGTCGAGCTCGACGAGCGCGCGGGCGCGGGCGAACTCGGTCGGGGTGAACGGCAGATAGGGCCGTTCGATGGTGATGGCTCCGCCGTTCGGGTCGCGCAGCCGCATCACCGTCTCCTCCAGTACGCCCTCGACCGGGGCGGTCTCGCCGGTGGGCCGGCCGGTCAGGGAGACGGCGGGCAGCGAGTGAATGGTGCAGCGACCGAGCAACTGACGCAGTGCGAGCGGCAGTTCGGCCGCGTCGAGCGCGGTGCGGGTGGCCAGGCCGAGCAGCCAGGTCGGCGTGTCCACCAGGTCGTGGGCGTCGGCCCGCTCGATCCAGGTGCTGCGGCCGCCCGCGGCCGCGATCTCGCGGGAGAGCTCGTTGGCCTGCAGTGAGGTCGGGGCGCGCAGCAGGAACTCGTCGACCGTGCCCTCGGCGAGCGGATGGGTCTGCAGGGTCAGGATGTCGACCTCGTGGCGGGCCAGTGCCGTGCACAGCGCGGCGAGGCTGCCCGGGGCGTCACGGACCGTGGTCCGCATCCGCCAGAGGCTCGTTTCGACGGGTGCGTCGTCGTCGGTGCCGGAATCCGGCGGCAGCGGGGTCCTCCCGCTGCCGCCGGGATCACCGGCGGGCGGGGCATGGCTGTGGCGCCGTGCCCACCAGGTGTGGAAGGTGGCCGTGGCGATCAGGGCGATCGCCGAGAACACCAGCATGTACGGACCCTCGGCGCCGCGAACGACGGTCTTGGCGATCGTGTCGGCCACCACCACGGCCGTGAAGAGGGCGGCCAGCTCGATGAGGTCCCGCCGCCAGTGGTGGGGACGGCGGGCGCTCTTGGCGGAAGTCACATCAGTCATGGCTTCACTGTGACCCAACGGTGTTGCGTGATCACGAACGCTTTGTGACTGACGGGTTAAGCGCCCATCTGAGGACTTAGTGACGGAATGAGACCGGTTGTGTCACGTCCTGATCGGCCTTCTGGGGTGGATTGTTCAGCGCCTTCCGCAGCCGCCGGGCCTGCGCCACGACCTGGGAGGAGCCGCCGCGTTCGGCGACCGCGTCGAGCCCCGCCACCTCGGCCCGCGCTCCGCACCGCTCCACGCAGTCGGCGGCCACGGCCAGCAGCTCCCCGAGTCCGCGCACCGGCTTCTGCGCCGCCAGCAGACCGGGCAGCGCACTCGCGAGCACCGCCCATGTGGTGGCGTACGCACCCGTCGCGGCGGACGTCCGGGCGGAGTCGGCGAGGCGGTTGACCTTGACCGTGCCGTCGCCGACGAGCTCGGACAGCCGCTCGCCCAGCCCACGTACGTCGAGATCGCCCCGCGCGGCGAGGACGAGCAGCGTGTCCACGGCCGTGAGCCGATCCTCCGCATGACGGCAGCCGAGGCCGATCGCCACCGCCAGGTGCGTCGCCGGACCGACCGGCCCACCGGACTCCGCCAGCGCCGTCAGACCCCAGGTGACCCCGCGCTCGTCCCACTCGACCCCACCGGCGAGAACCGGCAGCAGAAGGCCCGCGAGGGTCTCCCGGTCGTCCGGCAGGGCGGCCGGCCAGTTCACCCGCTCGCCGATCCAGTGGTGACAGCGATGGCCGGTCTCGCTCTCGGCGCCTCCCAGCCACTGGAACGCCTGCGGGAACTCCTCGCGCACGGCCCTCCGCTCGCGGATCCTCAGCACGACCCGCTCAGCCAGCCGCCACGCCCCCTGTCCCACCTCGGAGCCGCGCGCCAGGAACCGCATGCCCGGCATGAGGGAAGGGTCCGCCGCCAGCCAGTCCGCGAGCCGCTCACCGGCCCTGGTGCCGAGCTCCGCCGCCGCGACCGCCGCGTCCCGCGCCGACGGGCCGGCCTTGTGGACCCGCAGCAGCGCCTGGGCGAGATCCGCCGGGGCCGGTTCGACGCCCGCGTCCCGGTAGACCCGCAGCCGCTCCACCAGTACCGCGGGATCGATCGCCCCCGTGTGCCACGAAGGGGCCGCGAGCAGGAACGGAAGCCGGCCCGAACCGATCACGGAGGCGACCTCCCACAGCCGCGCGTCCACCACCCGGTCCAGCGCCTCGTGCACACACGAGCCGAGGCTGTGACCGTGCACCATCGCACCCTGGATCACCGAGGGCCGCACCATCTCCAGCAGGGCGGCGAGGACGACGTCCACACCGTAGGTGTGATGCCCGAAGGGATCCCGGGGACGGCCCTCCGATGTCCGCATCCAGAACGCGTCCGCGAACGCGGCCGTCACCGCCCCCTTCAGCTCCTCGCGGTGGAGGTGGGCATGACGGACCAGTCCGTCCAGCGCGCGCTCGAACTCCTCGGGCGCGGTCGTACGTCCCTTGGACACGGCCACCAGGTCCTCGACCAGCTCCGCGACCGTACCGGCGGGATCCCGCACGGGCCGCGGACCGGGCACGGGAGGCAGGACCTCCTCGTACGGGAGACCGTCCCCGAAGTCCGCCGCGCCACCGAACAGCTCCTCGGCCGCCTGCCGGTGCACGGCGCTCAAGGAGCTTGCGGCGGCAGCCAGTTCCTCGCGCACCTGCTCGTCCACCTCGGCCAGATGGCGAGCCACCAGCTTCAGCGCTCGTTCCTGGATCCCCGTGTCCTCGTGCCCGAACGAGTCCGCGACCAGGGGCAGCAGGTCGGCGGCGGCGCCGGACCCGCGGCGCAGCTCCCTGGCGAGCAACGACAACTGGGCCCGCACCAGCTTCTTCTCCGTGCGGAAGAGCACCGGCCCCGACATCTCGGCCAGGTCCTGGACGGAGAGATCGCCCTCGGCGGCCAGCCCCGCCAGGACCTCCTGCGCGTAGGCCGCCACGGGGGACGGAGCGTCGGCGGCCATGCCGATCCATTCGGCCGTACGGCCGCGCCGCTCCTCCCCGTTCGTGCCGAGCAGTTGCAGCAGAGCGAGGGGGAAGCGCAGATCGCGCGGCTTCCCGCCGCGCAGCAGCCGCGCGACACAGCCGTCCACCAGCATCGCCCGGTCGAGGACGCCCTCGGCGGCGAGCGCCTTGAGCGCGGTGGGCCAGTGGGTGGGGGCCTCCGGTCCCACAGTCCAGGTCAGCCGGTCGGGGGTCTCGATCATGTCGAAGATCCGGGGTACCAGTACCGGCGTCTGCGGGTCGGCGCGCAGCCGCTCCAGCAGGTGGTGCCCCGTCACCTCGCGGGTCCAGCCCAGGATGTAGCCGTCCGTCGTCGGAACGGCGCAGCCCGAACGCAGGACCAGCTCGTGGACCAGCCGGTAGTCCCCCTCCGCGACGGCCGGCCGCTCGGCGAGCCGCTTGGCCACGTCGCCCAGCCACGCGGGGTCCCGCTCGGCGAGCACCTCCAGGAGGAGGTCGGTGGTCGACCTGCCCCAGTCGTTCAGATCGCGGCCGCCGATCCAGGCCGCCGCGGCAGCCGCACCCGTGTGACACCCGGCGCCGGCGACCCGCAGCGCGCGCTGGACCCTGGACTGCTCGTTCCAGCGGCCCCAGCCCCAGCCGCGGACCTCGGTCCGCAGCGCCTTCAGCTCCGCGAGGGCCGCCTTGCGGTCGCCGGGCCCCAGCTCCTTGAGCCGCCCGGGAACGGCCTCGTCCCGTCCCGCCCGCACGGTGACCAGCAGCTTGTTCACCGCACGTCCCGCTCGGGCCGCGGTGAGCCGCGCCTTCAGCGCGCTCTGGTCGAAGGAGTCGCTCATCGCGCACCTCCGACGGTCACGACTCCGGCCGCGTCCCCGGTCACGGCACTCGGCACGGCACCGCGCCGGGCCATGCGCACCGCCAGCGCGTGCTTGCACGGACCCCGGCGGCCCCGGTAGTCCGCCCACCACTGGCACGTACAGCTCAGCACCCCGCCGGACTCCCTCACCCGGTAGCGCCGTTCGCCGGAGGCGACCGTCGCCAGGTCGCCGTCGAGGACGACCGCCCCCTCGGCGACGAGGGCGCGCGCCGCCACCAGACGGGGGTTGTGCCGCTCGGCACGGTCCGCGTCGTACGGCAGCTCCCGGTGGAAGTACGCCGCGTCCGCCACGTCGTACCCGACGCGGCCCGCGGTGCCGAGCCGGGTCAGCGCGGCACGCACCCGGTCCACCGACAGACCGGCCCGCGCGCCCAGTTCGGCGAGATCGATGCGCGGCTCCCAGGCCAGCAGGACCGAGACCAGCTCGGCGTCCTGCGCCGCCTCCTCCGTGGCCAGCGCCTCCAGGACACCGCCCTCGCCGGAGAAGCCCCGGGAGGCGTCGGGCGACAGCGTGAGCGTGAGACGCATGCCCGGCAGCGTCACCTCCCAGGCGCTCGCGGTGGCGACCCCGTCCGGCACCGGACCGTAGACCCGCAGCGCGATCGCGTGCCGCAGCACCCGCGCGAGCGCCACCAGCCGGTCGGGACCCGGCAGACAGACGGCGCCCGGCACCGGCCGGGTGGTGGGCCGCAGGGTGCGGCCGTGCTGCACGACCCAGAGGGGCCCGGCGCCCCTGCCCTGCGAGCGCGGCAGCGAGCGCAGGAACCGCACGGCCTCCGGGCCCGTCAGCTCCGCGCGCAGATCGAACCCCGCGGACGCCACCTGCGCCTCGGCGAAGCCCCGCAGCCAGCGGTCGGGCAGCGGAACCTTCTTCTCGACGACCGCGCCCTCCAGAGTGGTCACCGCCAGCTCGTCCGGGCCCACCCTCAGATGCAGCGGATCGGTTCCCGTCATCCGGGACAGGGCTTCACGCAGGGGGTTGTTGACGTCGACGTTGGTGGTGCCGTGTCCCGTCTCCGCGCCGTCGAGCCCCTCGCTGAGCACGTCGAGCCGCGCGTACACCCCACCGCAGCCCGAGAAGGACTCGAAGCGCAGCCGGTCGCCGTTCCCCGTCACGACCGGGTCCAGCGAACCCGGCCGTATCCGCTGGTAGTAGCGGGCGGCCGCCACGTCGGCGACCGCGAGCAGACCGCGTGCCGCGATCTGCGGGGACGTCAGGAAGCCGGAGAAGAAACGGGGATGCGCCTCGGCGCCCGCGGGGGTCAGCCCACCGGAGGTCTCCAGGCCGAGCAGTCGGCCGGCACCGGAGGACTCCAGGGCGGACGGGCGTGAATAGGCGAGCGCCTGTACGGATCGCGTCATGGAAAGGACGGTAGGACCCACCACTGACAACGAGCCGGGACCGCGAGGATCAGGGCGTCACCGCGGCCTCGGCCAGGGGGCGTTCCGCCGGCGCACGCCTTCGGCCGGGGGCCCATGCGTCCGCCCCCGTCCTCAGCCGGTGGCGTGCGCCGGCCGGCGTCCCCAGCCGGGGGCGTGCGTCGGCCCGCGTCCTCGGCCCGCGTCCTCGGCCCGTTGTCCCCGCTGCCGCCGCTCAGGCCCCGGCGATCGCCCGCAGGGCGTCGAGATGGCGCCGGTACACGGTCCGGCCCTCGGCGGTCAGGGCCAGCCACGTCCGGGGGCGTCGTCCCACCCGGCCCTTGTCCACCGACACGATCCCCGCCTCCTCCAGCGCGGCCACCTGCTTCGACAGCGCCGAGTCGGTCACCTCCACCAGATCCCGTACGAACGCGAACTCGGCCTTGTCCAGCGGTGCGAGAGCCGCCACGACCGAGAGCCGCACCGGCGACGTCAGCAGCGGCTCCAGATCGTGCCGGGGGTGGGCGCCCTGCTGCTCCGTGGCGCTCACGTCGTGGGCCTCCGCGCCTCCAGCCAAGCCCCGACCGCGGGCGGGAGCGCGCAGCAGACGGCCGCGACCAGCGCGAACGGGACGCTGTCCGCCCACACGTTCAGCCCGAGGACCAGCGCGGCCGCGTAGAGCGCGGCCCAGCCCCCGATGACGAGACCGTGCCGCAGTCCGAAGCTCCGCCGGACGGCCCGCTGGCGGGCCGCGTAGAAGCTCAGCCCGGCCACGACGAGCGCGTAGAGGGTCATCGAGACGGCGGTCACGAGCGGGCTCCGCCACAGCAGGATCGTCGGCACCAGGGCGAGCTGGGTGGCGCCGAAGACCAGCAGATAGCGCCCGTACCAGCCGCTGCGCTTGCGTACCGCGTCCTCCATCGCGCGTGACCGGTGCAACGCCTGCGCCGCGTCCGTGTGTGCGGACATGACGGTCCCCCTCGTCCTCGACAGCAACTACTTTCCACTATGGCAAGTAAATGCCGCCGAGGCAACGAGGGTTGTGGTCACTGGCCGACCCGGCCCGGCTGAAGCGCCCTGCTGAACAGCACGGTTCCGCCCTCGGCGCGCAGCCGGACCGTCAACTCCCCGCTCCCGCCGTCGATGTCAACCTCGCCGAAGTACTGCGGGGTCTCCATCGGGGAGAGGTTCGCCCGCTCCGGCGCCCGTACGAAGACCCGCTCGGGGCCGAAGGTGGCGTCCAGCCTGCTGGCCGGGAAGCCGCCCGCGGCCAGCGGGCCGGAGACGAACTCCCAGAAGGGGGCGAAGTCCTGGAAGGCGGCGCGCTCGGGCGCGTAGTGCTGGGCCGAGGTGTGGTGGACGTCGGCGGTCAGCCAGAGCGTGCCGGTGATCCGCCGGTGCTTGATGAAGCGCAGCAACTCCGCGATCTGCAGCTCCCGGCCGAGCGGGGCGCCGGGGTCGCCCTGCGCGATGCCCTCGATGTCCGCCGAGCCGTCGGGGACGACGAGGCCCAGCGGCATGTCGGCGGCGAGCACCTTCCAGACCGCCCGCGAGCGGCTCAGCTCGCGCTTCAGCCAGGCGAGCTGCTCGGAGCCGAGGATGCCGGTGGTGTCGTCCGCCTGGCGACCGGGGGAGTTGGCGTTGCGGTACGAGCGCATGTCGAGCACGAAGACGTCGAGCAGCGGGCCGTACTGGACCACCCGGTGCATCCGCCCTTCCACGGCGCCACCGCGCGCGTGGAGCGTGGAGACCGGGAAGTACTCGGCGAACGCGCGTGAGGCGCGGGCCGCGAGCACGTCCACGTCCTTCTCCGTGTAGCGGGCGTCGTCCAGGATCTGGCCGGGGTACCAGTTGTTGCGGACCTCGTGGTCGTCCCACTGCACGATCGACGGCACCTGGGCGTTGAAGGCCCGTACGTGGTGGTCGAGGAGGTTGTAGCGGAAGTTGCCGCGGTATTCGTCCAGGGTCTCGGCGACCTTCGCCTTCTCCGGGGTCGTGACGTTCCGCCAGATCCGGCCGTCGGGCAGGGTCACGGTCGGCTGGAGGGGCCCGTCCGCGTAGATGGTGTCGCCGCTGCACAGGAAGAAGTCCGGGTTCAGCCGGCGCATCTCCTCGTACGCCCGGAAGCCGCCGATGTCCGGGTTGATCCCCCAGCCCTGCCCGGCGATGTCGCCCGACCACAGGAAGCGCACCCCGTCGCGGCGCCGCGCCGGAGCGGTACGGAAGGTGCCGACGACCGGTTCGCCGGTGCGGCGCGGGTCGTCCTGGTCCGCGAGCGTGACCCGGTAGTGGATCTGCTCGCCGGCGGGCAGCCCGCGCAGCGCCGTCGTCCCGGTGAAGTCGCTGCCCGCGCCGAGCAGTGGGCCGACGTGGCGGTGGACGCGCCGGAACGATTCGCTCGCCGAGGTCTCCACGATCATCCGGGCCGGCCGGTCCGAGCGGACCCAGACGAGACCCGAGGAGGAGGTCACGTCGCCCGTCTGCACCCCCCACGCGGCCCGTGGCCGCCCCGAGAGCGCCAGCGCCGGGGCGGAGGCCGCGGCACCACCGAGGGTGAGCGCCGCCGACGCGGCGAGCGAGCCGCGCAGCACGCTGCGACGGGCGGGGGACGAGCCGCCGGGGACGGAGTAGGACATCGAAGCGCCTCCAAGTGCTGGGCCGGGTGCATCCGTCGTGCCGTCCTCATGCCTAGCGCCGAGGGACGGCGGACACACGAACCCCACGTGAACAGACCGGACCGGACCCCGTTCGGCCCAGGGGCCGGCCCGGCAGGACGGCCCGGGGAAGCGGCCCTGTTTCACGTCCGCACCCGCCGAGGCCCGCCGCGCTCGGGCCCGGCCACCCGCTCCGGCAGTGGGCCCCAGCGCGCGCCCGCCCCCTCCGGAACCGCCCTGCTCGCCGTCGTCCAGCCCGGCGTCGAGCCCGAACGAAACGAAGTCCTCGTGGTCCTGGACCTGGAGACCGCTGCCGTGCCGGCGTCCAGCACGCTCCCGACGCACTGGGGGACGTACGCGTTCCAGCAGCCCCTCGGTCCGGCCGCCACCCAGGACGACTTCCGCAACGCGGCGCAGGGACAGGAGGCGAGGGCGAAGGCGTCAGCGGCTGCCGTCGAGGACGACCCGGGCGACGAGCGCCGGGTCGTCGTTCATGGGGACGTGACCGCAGCCCGGCAGTCGCACCAGACGGGCGCCCGGCATCGTGTGCTTGGCGCGGACCCCCTGCCGGGGCAGGAGCAGCCGGTCGCGGGTGCCCCAGGCGATCGTGACCGGCACGGTCGAGACGTCCTCCGCGAACCGCACCGTCCGTCCCGCCTCCAGCGTCTCCCGGAAGCCGGTGGCCTCCCGCAGCGCGAGCGTCTCCGCGACCACCGCCTCGGGTGAGCGGCGCCCGGGACGTGCGTAGATCGTGCTCGTCAGCACCGTGCGCCCGGCGGCGCTGCGGGAGAGCCGGTCGATCAGCGGCACGGGCATCGAGAGGGCCGCCGCCCGCATCGCGCGCAACGTGCCGAAGGCGTACCGGCGCTCGCCCTCCGACCAGAACCCGGCCGGGGAGAGGGCCGTGACCGAACGCACCCGCTTCTCTCGGCCCAGTTCGAGGGAGAGGAGCCCGCCGAGGGAGTTGCCCGCGACGTGCGGCCGTTCGATCCCGACGGCCTCGCAGAAGGCGCCGAGCACCGGCACGACCGTCGAGAGGTCGTGGTCCAAGCCCTCCGGCAGGGCGGGCGAGGTGCCGAAGCCGGGGAGGTCGACGGCGACGACGTCGCGTTCGGCGGCGAGGATGTCGAGCACCGGCTCCCACGCCTGCCAGTGGTGCCCGATGCCGTGGAGCAGCAGCAACGGCTCACCCGCGCCCCTGCGTTCGTACGTCAGGGACACGCTCCGCGGACCGCGCGGGGATGGGATCGTGAACGAGATCTGCTCGGACATACGCCTGACTCCCTGACTTAGACACCCTGTCAGCAAGGATTACCGCTCAGTAGGCAGGAGTTCAAGAGTTCGGCCGGAACTGGACAGACTCCGGCCGGTCGGCTGGGATGGGGGAGTGGCGACCGACACTCTGACCGACGTCTTCCAAGAACACCGGCCGATGCTCATCGGCGTGGCGTACCGCATGCTCGGCCGCGTCGCCGACGCCGAGGACGTGGTCCAGGAGGCGTGGCTGCGCTGGACCTCCTCGGACCGCGACGACGTCCGCGAGCCGCGGGCCTTCCTCGTACGCATCACCACCCGCCTCGCGCTCGACCGGCTGCGCCAGGTCCAGTCCCGCCGGGAGTCGTACGTCGGGCCGTGGCTGCCCGAACCGGTCGTCACGGACTTCGGCCCCGCCGTCCCCGACACCGCCGAGCGCGCCATGCTCGCCGACTCCGTCTCGGTCGCCGTGCTCGTCGTCCTCGAATCCCTCTCACCGCTGGAGCGCGCGGTCTTCGTGCTCCGCGAGGCCTTCGGCTTCCCCTACGGGGAGATCGCCACCGCCCTCGACCGCTCCGAGGCGGCCGTCCGCCAGCTCGCCGGCCGGGCCCGCCGCCATGTCGACGAGGGCAGGCCCCGCTACGACGTCGACCCGGCCGAGCGCCGCGACCTCACCGAGCGCTTCCTCGCCGCCGCGGCCGGCGGGGACCTCGAACAGCTCCTGGACCTGCTCGCCCCCGACGTCCGTCTCGTCGGCGACAGCGGAGGCAAGTCCAAGGCGCCCCTGCGGATCATCGAGAACGCGGACAAGGTCGGCCGCTTCCTCGCCGCCGTCAGCCAGGGCGCGGAGACCCTCTACGAGTTCCGCTTCATGGAGCTCAACGCGGGACCCGCGCTGCTCGCGCTCGTCGACGGCAAGCCCGACTCGGTCTTCCAGATCGAGGTGCGGGACGGGCGCATCCAGTGCGTCTACATCGTCCGGAACCCGGACAAGCTCCACGCCGTGGACGTCGACTGACCTGACGGCCTCCCACAGGTGCCCCGTCTCCGCTCCGGAGGCGGGGCGCTTTGCTGCGCGCGGCTCACGGCGGCGCGAACGTCCTGTGAACGATCTACGCCGGACGGGCGCGTTCCCGGGTATCCGCGTCAGGATTGGTCTTGACCAAGGGGGTGCGCCGCCTTATGGTCGCAGAGATAGTGCAGGAACCTTTAATAAACAAGGGCGCGGAAAACCGCCGGGGACACGGCGAATGCGGAGGATCAGGGTGGGGACCACGCAGCTGGAGACGGTGCCGGAGCCGAAGTACTGGCACCTCAAGACCGTGATCGGCGAAGCGCTCGACTCCGACTTCGCGGTCGGTGAGATCCTTCCCAACGAACGCGAGCTCGCCGCCCGCTTCGGCGTCGCCAGGGCCACGCTCCGCCAGGCCCTGGAGCAGCTGGAGCTGGAGGGCCGCCTGCAGCGCCGTCGCGGCGTCGGCACCACCGTCGCACCGCCCCGTGTCGGGGTGGACGTCTCCACCACGCAGCACGGCTGGCCCGGTGTGGCCGAGGAGACCTGGCAGTCCGTGGACTCGGCCACCGCCGTGGCGCCCGCCTCCGTCGCCCGCCTCCTGGACATCGAGCCCGACGAGCAGGTGCACGTCGTACGCCGTCTGCGGGTCACCCAGGGCCAGCCGGTCGCGGCCGAGCTCCTCTACGTGCCGTCCGACTCCGTCCCCGAGCTGACCGCGATCGACACCCCGTCCGGCCAGGCCCGCGCCCGCGGCGTGCTGCGCGAACTCCAGCGGCTCGCCCTGGACGGCCAGGACCGCGCCGTGGAGCTCGGCTCCGCGCGCGCCGACGACGCCAAGGAACTGGACCGCCTCCCCGGCGCCCCGGTCCTCGTCGTCACCACCCGCTACCTCTCCGAGGGCCGCACCGCGGCGGTATCGGTCGCCACCTACCGCGCCGACACCTGCCGCCTGACGTTCGGCGACTCGGGCGACCTGGTGATGGCGTCCTGAGCCGACCGACACCGGCTCGCTTCCACGCACCGAGCCCGTGAGGGGCACCGCCGCGGCGGTCCGCTCACGGGCTCGCTCCGTTCCGGACGGGCGCCGACCGCGTCGGCCGCCCTCCCGAGGACCCGGCGAACCAGGCCCGCCGCGAGCGGCCGACGAGCGGGGCGACGGACCCGTCAGCGACGGGCCGTCACCGTGCCCTCGACGGCGAAGAGTTGTTCCTCCACATGGTCCAGGGCCAGGCGCAGGGCGCCCGTGCCCACCGCCGCCTCGCCCAGCATCGACAGGACCACGCGCGGCGGGCGCAGACAGAAACGGGCCAGCTCGTCGCGGAGCGGCTGCAGCACGCCGTCCAGGCCGGCCGCCCAGCCGCCGATGACCACCAGCTCCGGGTCGAGCGCCAGCACCAGCGCCGCCACGTCGTGCACCAGACGCTGCGTGAAACGCTCCACCGCCGCCTCCGCCCGCGCGTCGCCCTGCCGGGCCAGCGCGAAGACCTCGGTGACCGCCTGTTCGTCCAGCGGATGCAGTGGCTCGTCCGTCGTCGACAGCAGGTGTTCCGGGGTGGCTCCCTGGCCGAGCAGGTGCAGCGCCCCGATCTCCCCGGCCGCCCCGCCGAATCCGCGGTGCAGACGCCCCCCGATCAGCGAGCCCGCGCCCGGGCTCAGCCCGGCGAGCACGAAGACGATGTCGTCGGAGTCGGTCGCCGCGCCCTTCCAGTGCTCGGCGACGGCCGCCGCGTTCGCGTCGTTCTCCACCAGCACCGGGCACCGGAACGACCGCCGCAGCCGCTCCCCGAGCGCCAGGCCCGTCCAGCCGGGCAGCGCCGTGCCCAGCCGCACCGTCCCGTCCGCCTCGACGATCCCCGGCGTCCCCACGCCGACCGCCCGAAGGTTGGAGCGGGCCACCCCGGCCCTGCGCAGCACGTCCGCGACGACCGTGCGGACGCGCTCCAGCCGCTCGTCCTCCGGTGCCGTCTCCGAGACCTCACGGGCCCCCGCGCCGATGATCCGCCCGTCGAGACCCGACAACAGGGCGGCGACCCGGTGCGGTCCGATCTCGATGCCCAGCAGATGCCCGGCCTCCGCCCGGAAGCGGAACCTGCGCGCGGGGCGTCCCTGCCGTCTTGCCTCGCCCTCCTCGGGCGCCGCCTCGACGACGAGACCGCCGACGATCAGCCCTTCGACCACGCCCTCGACCGTCGGCCGTGACAGCCCGGTGATCCGGGTCAGGTCCGTGAGCGTGAGCGCGTCGGCGCCCCGCAGAGCATGGAGTACCACCGCGGAGTTGATCCGCCGCAGCAGCGACGGATCCCCGCCGGTCAGCCGCCCCACAGTGTGTCCTCCCAGCTCGTACGCGTGTCTGGCGGATGTTACTCAATGGACCGGAGGGCGGCGAGCGTCGCCCGCGCCCGCCGTCGGCGGGCGAGCGGTCTGACGGGGCGCCGGCTGTCAGAGGCTGCGGGTTTACTGAACCCATGACGCTCGCACAGCACCTCACCGCCCTCGATCTGCTGCGCGCCCGCGCGTTCCCCGCCGAGGGCTTCCACATGACCGAGTTACCCGTCGAAGACCCCACGGAGGAACAGGCGGAGGCAGAGCGGGAAGCGCTCGCGCTGCTCCTGGAGGCCCGCTGGGGCCCGCCGCACCTGCTGGGCCTGTACGGCCTGCTCGCCCGCGTCGGCGCGGGCGAGGCGATACCGCCGCCCTGGTCGCAGATCTGCGCCTCGGTGCCCGACATCCAGCTCTGGCGCGTGGACGCCCGCTGGGTCGCCCTCGGCCTCGCGCCCTGCGGCGAGGGGGAGTTCCGGCTCATGGCCTGGGTCACCGAGACCGAACCGCCGTAGCGCCCCGGCCACGGCGAGGCCGTCGCCCGCCCGACGGCCGACACGCGCCGCCCGGCCGGACCCCGCCCCCGCGCTTGCCGCGCCTAGACCCGCCGGTCCGGAAGCTCAGCGGCCTCGCGCAAGCGCCCGTACTCCGGCCCCCGCGCTTGCCGCGCCTAGACCCGCCGGTCCGGAAGCTCCGCGGCCTCGCGCAAGCGCCCGTACTCCTCCGCCATCGACGACAGCGTCCAGCGCGCGTTCAGACCGCTCGGGTTGGGCAGCGCCCAGATCCGGGTCTCCCCGATCGTCCGGTCCTGCGGACCGACCGCGGCGCCACGCTCCCCGAACGCCGTCCGGTACGCCGTGATGCCGACCACCGCGAGCCAGCGCGGACGCAACCGCTCGACCCGCTCCGTCAGCAGCCGGCCGCCCTCCCGGAACTCCTCGGCGCTCAGTTCGTCGGCCCGCGCGGTCGCCCTCGCCACCACGTTCGTGATGCCGAGCCCGTACGAGAGCAACTCGTCCTGCTCCGCCGGCCTCAGCAGCCGTGGCGTGAAGCCGGACAGGTCGAGCACCGGCCAGAAGCGGTTGCCCGGCCGCGCGAAGTGGTGGCCCGTCGCCGCCGACATCAGTCCCGGATTGATCCCGCAGAAGAGGACCGAAAGGCCGCCCGCGGCCACGTCGGGGATGACGCGGTCGCGGGCGGCCTCGAGCTCCTGCGGTGTGAACCGGGTCAGAGGATCGACCCGGGGGTGTACGCCGCGGCCTCCGGGTGCCGCTTGACGATCTCCTCGACACGGGAGACCACCACGGCGACCTGGTCGGCGGCGGCGCCGGTGAACGACAGCTTGTCCGCCATCAGCGCGTCGAGCTGCGCGCGGTCCAGCGGGATGCGCTCGTCGGCGGCGAGCTTGTCCAGCAGCTCGTTGCGCTCGGCGCCCTGCTCGCGCATGGCGAGCGCGGAGGCCACGGCGTTCTCCTTGATGGCCTCGTGGGCGAGCTCACGGCCGACCCCGGCGCGGACGGCGCCCATCAGGACCTTGGTGGTGGCGAGGAAGGGGAGGTAGCGGTCCAGCTCGCGGGCGACGACGGCCGGGAACGCGCCGAACTCGTCGAGCACGGTCAGGAAGGTCTCCAGGAGACCGTCGAGCGCGAAGAACGCGTCGGGCAGCGCGACCCGGCGGACCACCGAGCAGGAGACGTCGCCCTCGTTCCACTGGTCGCCCGCCAGCTCGCCCGTCATCGACGCGTAGCCGCGGAGGATGACCATGAGGCCGTTGACGCGCTCGCAGGAGCGGGTGTTCATCTTGTGCGGCATCGCGGAGGAGCCGACCTGGCCGGGCTTGAAGCCCTCGGTGACCAGCTCGTGGCCGGCCATCAGGCGGATCGTCTTGGCGACCGACGACGGCGCGGCGGCCAGCTGCACGAGCCCGGTGACCACGTCGTAGTCGAGCGAGCGCGGGTAGACCTGGCCGACCGAGGTGAAGGCGTGCGCGAAGCCGAGGTGACCGGCGATCCGCTGCTCCAGGTCCGCCAGCTTGGCCGCGTCGCCGCCGAGCAGGTCCAGCATGTCCTGGGCGGTGCCGACCGGGCCCTTGATGCCGCGCAGCGGGTAGCGGGCGATCAGCTCCTCCAGGCGGCCGTACGCGACGAGCAGCTCGTCGGCGGCCGTGGCGAAACGCTTGCCGAGGGTCGTGGCCTGGGCGGCGACGTTGTGGGAGCGGCCGGCCATGACGAGCTCGGCGTACTCGCCGGAGAGCTTGCCGAGGCGGGCCAGGACGGCGACCGTGCGGTCCCGCATCAGCTCCAGCGAGAGCCGGATCTGCAGCTGCTCCACGTTCTCGGTGAGGTCGCGGGAGGTCATGCCCTTGTGGACGTGCTCGTGACCGGCGAGGGCGTTGAACTCCTCGATCCGGGCCTTCACGTCGTGCCGGGTGACCTTCTCGCGCTCGGCGATGGAGCCGAGGTCGACCTGGTCGAGCACGCGCTCGTAGTCGGCGAGGGCCGCGTCCGGGACCTCGATCCCGAGGTCCTTCTGGGCACGCAGCACGGCGAGCCACAGCCGGCGCTCCAGCTTCACCTTCTGCTCGGGGGACCAGAGGACGGCGAGCTCCGCGGAGGCGTAGCGGCCGGCCAGGACATTGGGGATGCGGGGCTTCGCAGTCACAGCAGTCACGTGACCGAATTCTACTGGCGATTTCTGCAGGCCAGCGACAGGGTCCGATTCGTCTCTTGCTACGAGACCGTCATGAGACGCCCGTCACGCCCCGGCGGTCCCCGCCGGCCGCTCAGGCCGTCGGCGGCTCGTACGGCAGCAGCTCGGGCCGCTTGGCCGGGCGGCCGTCACCGGAGGAGCGGCCGGTCAGCCGGCGGCCGATCCACGGGCCGAGGTGCTCCTTCGCGAACCGGGCGTCCGCGAGGCGGCGGGACGCCCAGCCCGGCGGCAGGCTCGCGGGCAGCGGTGTCCGCCAGTCCTGCTCCGGGGCGAGGCCCAGCGTCTGCCAGACCGCCTCGGCCACCCGCCGGTGGCCCTCGTCGGTCAGATGGAGCCGGTCGACGTCCCACAGGCGCGGGTCGCCGAGCGCCGGTGCGCCGTAAAGGTCGACCACCAGGGCGCCGTGCCGGGCGGCGAGCGCGTCGATGTGGTCGAAGAGCTCCTCCATACGGGGCCGGAAGCGCTGCATGACGGGGCCGTTGCGGCCCGGGCTGCGCATCAGGACGAGCTGCCCGCAGGAGGGCGCCAGCTTCTCGACCGCCTCGGTGAGCAGACCCCGCACCCGGCCCATGTCGCACTTCGGCCGCAGGGTGTCGTTCAGCCCGCCGACCAGGGTCACCACGTCCGCCTTCATGGCGGCGGCGAGGTCGACCTGCTCCTCGACGATCTGTCCGATGAGCTTCCCCCGTACCGCGAGGTTGGCGTAGCGGAACCCGTCGGAGCGTGCGGCCAGCCGGGCCGCGAGGAGGTCCGCCCACCCCCGGTAGGTCCCGTCGGGCAGTCGGTCCGACATGCCTTCGGTGAAACTGTCGCCGACGGCGACCAGACTTGTGTAGGCGGCATTCATTTCCATGACGGAGCGATCATACCGTCTGGTATGCGGCCGTCGGTCCGCCGGAGCCCCGGGGCGCGGACGCGCCCCGGGGCTCCGGATCGTGCGGTGTCAGGACGCCGCGGGGCGCCCGACCAGCTCGCGCAGGACGTCCTCCATCGTGACGAGTCCGGCCAGCTTGCCGTCCTCGTCCAGGACCGCCGCGAGGTGCGTGCGGCTGCGGCGCATCGCCGTCAGGACGTCGTCCATCGGCGTGGCCGCCCGGACCCGGGCGATCGGCCGCATGGCGGACACCGGGAACGGCAGGTCGCGCGGGGTCGCGTCCAGGGCGTCCTTCACATGCAGGTAGCCCAGGATCCGGCGGCCCGTGTCGACCACGGGGAAGCGGGAGAAGCCCGACGCGGCGGACAGCGCCTCCAGCTCCTCCGGCGTCGTGCCGACCGCCGCGTACACGACCTTCTCCACCGGCATGACCACGTCCCGCACCGGGCGACGGCCCAGTTCGAGGGCGTCGTGCAGACGCTCCGCCGTGCGGTCGTCGAGCAGACCCCCGACCCCCGCGTCCGTGACCATCCTGGCCAGCTCGTCGTCCGAGAAGGTCGCCGAGACCTCGTCCTTGACCTCCACCCGCAGCAACTTCAGGATCGCGTTGGCGAAGGCGTTGATCGTGAAGATCACCGGACGCAGCGCCCGGGCGATCGCCACCAGCGGCGGGCCGAGGATCAGGGCCGAGCGGGTGGGCTCGGCCAGCGCGATGTTCTTCGGGACCATCTCGCCGAGCAGCATGTGCAGATAGGTCGCCACGGCCAGCGCGATCACGAACGAGATCGGGTGCACCAGACCGTGCGGCACACCGACCGCGTCGAAGACGGGTTCGAGCAGGTGCGCGATGGCGGGCTCGGCGACGATGCCGAGCACCAGGGTGCACAGCGTGATGCCGAGCTGTGCCGCGGCGAGCAGCGCCGAGACGTGTTCGAGACCCCAGACGACGCTGCGCGCCCTGCGGTCACCCGCCTCGGCCGCGGGCTCGATCTGACTGCGGCGTACGGAGATCAGGGCGAACTCGGCGCCGACGAAGAAGGCGTTCACGACCAGGGTCAGGAAGCCGATCAACAACTGGATCGCGGTCATCGGTCCGTCTCCCCGGTCTCCTGGGACTCCTCGGCGGACGGCGCGTGCATCAGCACCCGCGCGGCCCGGCGCCCGGAGGCGTCCACGACGTCGAGCTCCCAGCCGGCCAGCTCCACGCTGTCGCCGACCGCGGGGATCCGGCCGAGGCTGGTGGCGAGTACGCCCGCCAGGGTCTCGTACGGCCCGTCGGGCACGCGCAGGCCGATGGCCTCCAGCTGGTCGGTGCGGGCGGCGCCGTCGGCCGACCACAGCTCGCGCCCGTCCGCGTCCACCCCCGCCCGTGCGAGGTCGGGTGTCTCGTGCGGGTCGTGCTCGTCCCGCACCTCGCCGACGACCTCCTCGACGATGTCCTCCAGCGTCGCGACGCCGGCGGTGCCGCCGTACTCGTCGATGACGACCGCCATCGTCTGCTTGCCGGACAGCCGGTCGAGCAGCCGGTCGACGGTCAGGGTCTCCGGGACGAGCAGCGGCTCGCGCACCATGTCCCCGATGCGACGCAGGCGCCGCTCGTGGGCCGGTATGGCCAGGACGTCCTTGATGTGGGCGATCCCGACCACCGAGTCGAGGCTGCCCCGGTAGACGGGGAAGCGGGACAGGCCGGTCGCACGGGTCGCGTTGGCGACGTCCTCCGCGGTGGCCTGCACCTCCAGGGCGGTGACCTGGACGCGCGGGGTCATCACGTTCTCCGCGGTCAGCTCGGCCAGGTTCAGCGTCCGCACGAACAGCTCCGCGGTGTCCGCCTCCAGGGCGCCCTCCTTGGCGGAGTGGCGGGCCAGCGCGACGAGCTCCTTGGGGGAGCGCGCCGAGGCCAGCTCCTCGGTCGGCTCCATGCCGAGCCGGCGCAGGATGCGGTTGGCGGTGTTGTTGAGGTGGCTGATGAGCGGCTTGAACGCGGCGGTGAACACCCGCTGCGGGGTGGCGACCCGCTTGGCGATCGCCAGTGGCGAGGAGATCGCCCAGTTCTTGGGGACCAGCTCGCCGACGACCATCAGGACGACGGTCGACAGGGCCGTGCCGAGGACCAGGGCGACCGAGGAGGCCACCGAGGAGGAGAAGCCGAGGTCCTCCAGCGGACCGCGGATCAGCTTGGCGATCGAGGGCTCGGAGAGCATGCCGACGATCAGGTTGGTGACGGTGATGCCGAGCTGGGCGCCGGAGAGCTGGAAGGTGAGCGACTTGACGGCCTTGAGCGCGCTCGCCGCGCCCCTCTCACCCCGCTCCACGGCCTGTTCGAGATCGGACCGTTCGACCGTGGTGAGCGAGAACTCGGCCGCGACGAAGGCGCCGCACGCGAGCGAGAGCAGCAGCGCCACCACGAGCAGAAGCACTTCGATCATCGGTTCACCTCCGTCCCATGATCAGTCACGGGCAGAGGGATCGCGCGCTTGGTACTGGGAGGCTCGCCCATGGGCGGACGCTCACACCTTTCGATCGTGCGGGAGGGAAGTCCCATGGTAAAGGACGGGCAAAGCGGCTCTCATCCCCGGGGGGCGGCGTGGAGCGGCTTCACCCAGCGGGTCCACGCCTGGTCGGGGCCGTACTCGGCCGCGCGCCACGCATGCTGCCCGAGTTCGTTGCGGTCGAGCACCATGGCGTCGACCCGACGCCCGCCGAGCCGTACGAAACGCTCCTCGGCGGCGTCGATCAGCGCGCTGCCCACGCCTCGGCGGCGGTGGTCCGGATGGACGGCGAGCCGGTAGAGGTGGCAGCGCCAGCCGTCGAAGCCGGCGATCACCGTGCCGGCGAGCTCGTCGCCGCGTTCGGCCAGGATCAGGGCCTCGGGGTCGCGGGAGACGAGCCGCTCGATCCCGGCGCGGTCGTCGCTGATGCTGGTGCCCTCGGCGGCCACCTTCCAGAAGGCGAGGACGGCGTCGAGGTCGGCCGGGGCGGCGGTCCGGATGCGCAGTTCGGTCATGATCCGCATCCCACCACCGGTCTGCGCCGCCGTCGACCGTGTTTCGCCATATGGGCGGACAGCGGTCCGGGCCTGCCCGAAGGGGCAGGCCCGGACGTCACGGCCGGGCCTCAGGGCCCGTGCTCCGCGATCAGACGAGGTCGAAGCGGTCCAGCTCCATGACCTTCGTCCACGCCGCGACGAAGTCCTTCACGAACTTCTCCTTCGCGTCGGCGCTCGCGTAGACCTCGGCCAGCGCGCGCAGCTCGGAGTTCGAGCCGAAGACCAGGTCGGCGCGGGTGCCGGTCCACTTGACCTCGCCCGCCGCGTCGCGGCCCTCGAACTCGTCCTGCGCCGAGGACGTCGACTTCCACGTGGTGCCCAGGTCGAGCAGGTTGACGAAGAAGTCGTTGGTCAGCGTGCCCGGCCTGTCCGTGAGGACGCCGTGCTTGGACTGGGCGTGGTTGGCGCCCAGGACACGCAGGCCGCCGACGAGGACGGTCAGCTCGGGGGCGCTGACGGTGAGCAGGTTCGCCCGGTCCAGCAGCAGGAACTCGGCCGGCAGGCGGTTGCCCTTGCCGGCGTAGTTGCGGAAGCCGTCGGCGGCCGGCTCCAGAGCGGCGAACGACTCGACGTCCGTCTGCTCCTGCGAGGCGTCGACACGGCCCGGCGTGAACGGCACCTCGATGTCGTAGCCGCCGTCCTTGGCCGCCTTCTCCACGGCCGCGGAGCCCGCGAGCACGACGAGGTCGGCGATCGAGACCTTCTTGCCGCCCTCGGCGTCGAAAGCGGCCTTGACGCCCTCGAGCGCGCGCAGCACCTGCGCCAGCTCGTCCGGGTTGTTGACCTCCCAGTTGCGCTGCGGCTCCAGGCGGATGCGGCCGCCGTTGGCGCCGCCGCGCTTGTCGCTGCCGCGGAAGGAGGAGGCGGCGGCCCAGGCCGCGGAGACCAGCTGCGAGACCGTGAGGCCCGTGCCGAGGATGCGCTCCTTGAGGGAGGCGATGTCGGCGGCGTCGATGAGCTCGCCCTCGCGCGCCGGCAGCGGGTCCTGCCACAGCAGTACCTCGGAGGGGACCTCCGGGCCGAGGTAGCGGACGACCGGGCCCATGTCGCGGTGCGTCAGCTTGTACCAGGCGCGGGCGAAGGCGTCCGCGAACTGCTCCGGGTGCTCGTAGAAGCGGCGCGAGATCTGCTCGTAGACCGGGTCGAAGCGGAGCGACAGGTCGGTGGTGAGCATGGTCGGGCGGTGCTTCTTCGACGCGTCGTGGGCGTCCGGGATGATCTCCTCGGAGTCCTTCGCGACCCACTGGTGAGCACCGGCCGGGCTCTTGGTGAGCTCGTAGTCGTACTCGAAGAGGTGCTTGAAGAAGTCGTGGCTCCACTGCGCGGGCGTGGTGGTCCAGGTGACCTCCAGGCCACTGGTGATCGCGTCGCCGCCCTTGCCGGTGCCGTACGTGTTCGCCCAGCCGAGGCCCTGGGCCTCCAGCGGCGCGGCCTCGGGGTCGGCGCCGACGTTCTCCGCCGGGCCGGCGCCGTGCGCCTTGCCGAAGGTGTGGCCACCGGCGATGAGGGCGACGGTCTCCTCGTCGTTCATCGCCATGCGGCGGAAGGTCTCGCGGATGTCGCGGGCCGCGGCGATCGGGTCCGGGTTGCCGTTGGGGCCCTCGGGGTTGACGTAGATGAGGCCCATCTGGACCGCGCCGAGCGGGCTCTCCAGCTCGCGGTCGCCGGTGTAGCGCTCGTCGCCGAGCCAGGTGGTCTCCGGGCCCCAGTAGACGTCCTCGTCGGGCTCCCACACGTCGGCACGGCCACCGGCGAAGCCGAAGGTCTCGAAGCCCATCGACTCCAGGGCGACGTTGCCGGTGAGGATCATGAGGTCGGCCCAGGAGATGGACTGGCCGTACTTCTGCTTGACCGGCCACAGCAGGCGGCGCGCCTTGTCGAGGTTGCCGTTGTCCGGCCAGCTGTTCAGCGGCGCGAAGCGCTGCTGGCCGGCGCCGGCGCCGCCGCGGCCGTCGCTGATGCGGTACGTGCCGGCGCTGTGCCAGGCCATACGGATCATGAGCGGGCCGTAGTTGCCGAAGTCGGCGGGCCACCAGTCCTGCGAGGTGGTGAGGACCTCCGCGATGTCGCGCTTGACGGCTGCGAGGTCGAGGGACGTGAACGCCTCGGCGTAGTCGAACTCCTCACCGAGCGGGTTCGCCACGGCGGGGTTCTTGGCGAGGATCTTCAGGTTGAGCCGCTCCGGCCACCACTGGCGGTTTCCGCCGCCCTGGGTCGGGTGCGCGGCACGCGCGGTGTGCGCGACCGGGCAGCCTCCCGTTCCCTCGGCTTTCGCGTCGGTGACGACTGCATCGTGGTTCTCGGACATGGGAATCCTTCCGGACGGGGCGGATCGTGGTGCTCAGCCGGGGCGGCGGTTCCGGAGGTGGTCGTGTCACCCGACCGGAGCCATCTTGTCCCTTGGCTATTGCCGGAATCGATCCTACGATAGACAGAGTCCAAGTCAAGAAGAACGTCAATCCTCTGTCCCATCGGAAGCCCGACGCCCCTCCGGGAGCGTCGAACGTCCCACCGAAGTCCGAGCTGAATGGGTGAACCGACATGAGCGACCTGCTGGAGCGACTGCGTGGGCGTGGCTGGCGGATGACCTCTCAGCGGCGTGTGGTCGCGGAGGTCCTCGACGGCGACCACGTGCACCTCACGGCCGACGAGGTGCACGTCCGCGCGGCCCGGCGGCTGCCCGAGATCTCCCGGGCGACGGTCTACAACACCCTGGGCGAGCTGGTCTCCCTCGGCGAGGTCGTCGAGGTCTCCACCGACGGCCGCGCCAAGCGCTACGACCCCAACGCCCACCACCCCCACCAGCACCTGGTCTGCGCCGGCTGCGGGACCATCCGTGACGTCCACCCGACCGGCGACCTGCTGGCCGACCTCCCGGCGGAGGAGCGGTTCGGCTTCGCGGTCTCCGAGGTCGAGGTCACCTACCGGGGTCTGTGCCCCTCCTGCGCCTGAGGCGTGTGTCGACAGTGGCGCCTGTCCCGCGACGCCTGGCACGCGCCCTGGAGGCGTCTCCTCGGTCGGGTCGGCGGGTCTCGGCCCTGCGGCGGCATCCGGGGGTCGCGTCAGCGTGACCGCAGCTCCTCGATCACCGGGCCGAACGCCTCCATGGCGTTGTCCATGACCGTGAGGGACGAGATGCCGTACCGCTCGCGCCGCTCGCGCAACTGGTCGGCGATCTCCCGCACGGTGCCGACCGCCAGCAGGGGGAGGTCCGGCACCTCCTCCTCGCTCAGATGCGACACGTACGGGAGGAACTCCGCCATCGCCGCGGCGCGGTCGTCGGTCACGACGACCCGCTGGAGCAGCAGGTTCAGCTCGGCCGGGGCGAGGCGGTCGGCCTCCTTCTCGAAGCGGCGGTACGTGGCCACCCGCTCGTCCATCTCCTCGGCGGACAGGACCTCCACACGACCCGACCCGGTGCGTCCGCCGGTGAACGCCATGACGTCGGCGTGCCGGGCGGCGAGACGCAGCACCCGGTCGCCGTTGCCGCCGATCAGCAGAGGCGGCCGGTCGCCTTCCGCGCTGCCGAGGATCCGCTCCAACTCCTCGACGACGCGGGTGAGATGGTCGACCCTCCGGCCCGGGGGAAGGAAGTCGATCCCCGCCCGCTCGTGCTCCTCGCGGACATAGCCCGCACCGAGCCCCAGGTCCAGCCTGCCGCCGGTGAGGGCGACCGTCGTGGTCACCTCGCGGGCCAGCAGGACCGGATTCCAGAAACCGGCGTTGAGGACGAAGGTGCCCACGCGCGGCAGGGTCGTGGCCTCGGCGGCGGCCACCAGGGCGGGGAACGGGGCGGGCATCCCCAGATGGTCCGGGACGAGGATCCGGTCGTAGCCGAGTTCCTCGGCCCGGCGGCAGCGTGCGCGCCACTCCTCGCCCGTCCCGGGCGTCAGCATGCTGGCCGCGAAGCGGAACGGTGACGCCATGGCGGCTCCCCTTGTCGCTGCTAGCGCACCGGCGCTAGCGTGGTCGTGTGGCCAAGACCCAGCTGAACGTACGTGTGGACGAAACTACCGCCGACACAGCCCGCCGGCGGGCACAACAGCGCGGAGTGAGCGTCAACCGCTATATCGAGGAGCTCGTCCAGCAGGACGCGGGCGAGTCGGGGCGGGCCTTCGTCGAGGCGGCCGCCGACTTCATGAAGCAGTACGAGGGCGTGTTCGCCGAGGAGTTCGGCTCGGAGCGTGACCGCACCGCATGAGCCTCACGGTCGACATCTCCTGGCTCCTCATGGTCGCCGAACACCAGACGCCGGGCGACCCGCAGGTCACCGACTGGGGCGCGCTCGTCGCCGCGGTCGGCCGGCACGACGCCGAGATCTTCGGCGTGCCCGTCTACAGCGACCCGCACGCCCGCGCCGCCGCGCTGCTCCAACTCCTGCTGCACATCCCGGCATTGGAGCACTCCAACGCGATGTTCGCCTCCGCCGTGGCCTACGGCTACCTCGTCGCCAGCGGTGAGAAGGTCGTCACCTCGCCCGAACAGGTCCGCGATCTCGCCCGCCTCGTCAAGAAGGGCGAGGCGGACGTCCGCGCCATCGCCGCCGAGCTGCGGCAGTGGAGCCGCTGAACCGACAGGCCGTCAGATCCGGCGTGCCGAGCCGAGGATGCAGTACGAGGAGGGGAATCGGGTCCCCTGCTCCGGCACGGTGAACCGGCGGTACACGACCGGTTCGAACCCCGCCGCCTCGATCGCCGCCAGCGGATCGCGCGCCGTGTGACAGCCGCCGAACAGCAGCGGCCACACCGTGCGGTCCAGGGCGCGCTGGGCGCGGGCCATGCCACGCGACGGTGCCAACCCATGCTCGAAGAAACGCAGTTCACCACCGGGGCGCAGGACCCGGTGCAGCTCGGCGAGCGCCCTCGGCACGTCGCGCACCGTGCACAGCACCAGCGAGGCCACCGCGGCGTCGAACGCCTCGCTCTTCACCGGCAGCGCCTCCGCCGCACCCGGCACCACGTCCACCGGCACATCGGCGCGCAACGCCGCGTCGGCCGCCAACGTCCGCAGGTGGCGCTCGGGTTCGATGGCCACGACCTCGGAGACGGCGCCCGGATAGTGCGCGAAGTTGAGCCCGTTCCCGGCACCGATCTCGATGGCCCGACCGGACAGACCGGTCAGCAGCTCCGTACGCAGGGCGCCGATGCCGCCCTTCGTATCGGCGGAGACGCTGAACCGCGCGTAGAACCGCGCGAACAGGGGATGGTGGACGGCGTCCCGGGGGACCCGGGTGGAACGCGTGGACATACGCGGACCTCCTCCTCCGACGCTCGGCGGCGCAGACGCGGACGGACGGGAGGATTCTGCCCGCCCACGGCCCTTCTCAGCCCGACACGAAGCAGAACTCGTTGCCCTCGGGATCCCGCATCACCTGAAAGGACCCTTGCGGGTCGGTGACGACGCCACCGGACCGGGTGGCGCCCAGGGCGGTCGCCGCGTCGGCCGCGGCGTCCAGCTCCGGCGCCTCCAGATCCAGATGGAGCCGGTTCTTGACGACCTTGCCCTCGGGCACCAGCTGGAAGGCGATCCGGACGAAGCCCGGAGGCTCCACATACGACCAGTCGGGGCCCCGGTCGACCGGAGCCCCGCCGAGGAGGCCGGCCCAGAACCGCACCAGAGCGGCCGGATCGGCGCAGTCGAACACGATCTCCGAAACCTGTGCGCGCATGGATCCAGCTTACGGAGGGGTCAGGGCCGGGCGCTCGCCGCGAAGCCCTCCGCGTCCCAGATCCCGCCGAGCGCCGGAGCCAGCCACGCACCCGCGCGCGCCCGGAACTCGGCCGGACCGAGGCCGCCCGCGCCCTCCGGTACGGCTCCGAGAAGCGGCGCCCCGGCCATCTCCGGGAGTTCGGCCAGATTGCAGCACGACGCCAGGTCCGGGGCGGCCGGCCAGCTGCCGACGACGATGCCGAGCTGCTCGATGCCGCGTGCCGTGAGGGCCTCGGCCGTCAGCTGGGTGGTGTTGAGCGTGCCGAGCCCGGAGGGCACCACGACGAGCACCGGGGCGCCGAGCAGACGGGCCACGTCGGCGAGGGTCCCGCCCTCCTCGTCGAAGCGGACGAGGAGCCCGCCGGCGCCCTCCACCAGCACCAGATCGTGTTCGGCGGCCAGTTTGGTGGCCGCCTCGGCGACCTCCCGCGGCCCGACCGGCGCCATGCCGGCCCGCCGGGCGGCCGTGGCGGGCGCCAACGGCTCCGGGAATCGCGCCAGTTCGGCCGACGTCTGCGCCCCGGACAGCCGTACGACCTCGTCCGCGTCCCCGCGCTCGCCCGGTTCGAGACCGGTCTGCGCGGGCTTGAGCACGGCCACCGACCGGCCCTGGGCCGCGGCGACGGCGGCCACGGCGGCCGTCACGATCGTCTTGCCGATCTCCGTCCCCGTACCGCTGACGACGATGACGGTCATGGTGTGTCGCATCCTCTCTGAACCCCCGCGCCCGCACGGCCGTGGGGTCGTCTGACACGCCGGCCCGCACCGGGCCCCGAGGGGCACCGGAACGGACCGGCCTCCCTTGCTCCGGGCGGCGCGGCCCGGTCGGTCAGCCCGCCACCGCGGCCGCGCGCACCGCGGCGCAGATACGGGCCAGGTCCGCGTCGCCGGTGACGAACGGCGGCATCGTGTAGATCAGGTCGCGGAACGGCCGCAGCCACACGCCCGCCCGGACCGCCGCCTCCGAGGCCGCGGCCATGTCGACGTCGTGGTCGAGCTGGACCACCCCGATGGCGCCGAGCACCCGCACGTCCCGGACACCGGGCAGCGACGCGGCCTCGGCGAGACCCTGACGGAGCCCCGTCTCGATCCGCTTGACCTCCAGCGCCCAGTCCTGCGACATCAGCAGGTCCAGCGACGCGAGCGCCACCGACGCGGCCAGCGGGTTGCCCATGAACGTCGGCCCGTGCGCGAGCACCGGAAGCTCGCCCCGCGAGATCCCCTCGGCGATCCGCGTCGTGCACAGCGTCGCCGCCATCGACAGATAGCCGCCGGTCAGCGCCTTGCCCACACACATGACATCGGGCGAGATCCCGGCATGGTCGGCGCCGAACAGCGTGCCCGTACGACCGAACCCGGTCGCGATCTCGTCGAAGATCAGCAGCACGCCGTGCTCGTCGCACGCCTCCCGCAGCACCCGCAGGTACTCCGGCGCGTGGAAGCGCATCCCACCCGCGTTCTGCACCACCGGCTCCACGATCACCGCGGCGACCTCGTCCGCGTGGAGCGCGATCCGCTCCCGCAGCATCTCGGCGTACGACTCCTCGTAGGCGGTGGGCGGCGCGTCCACGAAGACCTGCTCCTGGAGCACGCCCGACCACAGCTGGTGCATCCCGCCCTCGGGGTCGCACAGCGACATCGGCTGCCAGGTGTCGCCGTGGTAGCCGCCACGCCAGGTCAGCAGCCGCTGCTTGCCGGGCTTGCCGACGGAGCGCCAGTACTGCAGGCACATCTTGGCCGCGACCTCGACGGAGACCGAGCCCGAGTCGCTGAGGAAGACGTGCTGGAGCGGTGCGGGGGTGATCTCCACCAGACGGGTGGCGAGCCGGACGGCCGGCTCGTGGGTGAGCCCGCCGAACATGACGTGGCTCATCCGGTCCAGCTGGCCGTGCGCCGCCTCGTTGAGCACGGGGTGGTTGTAGCCGTGGATCGCGGACCACCACGAGGACATGCCGTCGATCAACTCGTCCTGACCGTGCACCGGTTCGGCGAGGCGGAGCCGCACCCCGGACGCGGACGCGACGACCAGCGGATCCGTACGGCCCGGCATGGGGGCGTACGGGTGCCAGACGTGCGCCCGGTCCAGGGCGAGCAGTTCCTCGTTACGCATTCGGCGCGAGCTCCGTCCCGGCCCCGCGGCGGCGCACCGCCACCAGGTCCGTACGGGCTCCGGACGCCTCGGCCGGCTCGGCCTCGGGGGCGTCGGCCTGCGGAGCGTGGCCACCGCACGGCCCGCAGCCGGAGCCCGCCTCGGCGTGCGAACCGCAGCCCGCTCCCGCGTCGGCCGCCGAACCGCAGCCGGCCGAGGCCGCGGAGCCGCACCCGCCGGCCGCGGCGGCGGCGGCGGCCGAAGCGTCGGCGCGGTGCCGGGGCAGCGTGGTCGTGCCCATGCCCTCCACCTCGAAGCCCGCGTCCGCGATCATGTCGAGGTCCGCCTGACCGGCCTGGCCCTCGCTCGTCAGATAGTCGCCGAGGAAGATCGAGTTGGCGATGTTCAGCGCGAGCGGCTGCATCGAGCGCAGGTGCACCTCGCGTCCACCCGCGATCCGGACCTCCACGTCCGGGCAGACGAACCGCACCATCGCCAGGATCCGCAGGCAACGCTGCGGAGTGAGGTTCCACTCCTTCGCCAGCGGAGTGCCCTCGAACGGGATGAGGAAGTTCACCGGCACCGAGTCCGAGCCGAGGTCGCGCAGCGCGTAGACGACGTCGACCAGGTCCTCGTCGCTCTCGCCCATGCCCGCGATCAGCCCGGAGCAGGCCGACAGACCGGCGGCATGCGCCTTCTGCACGGTGTCCACCCGGTCCTGGTAGGTGTGGGTGGTCGTGATCTCGCCGTACGTCCCCTCGGACGTGTTCAGGTTGTGGTTGTAGGCGTCGGCGCCCGCCTCGCGCAGCCGCTCCGCCTGGCCGTCCGAGAGCAGACCGAGGCACGCGCAGACCTCGACGCCCTCGTTCTGCTCCTTGATCGCCTCGATGGTCTTGCCGACCCGCTCCACGTCCCGGTCGGTCGGCCCGCGGCCGCTCGCCACCAGACAGACCCGCTTCGCACCGCCGGCGACACCGGCGGCGGCGGCCTGGGACGCCTCGTCCGGCTTCAGCCAGCTGTACTTGAGGATCCCGGCCGTCGAGCCGAGCCGCTGGGAGCAGTACGAGCAGTCCTCCGGACACAGCCCGGACTTCAGATTGACCAAGTAGTTGAGTTTCACCCGACGCCCGAACCACTGGCGGCGCACCTTGCCGGCCGCGGCCACCACATCGAGCAGATCGTCGTCGGAGGTCGCCAGGACGGCGAGCGCTTCTTCACGGCTCGGCAGCTCGCGCCGCAGCCCCTTGTCCACCAGCGTGTTCAGCAGGTCCATAAAGGGTGATCCTGGCCTACCGCACACCTCGCGGCCAAGGAGGATCTGAACAAACGAGGCCGTTTGAGGTGTGTGCATGGCCACATCCTGACCTTGGCTCCGGACGGTTAGGGTCTGTGCGCTGCCTACAAAAGGGATCTGCCGCATGCACCGGGACGAGGACACCCGCGGGACCGCGTTCGACTGGACCGACACCGAGGCACGCCACCGCGAGCGGGCGGGGCTCGTCCGCACGCTCAGGCCCCGCGCCGCCGTATCGGACCTGCTGGACCTGGCGAGCAACGACTACCTCGGGCTGACGCGCCGGCCGGAGATCACCGAGGCGGCGGCCGAGGCGGCACGGCACTGGGGCGCAGGCGCCACCGGCTCGCGACTCGTCACCGGCACCACCCGGC
Source organism: Streptomyces sp. NPDC047971 (assembly GCF_040653355.1). Classification (NCBI taxonomy): domain Bacteria; kingdom Bacillati; phylum Actinomycetota; class Actinomycetes; order Kitasatosporales; family Streptomycetaceae; genus Streptomyces; species Streptomyces sp. NPDC047971. The sequence goes on along the minus strand of NZ_JBEZNW010000003.1, from coordinate 263,419 downwards.
TGCACACCCGTCTGGAGCACGAACTCGCCGAGTTCTGCGGCTTCGAGGCCGCCCTCGTCTTCTCCTCCGGCTACACCGCCAATCTCGCCGCGCTCACCGCGCTGAGCAGCCGCGACTCGCTGATCGTCTCGGACGCGGGCAACCACGCCTCGATCGTCGACGGCTGCCGGCTCGCGCGCGCCGAGACGGCCGTGGTCCCGCATGCCGACGCCGAGGCGGTGCGCAAGACCCTGCGGGCCCATGAGGGCCGCAGGGCCCTCGCCGTCACCGACTCCGTGTTCTCCGTGGACGGTGACAAGGCCCCTCTCACCGAGATCGCCGACGCGTGCCGCGCCCATGGCGCCGCACTGGTCGTCGACGACGCCCACGGCCTGGGCGTGCTCGGCGCAGGCGGCCGTGGCGCCCTGGCCGAAGCGGGTCTCGCCGGCGACGCGGACATCGTCGCCACCCTCACCCTCTCCAAGTCGCTCGGCAGCCAGGGCGGCGCCGTCCTCGGCCCCGCCCGGGTGATCGAGCACCTGGTCAACGCGGCCCGGACCTTCATCTTCGACACCGGACTCGCCCCCGCCGCCGCGGGCGCCGCCCTGGCCGGCCTGCGGCTGATCGACCGCGAACCCGGCCTCGCCGAGCGCGCGCGGACCGTCGCGACCACCCTGCACCGGCTGCTCACCGAGGCCGGACTGACCGCCGTACGCCCGGACGCGGCCGTCGTCTCGGTGCGAGCCCCCGCGCCCGAGGCGGCCCTGCGATGGGCGGCGGACTGTCGCGAACTGGGCCTCGCCGTGGGCTGCTTCCGGCCCCCGTCGGTCCCGGACGGCATCTCACGGCTGCGCCTGACGGCCCGCGCGGATCTGACGGACGCGCAGATCGACCGGGCGGTGGAGACGATCGTGCGCACGGCGCCCGCGGTCCACTGACCGCAGCAGTTCGCCGGTCCAAATACGGTCTGCCGTAGCAGAGTTCACCGCTTCGAGCGACACATATGCACAGATCTTGGTGGATCGCCGTACGGGGCGGGGCGATCGGTGGCACTCTGACGCCTAGCGCAATCCGGGCCGGGCCCGGTGGGAAAGGGACAGCGTCGCCATGGCAGACCACCAGGAAGCAACCGTCACTCTGCCGAGCGATCCCGCCTCGGTCTCCGCCGCCCGCAGATACGTCGCCGACATCCTGACCGGCTGGGGGCTCGCCGAGGCGTGCGACGCCGCCGACGCGATCCGGCTGATCGTCTCCGAGCTGGCCACCAACGCCGTCCAGCACACCTTCGGGCAGTCGCCCACCTTCACCGTCGACGTCCGGCTGGAGCGCGAGGAGCAGCTGCACATCGGCGTCACCGACAGCCATCCGCGGTGGCCCCAGCGACTCCCGGCGGCGGTGCAGCAGGACAACGGCCGGGGGATGGTCATCATCCGCTTCCTGGCCAAGGAGGCGGGCGGCCGGCTCTCGGTCACCCCGACCAGGGAGGGCGGCAAGACCGTCTGGATCAACCTCCCCTGGACCCCCTCAGCGAACCGGACCCCCGCGGTCCTGACCTAGAGCGTGTCGCAGAAGATCGTGTCCGGAACGTAGCGCCGCCCGCCGGCCCCGCGACGGCCGGCGTTCACGGGGCCGCACGGGCGAAGCCGCTCCGCAGCAGCGCCCGGAGCGACCGGGCCGCCGGCCCCGACTCCTCGCCGCGGTGCGCCACCGAGATCGTCCGACGGAACGACGTCGGCTCCAACGCCCGCACGCCCAGGGGAGACGCCGCCATCATGGCGACCATCTCCGGCACCACCGCCACCCCGAGCCCCGCGCTGACCAGCGCGCACACCAGGGCGTACCCCGGCGTCCGGCACACGACCGACGGGCTCACGCCGGCCCGGGCCAGCGCGCCCTCCACTCCTCGCCTCGACGGATGGTCCGGCGCGCTGCTGATCAACGGCTGGCCGGCGAGCTCCGCGATCGGCAGCCGGCCGGAGCCTTCCGCCAGCACATGGCCCGGCGCCGTGACCAGGACCAACTCCTCCACCAGCAGGGGCTCCAACGCGACCCCGGGCGGCGGCGGCGCGGGCTCGGCGGGCTCGTAGACGTGGGTGATCGCCAGATCGACCTCGCCCTCGGCCACCGCCGCCACCCCGCCCGGCGGCTCGTATTCGGCCACCGTCAGCTCCACGTCCGGATGAGCCCGGCGGAACGCGCTCAGCACCGGTGGGAGCAGATGGATCCCGACGGTGGTGAAGGTGCCGACCCGGAGCCGGCCGCCGGAGAGTCCGCTGAGCTGCGCCAGCTCGTGGCGCGCCCGCTCCATCTCGTCCAGGACACGGCGCGCTCGGCTGACGAGCAGTTCACCGGCGGGCGTCAGCCGCGCGCCCCGGTGGTGCCGGACGAGCAGCGCGGCGCCGGCCTCCCGCTCCAGTTTGGCGAGCTGCTGGGAGAGCGCGGGCGGGGTGTACCCGAGCCGGGCGGCGGCCCGGGTGATCGAGCCGTCCTCGGCGACCGCCACCAGTGCCGCGAGCCGCACCAGATCCTGCATAAAGGATTCCTTTGGCCAGACCCAGAAGATCGTGTCTACACACTAAAGGCTTGCGGCGGGCACGCTGGGGTCATGGACGGACAGCTGATCGCCTTCATCGGGGTCGCGGCGGGCATGGTGGCCATGCCGGGAGCCGACTTCACGGTCGTCGTACGCAGCGCGCTCGCCTCTCGGCGGGCCGGGGTGGCCAGTGCGGTCGGGGTGGCCGGCGGGCTCCTGGTGCACACCGCCCTCGCGGTGGCAGGCCTGGCGGCCGTGCTGATCGCGGTGCCGGCGCTCTACCGCGCCCTCCAGATCGCCGGTGGCGTGTACGTCCTCCACCTCGGCGTACAGGCCCTCCGCGGCGCGCTGCGGGCGACGGGGGAGGCCTCGCCCGCCACCGCGGGGGAGGCGCGGGTCGGCCGCGCGCTGCGCCAGGGGTTCCTCGCCAATGTGCTGAACCCGAAGGCGCCCGTGCTCTTTCTGAGTCTGCTGCCGCAGTTCGTGCCGGACGGTGTCGCGGTCGTGCCCCGCACACTGTTGCTGGCGTCCGTCGTGGTGCTGCTCGCTCTGCTGTGGTTCCCCCTGGTGGCCGTCCTGGTGGACCGCCTCGGTCACTGGCTGCGCCGTCCGCGGACGGCCAGGACCGTGCAGGGGGTGACGGGCGGCGCGCTGGCCGCCCTGGGGCTGACCCTGTTGTCGGCTCCCCTCGCGGGGAACTGAGGCGGGTGCGCGGGTGAGGGTGCGGCGGCGCCACCGCACCCCCCCCGTGAGGCCGTCGTTCAGCCGGCGAGGAGGCAGGCCGTCGGGGCTCCGGCCGGAGGGGCTCCGGCCGGTGCGGATCCGCCGGTCACCCGCTCATCGGACCCGGCCGTAGGAGATCTTGGCCGACCAGATCCTGTCGAGCTTCACCCAGGAGCCCTTCTTGGGCGAGTGCCAGATCTTGTTGTTACCGGCGTAGATGCCCACGTGGTACACCCGTCCACCCGAGTGGAAGAAGACCAGGTCACCCTTCTGCCGGCTGGAGGCGGAGATGTGCCGGGTCTTGTTGTACTGCTGCTGCGCGGTACGGGGCAGGGACTTGCCCGCCTTCTTGTACGAGTAGAGCGTGAGCCCCGAGCAGTCGAACCGGCTCGGTCCCGACGCTCCGTACCGGTAGGGCGATCCCTTCTTGGCCGCCGCGATGCTCAGCGCCTTGCCGGCGTGCGCGGTCGCGGCCTGGGCCTCGGGGGTGGCGCCCGGCGCCAGCATGGTGCCGCCGACGGCGGCGAGGGTGAGAGCCGAGACGGCTCCGGCCCGGGACAGCAGGGACGGGACATGAATCTGCGCAGTCATGCGCAACCCTTCGTCAGCCGCCTGTGAAGGATGACCTGTCGGGTTCGGGCTGGCGAAGTTGCCCGGCCGCGGCTGCGGCTTCACCCCGAGGCACGACCCCCATGCGCGGTCGTCCCGTACTGCTCGGGTCCTCCACTCCTGCCGATCCACTCCTGTCGACCAGACATCCGGGACGGCGGCAGGACTCGGCGTCCGCCCGGACCGCCCCGCCGTGGTGGCGGGGGCTTGTCGTCGTGAGGGATCTTGACTCACTTTCAGGGCGAAATCCGAGTTGAAACGACGCTATGTGAGGCTCCTCACGACTGATCCATTCGGGTGGACAGACATGTTTCGTGATCTTCTGAGATGGGGCTGACGAGCCCCGCACCAGGGGAGAAACGCCCGATTCAGCCAGATGCGTACACCTGTTGCGCAACTCACCCCGCACATATGTCGATTCATCGACTACGCCGAACGAGGGAGGCTTTCCGTGGCCGTGCTGGGCCGAGTGGACCTCGACACGACACGCGGAAATGTCAACTCGCGCGTGTCCCGGGCACGGTGACCCGCTCCGAACGGCGTTCCCCGTCCAACACCCGCAGCGCGCGGGCCAACGTCTCCGCGTGCACCTCGGCCTCGCCGCGCCCATGCATCACGGTCAGGGCGTCGCGCAGCGCGGTGGCCCGCCCCACCAGGGCCTGTGCCGCCCGTAGCGCTCCATAAGTATGCGAGATCCTGGATGGATTGATCCTCCCCAGGAGGTCCACGACGGCGAGGTAGGCGTCGACGACCTCGCCCTCGGCGCGGGTCAGGGCGGGCAGTGGCGGCAGCTCGGGGACCATCGCGCTCACCTCGCCCCGCGGCCGGACGACCCCCGGTTCTGGACCACGTGATCCACCAGGCCGTACGCGGTGGCGGCCGGCGCGTCGAGGATCGTGGTCCGGTCGATGTCGGCGTCGATCCGCTCGCGGCTCCGTCCGGTGTGGGTCGCCAGCATCCCGGCCGTCATCGCGCGCAGCCGGAGCAATTCCCGTGCCTGGATGTCCAGATCGCTGGGCTGCCCCCGCAACGGCTCCTCCATCGTGGGCTGCTGGAGCACGACCCGGGCGCCGGGCAGCGCGAGCCGCTTCCCGGGCGTCCCGGCCGCGAGCAGCACGGCGGCGGTGGACACGGCCTGGGCGAGGCAGATGGTCTCGACCTCGCAGGTGACGACCTGCATCGTGTCGTAGATCGCGGACATCGCGCTGGGCGAACCGCCGGGGGAGTTGATGTACAGCGAGATGTCCCGGTCGGGGTCGGCGTACTCCAGATGCAGGAACTGGGTGATGACGTCGTTGGCCGAGGTCTCGTCGATCGGCGTGCCGAGGAAGACGATCCGCTCCTCCAGCAGCTTGGAGTACGGGTCGAGGGTCCGGCTGCCGAAGCTGGTGCGCTCGGTGAACTCGGGAAGGACGTGGCGGGCGTGCATGGGCGGCCTCCGTTCTTTCAAAATGTACAGGACGTACATTCCGTAAGATGAGGAGCATGGCTTACGAGATTCCGGTGACGCAAGCACGGGCAGAGCTCGCCGACCTGATCAACCGCGTGGTGTACGGCGACGAGCGGGTCGTCGTGACCCGGCACGGAAAGCCGCTCGTGGCGTTGGTCTCCGCCGCCGACCTGGAGAAACTCGAAGCGGAGCGGGAGGCTCCCGAGGAGCGGGTGGTCAGCTCCGTCTCCACGGTCCGTACCCTCTCGTCCGCTCCGGGTGAACAGGGGCGCTTCGGGATCGCGGCCCGCCACCGAGACCCGGGCACCCCCGGCGCATGAGAAAGCCGCGTGCCCCCGTCCGCTACAGCGGGGGCACGCGGCCGCAGTGAGGGCCGTCGGCGACGGCTCAGGCCACCGGGCTCGGCGCCGGGGCCGGAGGCGCGGCGGACGCCTGCGCGTCGGCGGCGGGCTCGCGCCGGCCGGCGAGCAGCAGCGCGGCCACACCGGCGATCGCCCACACGCCGAGCACCAGCAGAGGCCCGCCCGCCCCGCCGCCGTCGAAGAAGGCGACCGAGCGCAGCGCCGACCCGCCCGCGCCCGGCGGCAGCCACTGGCCGAGCACGCCGGCGGGTGCCGGCAGGAGTTCGGGTGCGCTCGCCACGCCCGAGAAGGGGTTGCCGATCAGGATCATCAGGAGCGCCCCGAGTCCGAGGCCGGGCCGGCCGAGCAGCGCTCCGAGCCCCGCGAGCGGCGCGCCGATGGCGAGGACGGTCAGCGCCAGGACCCCGGCCTCCGTCCACCAGTCACCGGTGAGCGCCCCGAGCCAGCTGTGGCCGAGCGTGGTCCCGACGATTCCGGCGAGCGCGGCCGCGCCCGTCAGGGCGAGGGCCGCCCGGCCGCGGCGCAGCCCGAGGACCGTGACCAGGATGCCGGAGGCGGCGCCGGCCAGGATCAGGGGGAAGAGGCTCGACCCGAAGGCGCTGCCGCGCGGATCGCCCGCCGGCGCCGGGACGACGTCGGTCACCTTCACCGGGGTGCCGGCCGGGGCCTGGGCGGCGACGGCCTCGCGCAGCAGTCCGGCGACGACCGGGCTCGCGGCGGAGGCGGTCAGCAGTTCGGGGCCCCGCGGCGTGACGACCACCGCGCCGTATACGACCCGGTCCTCGATCGCCGCGCGGGCGGCGGCCTCGGTGTCGTAGTGGTGGACCTCGAAGGCCCCCTCGTGCTGGGTGAGGCGCTGTTCCACGGGGGCGGCGGCGGTGGCGGGCCCCGCGACGCCGATCGGCAGGTCGCGCGGGGCGATCCGAGCGGCGGGCCAGGCGAAGGCCGACAGGGCCAGGGCCACGACCACGGGGATCAGCACCATCACCGCGAGGGTCTTGCGGGTGGCGGTGGCAGGCATGGCGTTCTCGATTCAAAGAGAAGGATCGTTCGTTTTACTTCCTGGGCTCACTGTCCCGCCGGGGTGGTCGCTTGTCAAGAAGGAATGTTCGTTTTAGATTTCGGTCATGGCTCGTGTCACCCAGGAACACCTCGACGCCCGCCGCCGTCAGATCCTCGACGGCGCCGCGCGCTGCTTCGCCCGCAACGGCTTCCACGCCACGTCGATGGCGGACGTCCTGACCGAGGTGGGACTGTCGGCCGGCGCCGTCTACCGCTACTTCCGCGGCAAGGACGAACTGATCACGGCCATCGCGTCGGAGGCGTTCGACGGCATCCGCGGAGCCTTCGAGCAGGCGTCCAGGGCCACCCCGCCACCCACTCCGGACGTCCTGCTCGGCGCCGTCATGCGGATCTTCCTGGAGGAGCGCATCCCGGGCGGGGACCGTCAGGCGTTCGCGCGGCTCATCCTCCAGGTCTGGGCCGAGACGCTGCGCGACGAGCACCTGTTCCGGACCCTCACGGCCGGCTACGACGGGATGCGCGAGGCGTGGACCGGCCTCGTCGAGGCGTACCGGGCCAACGGCCTGATGGCCGCCGACGTCCCCGCGGACCATGTCGCCCGGACGATGATCGCCGTCGCGCAGGGCTTCATCGCCCAGCAGGCGCTCTTCGGCAACGTCGAGGTCCGTGTCATCGAGGAGGGGCTGCGGGCGCTGATGTCCATGGAGACGCAAAGCCGGAGTTAACGCGCCGGAAAAACTTCCGCTCTAACGTGCAATGTCTGGCCCGGCGGCACGTCACCGCAGTTCAACAGCGTGTTGATGATCGGTAACGTCCGCTGCTGTCCGGGAGAGACCGCCCGGTGGACGACTGTGAGGTGGAAGCGTGCAACTGACCCCGCACGAGCAGGAACGGCTGCTCATCCATGTGGCGGCGGACGTGGCCGAGAAGCGCAGAGCACGCGGAGTGAAGCTCAACCACCCCGAGGCCGTCGCCCTGATCACCACGCACATCCTGGAAGGCGCCCGCGACGGCCGCACCGTCGCCGAGCTCATGGCCTCCGGTCGCAAGGTCCTCACCCGCGACGACGTGATGGCCGGGATCCCCGAGATGATCCACGACGTCCAGGTCGAGGCGACCTTCCCCGACGGCACCAAGCTCGTCACCGTCCATGACCCGATCGTGTGACGGGGGACGTCGCCGATGATTCCCGGAGAGACTCTTTACGGTGAAGGTCCGGTCGCCCTCAACGAGGGCCGCCCCGTGACCCGCCTGACCGTCCTGAACGCCGCCGACCGGCCCGTCCAGGTCGGCTCCCACTACCACTTCGCCGAGGCCAACCCCGGCCTGGAGTTCGACCGTTCGGCCGCGCACGGCCGGCGGTTGCACATCGCCGCCGGCACGGCCGTGCGCTTCGAGCCCGGCATCCCCGTCGAGATCGAGCTCGTACCGCTGCGGGGCCGCCGCGTCGTCCCCGGCCTGCGCGGCGAGACCGCGGGCCCGCTCGACCCGCCCGCCGCCGAGCCGGCCGCGACACCCGGGACACCGGCCGACACCACCGAGGGGGCCGACCGTGCCTGAGCTCCACCGTGCCGTGTACGCCGACCTGTTCGGCCCCACCACCGGCGACCGCATCAGGCTCGCCGACACCGACCTGCTGGTCGAGATCGAGGAGGACCGCTCCGGCGGCCCCGGCCGCGCCGGCGACGAGGCGGTCTTCGGCGGCGGCAAGGTCATTCGCGAGTCCATGGGCCAGGCCCGCACGACCCGCGCCGAGGGTGCGCCCGACACCGTCGTGACCGGCGCCGTGATCATCGACCACTGGGGCGTCGTCAAGGCCGACATCGGCATCCGCGACGGCCGGATCACCGCGCTCGGCAAGGCCGGCAACCCGGACACCATGGACGGGGTCCACCCCGATCTGGTCATCGGCCCCGAGACCGAGGTGATCGTCGGCAACGGGAAGATCGTCACCGCGGGCGCCATCGACGCCCATGTCCACTTCATCTCGCCGACGGTCGTCGAGCAGGCGCTCGCCACGGGCGTCACCACCCTCGTCGGGGGCGGGACCGGGCCTGCCGAGGGCACCAAGGCCACCACCATCACCCCCGGCCCCTGGCACCTCGCCCGGATGTTCGAGGCGCTCGACACCTTCCCCGTCAACATCGGACTGCTCGGCAAGGGCAACACGATGTCCAGGGAGGCCATGCACTCCCAACTCAGGGGCGGCGCACTCGGGTTCAAGATCCACGAGGACTGGGGGGCGACCCCTGCCGTCATCGACGCCTGCCTCGGCGTCTGCGAGGAGACCGGCGCCCAACTCGCCATCCACACCGACACCTTGAACGAGGCCGGATTCGTCGGGGACACCCTCGCCGCCATCGCGGGCCGTACCGTCCACGCGTACCACACCGAAGGCGCCGGAGGCGGGCACGCCCCCGACATCATCACCGTCGTCTCCGAGCCGTACATACTGCCCAGCTCGACCAACCCGACCAGGCCGCACACCGTCAACACCATCGAGGAACACCTCGACATGCTGATGGTCTGCCACCACCTGAACCCGGCCGTCCCCGAGGACCTCGCCTTCGCCGAGTCCCGCATCCGGCCGTCGACGATCGCCGCCGAGGACGTCCTGCACGACCTGGGCGCCATCTCGATCATCTCCTCGGACTCGCAGGCCATGGGGCGCGTCGGCGAGGTGATCATGCGCACCTGGCAGACCGCGCACGTGATGAAGAGGCGCCGGGGTGCCCTGCCCGGCGACGGCCGCGCGGACAACCACCGGGCCCGTCGCTATGTCGCCAAGTACACGATCAACCCGGCAGCAGCCCAGGGAATGGACCACCTCATCGGCTCGGTCGAGCCCGGCAAGCTCGCGGACCTCGTGCTCTGGGATCCGGCGTTCTTCGGGGTGAAGCCGCAGACCGTGCTCAAGGGCGGCCAGATCGCCTACGCGCAGATGGGCGACGCCAACGCCTCCATCCCCACCCCGCAGCCCGTCCTACCCCGGCCGATGTTCGGCGCGCTCGGCAAGGCCGCCGCGGCCGGCTCCTTCAACTTCGTCGCCCAAGCGGCGATCGAGGACGACATCGCCCAACGGCTCTGCGTGAACAAGGAGTTCACGGCGATCGGCAGCACGCGGCGGGTCACCAAGGCCGACATGCGGGAGAACGACGCGCTGCCCCGGGTCGAGGTCGACGCCGACACCTTCACGGTCACGATCGACGGCGAGCCGGTCGAGCCCGAGCCCGCCGCCGAACTGCCCATGGCCCAGCGCTACTTCCTCTTCTGATGACGAATCGCGCCGCCCTCCTCGTCCTCGCCGACGGACGGTTCCCCGCCGGCGGACACGCCCACTCCGGCGGGGCCGAGGCCGCCGTCAAGGCCGGCCGCATCACGGACGCGGCGAGCCTCGCCGCGTTCTGCCGCGGCCGGCTGCACACCAGCGGCCTCACCGCGGCGGCCCTCGCCGCCGCGGCCGCGCTCGGCCACGACCTCCACGCCCTCGACGCCGCCGCCGACGCCCGCACCCCCTCGCCCGCCCTGCGCGCCGCGGCCCGCAAGCTCGGCCGGCAGATGGTGCGGGCCGCCCGCGCCACCTGGCCCTGTCCCGAACTCGACGCCCTCGCGGCCGCGTTCCCGCGCGGCGCGCACCAGCCGCTCGTCCTCGGCGTCGCCGCCCGCGCCGCCGGGCTGGGCCCCGAGGACGCCGCACACTGCGTCGCGTACGAGACCGTCAGCGGCCCGGCCACCGCGGCGGTCCGGCTGCTGAGCCTGGACCCCTTCCAGGCCACCGCCGTCCTCGCCCGCCTCGCCCCCGCCATGGACCGGATCGCCGAGGAGGCCGCCACCGCCGCCCGGCAGGGCCTCGACGCCCTGCCCGCCGCGTCCGCGCCCCTCCTCGACATCACCGCCGAGCAGCACGCGTCCTGGCCTGTCCGCCTCTTCGCATCCTGAGACCCCCTGGAGCCCCCCCATGCACCTCGACCACTCCCACGACCACCTCGGCGCCGTCTCCGCCGACGCCCACCGGCCCGACGGCACCCGACGCGCCCTGCGGATCGGGCTCGGCGGACCCGTCGGCTCCGGCAAGACGGCGACCGTCGCCGCGCTCTGCCGCCTCCTGCGCGACCAGCTGTCGATCGCCGTGGTCACCAACGACATCTACACGCGCGAGGACGCCGAGTTCCTGCTCCGCAACGCCGTCCTGCCGCCCGAGCGCATCCAGGCCGTCGAGACCGGCGCCTGCCCGCACACCGCGATCCGCGACGACATCTCCGCCAACCTCGAAGCCGTCGAGGAGTTGGAGGAGACCGTCGGCCCGCTCGATCTGATCCTCGTCGAGTCCGGCGGCGACAACCTCACCGCCACCTTCTCCAAGGGCCTCGTCGACGCGCAGATCTTCGTCATCGACGTCGCGGGCGGCGACGACATCCCCCGCAAGGGCGGGCCCGGCGTCACCACCGCCGACCTGCTGGTCGTCAACAAGACCGACCTCGCCCCGTACGTCGGCTCCGACCTGGAGCGGATGGCCCGCGACGCGAAGGCGCAGCGCGGCGACCTGCCCGTCGCCTTCACCTCGCTCACGGGCGAGCAGGGGGTCGCCCCCGTGGCCGACTGGGTCCGTGGCAGGCTCGCCGCCTGGACCGCGATCGCCGCCGCATGAGCCTGCGCGCCACCGCCCGGATCGTCGCCGACGCCGACGGGGGACTGCCGCTCCTGGAGAGCGACGGGCCCCTGGCCCTCCGCCGCACCCGCGTCACCGGCCCGTACACGCGGGTCACCGTCGTCGGGGCGATGAGCGCGCCGCTCGGCGGTGACCGGCTGGCGATCGAGACCGAGGTACGGGACGGGGCGCGGCTCCTGGTCGACTCGGCCGCCGCGACCGTGGCGCTCCCCGGCCGCGCCGACGTCCCCGCCACGTACGACATCAGGCTCACCGTCGGCGACGACGCCGTGCTGCGCTGGCTGCCCGAGCAGCTCGTCTCGGCGCGCGGCTCCGACCTGCGGATGCGGACCACCGTCGAACTCGCCCCCACCGCACGGCTCGTGCTCCGCGAGGAGCAGATCCTCGGCCGCCACGGCGAGGAGACCGGCACGCTCGTCACCCGTCTCACCGTCCGCCGGGCCGGACGACCCCTGCTGGACCAGGAGTTGGCGTACGGCCCCGGAGCCGTCGGCGGATGGGACGGCGGAGCCGTTCTCGCCGGGCACCGCGCCACCGGCCAACTCCTCGTCGTCGACCCCGAGTTCGCCGACAAGCCGGTCGAGCCCCGGACGCTCGCCGGGAACGCCGTCCTCGCCCCGCTCGCCGGACCCGCCGCCCTCGTCACCGTCGTCGCCGACGACGCCCTCCGGCTGCGCCGCACCCTCGACGAGGCGCTGGAGATCCTCGCGCCGTCCTGAGCTCACCGCTCAGCGGTACACCGCTCTCCGGTTATTGGTTCGGCAAAGAAACACGCGTACGCCCTTTTGCCGCGCGCCGGTGGAACGAAAGGATCCCCCGGACAGACCGACATCACGGCGCCGCCACGGGGGCGGCGCCGACAGAGGGGGAGGCACCACGTGAGACGCACAGCAGTGCTCGGCTCGGCCGGCACTCTGATAGCGGGCACGCTCATGGCGGGCGCGCTGGCCGCGCCGACCGCCACCGCGGACAGCCGCCACCGACCGGACAGCGAGGCGCGCGGCGTCGCCCTGGCCGCCGAGCGGGCGGCGAAGCAGGGCATCGACTGGCAGGACTGCCCCGCCGACTGGGGGCTGGAGAAGCCGATCACCTGCGGCTGGGTCACCGTCCCGGTCGACTACAGCCGCCCGAACGGCAAGCAGATCAAGATCGCCGTCGACCGCATCGGCGCCACCGGCACCGCCGCCGAGCGCCAGGGCGCGCTGCTCTACAACCCGGGCGGCCCCGGCGGCTCCGGCCTGCGCTTCCCGCGCCGGGTCACCACCAAGGCCCCGCTCTGGGTGAACACCGCCAAGGCGTACGACTTCGTGGGCTTCGACCCGCGCGGCGTCGGCCGCTCCGCGCCCATCTCCTGCGTCGACCCGGCCGAGTTCGTCAAGGGACCCAAGCTCGACCCGGTCCCCGACAGCGAGGCCGACAAGCTCGCGCAGCGCAAGCTCGCCGCCGAGTACGCCGAGGGCTGCGCCGAGAAGAGCGGCGACATCCTGCCGTACATCAACACCCTGAACACCGCCCGGGACCTCGACGTCATCCGGGCCGCGCTCGGCGAGAAGAAGCTCAACTTCGTCGGCGTCTCCTACGGCACCTACCTCGGCGCCGTCTACGGCACGCTCTTCCCGACGCACGTCCGCCGCATGGTGCTCGACAGCGTCGTCAACCCCTCGACCCGCAAGATCTGGTACGAGGTCAACCTCGACCAGGACATCGCCTTCGAGGGCCGGCTCAAGGACTGGATGACCTGGGTCGCCCGGCACGACGCCACCTTCCACCTCGGCGACACCTACGCCGAGGTCAGGCAGCAGTGGGAGACCCTGCGCGCCGACGCCAAGAAGAACCCCCTCGGCGGCAAGGTCGGCCCGGCCGAGCTCATCGGCTTCTTCCAGAACGCGCCGTACTACGACTCCATGTGGGTGCCGGTCGCCAAGGCGTGGAGCGCGTACGCCGCCGGGGACCCGCAGCCGCTGATCGACTCGGCCGCCTCCGACCCCACCGACACGGCCGGCAACGCCGCCTCCGAGAACGGCAACGCGGTCTACACCGCCGTGGAGTGCGCCGACGCCCCCTGGCCGACCAGCTGGCGGAAGTGGGACCGCGACAACAGCCGGCTGCACGAGCGCTACCCGTTCATGACCTGGTCCAACGCCTGGATGAACCTGCCCTGCGCCACCTGGTCCACCCCGCGCCAGCGCCCGACCGAGGTGCGGACCGGCAAGGGACTGCCGCCGGTCCTCATCACCCAGGCGGAGCGCGACGCGGCCACGCCGTACGCCGGAGCGCTCGAACTGCACAAGCGGTTCAAGGGCTCGCGCCTGATCACGGAGAAGGACGCCGGATCGCACGGCATCACCAACCTCACCAACCCCTGCCTGAACACCCGGGTGGAGGCGTACCTGCTGTCGGGCAAGCTCGACGCCAAGGACGTGACCTGCGCTCCGCACGCCACGCCCCAGCCGTAGCCGTACGACCCACCGAGGGGGCGGCCGTCCTGCGACGGCCGCCCCTCTCTCACGCGCGGGCGGCGAGCCAGGCGTCCTCGGCGGCGTAGTCGAAGAGGTCCACCGGATACTTCACCAGCCCCGGGAACGCCTCCCGCCAGTCCTGCACCGCGAGTCGCCCCGTCAGCCACTCGACCGTCGCCGGCAGCGACTCCTCGTACGACACCACCGGCCGGTACCCCAGCTCCCTCTCCGCCCCGGTCATGCCGTAGACGACCGGATGCGCCCCGGTCCACGGCGTGAGCCCCACCGTGCCCTCCGGCGGACCGCTGATGAGGACCGTCTCGCTCTCCACACCCATCACGGCGTCGATCGCCCGGCCGATCTCCGCCACCGTCGGCGCCTGCGGATCCGCGCCGTTCACCACCCGGCTGCCCGGCTTCGCCGCCGCCAGCCGGATCAACTCCCCCAGATTGTCCGCGTGGACGGGGTGGAAGCGCGACGCGCCGTCGTACGCGAGCAGGCGCACCGGACGCCCGTCGAGGGCCCGCTTGACGAACCACAGCTCGCGTGGACCGGCGCAGTGCAGCCCGTGGATCGCCCCGGCCCGCACCACCGTCGTCGGCAGCGCCTCGCCCGCCGCGAGCAGCTCCCGCTCCAGGGCCCTCTTCCGCGTCCCGTACGTACCGTCACCCGGGGCGACCGTCCGCCAGGACTCCGGGATCGGCACCGGGTAGGCGGGGAAGCCGTCCGGTTCGTCCTGGGTGTCGAAGCCGCGGCCGCGCTCGTCCTCGTAGACGGCGCCGCTGGAGATCACCACCGCCGAGCCGATCCGGTCGGCGAGCCCGGTCAGCTGCCGTCCGTGCGCGCCGTCGTAGGCGACGATGTCCACCAGGACGTCACAGCCGTCACCCAGCGCCGCTTCGAGCGCGCCCTGCTCGTTCCGGTCCACCCCGACCGAACGGACCTCCACCGGCCACGCCCCGTCCCGCGCGCCGCGCCGCGAGGCCGCCGTCACCTCCCAGCCGTCCTCGACGAGGGCCCGCACGGCCGCCCGTCCCACCTGCCCTGTCGCTCCCAGTACGCATGCGTGTCCCTTGGTCATGGGCGCGACGCTACGGCGGCGGTGGCGGCCCGGAAGGGCCCGTTCGCCGTGCGCGGATCCGCTGTCAGCGTCCGCGGCGGGGGAACCTCCGCGGAGCCCTGGCGTTCGCCGCCTTCGACTCCTCCTCCGCCTTCACCTTGGCGGCGTAGTCGTCGACGTACTCCTGGCCCGACAGCGCCAGGATCTCGTACATGATCTCGTCCGTCACCGCGCGGACGGCCGCCTTCTCGTTCTCCAACCCGGCGTACCGCGAGAAGTCCAGGGGCTCCCCGAAGCGGATGGTGACCCGCCTGACCTTGGGCACGACCTGGCCGGGCGGCTGGATCTCGAAGGTGCCCACCATCGCGCACGGGATCACCGGCACCCCGGCCGTGATCGCCATGACGGCGACCCCGACCTTGCCCTTGTAGAGCCTTCCGTCGTGCGAGCGGGTCCCCTCCGGATAGATCCCGAGCAACTCGCCCTCGGCCAGCACGCCGAGCCCCTCGCGGATCGCCGCCTTCCCGGCCTCCTTGCCGGAGCGGTCCACCGGGATCTGCCCGGCGCTGCGGAAGAACGCCGCGGTCAGCCGGCCCTTCAGACCCGGCCCGGTGAAGTACTCCTGCTTGGCGAGGAAGGTGATGCGGCGCTTCAGCACCACGGGCATGAGGAAGTGGTCGGAGAACGACAGATGGTTCCCCGCGACGATCGCCGCACCCTCCTCGGGGATGTGCTCCAGGCCCTCGATCCGAGGCCGGAACAGCAGCCTCAGCAGCGGTCCGAGCAGAACGTACTTCATCAGTTGGTAGAACACCTGCGGCCCCCGTCTCCGTCGAGCATCGCCTATTTCTAACCACTCGGGCGACCGTGGTCCACACTGGAGACGGAGAGTGGACCTGATGGCCGCCGCGCACCGACACCCACGGCCCGGCGCAGCCGTCGCCGTGCTGCTGTGCGCGGCGACGACCGCCGGGCTGTACGGCTGCGCCGACTCCGGCACCCCGGAGCCGACCCCGACCCCGCCGCCGACCCCCGCGCCGACGACGACCGCCCCCACCCAGCAGACCCGGTCGCCCTTCACGGGACTGCCCGCCCGCCCCGCTCCGGTGCTCGCCGTCAAGATCGACAACGTGCCCCCGGCCCGCCCGCACACCGGTCTCGGCTCGGCCGACATCGTCTACGTCGAGCAGGTGGAGGGCGGACAGACCCGGCTGCTCGCCGTCTACTCGTCCGACCTCCCGGAACGGATCGGCCCCGTCCGCAGCGCCCGCGAGTCCGACATCGAGCTCCTGCGCCAGTTCGGCAGGCCCGCCCTGGCCTACTCGGGCTCGCAGACCGCCCTGAAGCCCTTCCTGCGGGCCGCCCCGCTGTATCCGCTGCCCCCGGAGGACGCCCCCGGCGCCTATCTGCGCGGCGGCGGCCGACCCGCTCCCCACAACCTCTACGTCCTGCCCGGACGGGCGCTCGCCGCCGCTCCGGACGCCGAGGACGCCAAGGACATCGGCTTCCGCTTCGGCCCCGCACCCGCGGGCGGCGAGCAGGTCAACGAGCGCACCGTGCGCTTCCCGGCCTCCCGCTACACCTTCAGCTGGAACGCGGCCGACAAGAGCTGGCGGGTCGCGATGGACGGCAGCCCCGCCCGTACCACCGACGAGGGTCCGGTGACGGCGAGCACCGTCGTGGTGCAGTACGTGACCATAAGGTCCTCGCGCTTCCACGACGTCCTCGGCAGCGTCTCGCCCTACACCGAGACCGTCGGCGGCGGCACCGCCGTCGTGCTGCGCGACGGAAGGGCCCACGACGCCCGCTGGAGCCGCCCGACGGCCGAGAAGGGCACGACCTTCACCACGCCGGACGGGAAGCCGTTGAACTTCGCCCCCGGCCACACATGGGTCGTCCTCGCGCCGCGCTGACGCGTCGGCGCGCAAGGCGCTCGGGCCGGGTGCGCGTGGAGGCCTCAGGGCTGGGGGCCGGGCCTGGTCCGGCCCCGGCGACGGGCGCCCGCGGGGGCGGAGCTGTCCGCCGCCGCCATGCCGATGGTGACCACGCCGAGCACGATCCAGCCGAACCAGAGCCAGCCGCTGCTGCCGAGCGCCACCGTGTACGCCGTCGTCAGCACCAGGGCCGCGACGGTGATCACGCTCATCGCCTTCGTGGGACCGGACATCTGTCCGCCTCCTCCCGACGGGGCCGTCACCCTCATCGTGACCCCTGGGACGGGCGCAGCGCTACTCCCGCGTCACAGCCACCTCCGGCGGAGTCAGTCCGGGGCCCCGACCTGCCGGCCACGGGTGCCGAGCGAGGCGAGGTACGCGTTGTACGCCTCCAGCTCCTTGTCCCCGTCACGATCGGCGGCCCGGTCCTTGCGGACGGCCTGCCGCTGCTCGGAGTGGTACCACTGGTACACCAGCGCGATCAGCACCAGCACCGACGGGATCTCGCTGAACGCCCAGGCGATGCCGCCCGCCGCGTGCTGGTCGGCGAGCGCGTCGATCCCGAGGGAGGCGGGCGGATTCTCGTACGCCTTGATCATCGGCTCGCTCGCCATCATCAGCGCGATGCCGAAGAAGGCGTGGAACGGCATTCCGGCGAAGAGCTCCAGCATCCGCATCACGTAGCCGGGGCGGTGGGGGCCCGGGTCGACTCCCATGATCGGCCAGAAGAAGACCAGGCCGACGGCGAGGAAGTGCACCATCATCGCGATGTGCCCGATCTTCGAGCCCATGAGGGTGTCGAAGATCGGAGTGAAGTAGAAACCGTAGAGGCTCGCGATGAAGAGCGGGATCGTGAACGCGGGATGCGTGATGATCCGCATGTACCGGCTGTGCAGCAGCATCAGGAGCAGCTCGCGCGGACCCTTGTCGCCCCGGGGCGCGACCGGCAGGGCCCGGAGCGCCAGCGTGACCGGCGCGCCGAGCAGGATCAGGATCGGCGAGACCATCGAGATCATCATGTGCTGCACCATGTGCACGCTGAACATGACCATGCCGTAGTCGTTGAGCTTGGTGCACATCATCAGCGCGATGCTCAGCACGCCCAGGGCGAAGAAGACCGTCCGGCTGACGGGCCAGGCGTCACCGCGCCCGCGCAGCCGCGCCACGCCCCATCCGTACAGCGCGAGTCCGACGACGCTGCCGATGAGGAAGAACATGTCCGGCGAGAACTCGAGCCCCCGTCCCAGCGTGAACGGCGGCAGATCCATGGTCATGCCGTGCCCGCTGTGATCCATGTGTGTACTCCTGGAGCCCGATTCGCGCTTGTTGTCCGCACCAGACTAGAACCGCCCCCGTTCGCGGATGCGACCGGGGGCGGTTCGAGGTGTCGGTACGAGGGTCAGAGCACGCACTCGGCCTCTGCGTAGCGCTCCGCGGGGACCGTCTTGAGCGTCTCCACGGCCTGGGCCAGCGGAACCATCGTGATGTCCGTGCCGCGCAGCGCGGTCAGCATCCCGAACTCGCCGCGGTGCGCCGCCTCCACGGCGTGCCAGCCGAAGCGGGTGGCGAGGACGCGGTCGTACGCGGTGGGCGTGCCGCCGCGCTGGACGTGGCCGAGGATCACCGGGCGGGCCTCCTTGCCGAGGCGGCGCTCCAGCTCCACCGAGAGCTGGTTGGCCACGCCGGTGAAGCGCTCGTGGCCGTACTGGTCCTTGGCGCCGACCTCGAAGCTCATCGAGCCCTCGCGCGGCTTCGCGCCCTCGGCGACCACCACGATCGCGAAGCGCTTGCCGGCCTCGAAGCGCTCGCCGACCCGGGCGGTCAGCTCGTCGATGTCGAAGGGACGCTCGGGCACCACGATCGCGTGCGCGCCGGCCGCCATGCCGGAGTGCAGGGCGATCCAGCCGGTGTGCCGGCCCATGACCTCGACGATGAGGACCCGCTGGTGGGACTCGGCGGTGGTCTTCAACCGGTCCAGGGCCTCCGTCGCGACGCCGACGGCGGTGTCGAAGCCGAAGGTGACGTCCGTCGAGGCGATGTCGTTGTCGATGGTCTTCGGCACGCCGACGATCGGCAGCCCGGCCTGGGAGAGCAGGTTGGCGGCCTTCAGGGTGCCCTCGCCGCCGATCGGGATGATCGCGTCGAGGCCGAGCTCGGCGACATGGCCCCGGGCGCGCTCGACGCCGTCGACCAGGTGCGCGGGCTGGACCCGGGAGGAGCCGAGGATGGTGCCGCCGCGGGCCAGGATGCCGCCCACCGCGTCGAGGTCGAGCTTGCGGTAGTCGGCCTCCAGGAGGCCCTTCCAGCCGTCGTGGAAGCCGATGACCTCGTCTCCGTGGTCGACGACGGCGCGGTGCACGACGGAACGGATGACGGCGTTCAGACCGGGGCAGTCGCCGCCGGAGGTGAGCACACCAATGCGCATAGCCCGAATACCTTTGCAACGTGGGCCGACTTCCGGACCACGTCGTCCGGTTGGATCCCCGCCACCCTATCGGTGCCGAGTGGCGGGGCCGAACCGGATGTCCGCAGTTTGGACACCGTATTTACTTACGAATCCCATGGGCGTAAGGGCGCTCAGACGTGCACTCCGCCGGGACCGTCAGGCAGGCTGCGTCGCGGCCGCGATCCGCTCGGCGCGCAGCGCCTCGTACCACCGGTCGTCGGTCGGCGGCAGCGCGTTCACGTCCAGCGCCAGCTTCAGGAGCAGGTCCGCGATCTGCGGGTTGCGGGCCATGACGGGGCCGTGCATGTACGTGCCGAAGACGGTGTCGTTGTACGCGCCCTCGGTGCCGTCACCCGTGCCGTTGCCCTTGCCCAGGACGGTGCGGGCGAAGGGGCGGGCCGTCGGGCCGAGATGGGTGATGCCCTGGTGGTTCTCGAACCCGGTGAGCTGCGGGAGGCCGAGCCGCGGGTCGATGTCCGCGAGGACGTCGCCCACGCAGCGCTCGCCCTCGCCGCGGGTGGAGATCACGTCGATCAGGCCCAGGCCGGGCTCCCGCTCGCCGAGGTCGTTGATGAACTCGTGGCCCAGGATCTGGTAGCCGGCGCAGACCGAGAAGATGATCGCGCCGTTGGACGCGGCGCGCTCCAGGCCGCCGTCGCGGCGCAGCCGCTCGGCCGCGAGCCGCTGCGGCCGGTCCTCGCCGCCGCCGATCAGGTAGATGTCACCGGAGGTCGGGATCGGCTGGTCGCTGCGGACGTCGACGCGCTGGACGTCCAGACCGCGCTGACGGGCGCGGCGCTCGACGACGAGGGCGTTGCCCTGGTCGCCGTAGGTGCTGAGCAGGTCGGGGTAGACCCAGACCAGGCGCAGGCTGCTGTCACTCATGCTGCAAGTCCTCTACGGGTCAGTTGCCGACGCGGCGGCGGACGTCCTGGAAGGCGGTGTAGTTGGCGATCAGCTCGATCTGTCCGGGCGGGGCCATGCGGACCGCCTCGTCGAGCGTCTCGCAGACGCGGAACTCCACGCCCGCGACCTCCAGGCGGACCGCCAGGTCCAGCTTGCGGTCGCCGATGACCATGATCGGGTGGCCGGCGAGCCGCCCGTAGTCGACGTCCCAGAGCCAGGAGGTGTCCGTGCCGTCGGCGCCGCGCGCGTTCACGGAGAGGATGACCGGGGTCGGCGGCTGGTCGATGAGGGAAAACGTTTCGAGCCAGCCGGCCGGGTTCTTCGCGAGGAGCAGCCGCAGCTCACGGTTCTGGAAGGAGACGACGTCGTAGCGGCCGGCCACGGCCTGCACCTGGTACATGCGCTCCAGGGCGACCTGCGGCGGAACGCCGAAGACGGCGGCGACGGCGGCGGAGGTCGCGGCGTTGGCCTTGTTGGCGCGGCCGGGCAGCTGGAGGTGGATCGGCCAGGCCGAACCGTGCGGGTCGAGCACGTGGTCGCCGTTGAGCGCCCAACTCGGCGCCGGCCGGCGGAAGCCGCACTCGCCGCAGAACCAGTCGTCGCCCGGGCGCTGCATCACACCGCCGCAGGCGGGGCAGGACCAGGCGTCGTCCTTCCATTCCTGGCCGGCGGCGACCCACACCACGTTGGGGGAGGAGGAGGCGGCCCACACGATCAGCGGGTCGTCGGCGTTGGCGATGACCACGGCCTTCGTCCCGCTCAGACCCTCGCGCCACTTCTCCGCGAGCATCCGGGTCTCGGCGGCGCGGTCGAGCTGGTCGCGGGAGAGGTTGAGCAGGGCGATCGCCTTGGGCGTGGTGTCCCGGGCCACTCCGGCGAGGTACTTCTCGTCGACCTCGATGACGCCGTACTTGGCGTCCGAGCCGCCGGCCAGCGCCGAGGTGATGCCCGCGGGCATGTTGGCGCCGAGGGCGTTGGAGACGACGGGACCGCTGGCCCGCAGTGCCTCGGCGATCAGCCGGGTCGTGGTGGTCTTGCCGTTCGTCGCGGACACCAGGACGACGTCCAGATGCTGCGCGAGCCGACCCAGCAGGTCCGGGTCGAGCCTCAGCGCCACCTTGCCGCCGATGACCGATCCGCTGCCGCGTCCTGCTGCGCGCGACACCGCGGCCGCGGCCTTGCCCGCCGTCACGGCCAGTTTGGCGCGCGGCGACAGCGGCTCTGGATTCCCGGGGTGTCCTGACATCTTCCTTGTTCCTCCTTGCGTCGGTCCGGGCTCAGCCTATCGAGAGAGGACCGGCGACCCGAACTGCGGCACCCCTGGGACACTCGCGGAAACGACGAGGTCAACGCGGACCGTACCCTTACGCCCATGCGAAACCGGCCGATCCCCGGCAGTTCCGGCCGCGTCCGAGGCATGACCTTGCTCGGCGACCCGGTACTGCACACCCCTTGTGAACCCGTCAGCGACTTCGGTCCGGAGCTCGCCCGGCTGGTCGAGGACCTGTTCGCCACGATGTACGCGGCCAACGGCGTGGGCCTCGCGGCGAACCAGGTGGGGGTGGGCCTGCGGGTCTTCGTGTTCGACTGCCCCGACGACGAGGACGTGCGTCACCTCGGGCACCTGGTGAATCCGCGCCTGGTGGAGGCCGACGGGGAGGTGATCCGGGGGCCGGAGGGCTGTCTCTCGCTGCCGGGTCTGGAGGCCCCGACGCCCCGCTTCGACCGCGCGGTGGTCGAGGGCGTCCTCATGGACGGCACCCCCGCCCGGGTGGAGGGCACGGGGTTCTTCGCGCGCTGTCTCCAGCACGAGACGGACCACCTGGAGGGCGGTGTCTACGCGGACCGCGTGACGGGGTGGCGCAAGTCACGCCTGCTCCGTGCGATCCGCAAGGAGCCGTGGGGCGGGGGAGCGGACGCGCTGAGCCGCTGACCCGCCCGGTCGTCGTTCGCGCCGGGGGTGGCTCAGAAGCCCGGAGCCCCGGCGCGGTCGGCCGCCTCCGCCAGGCGGCCCCACAGCAGGTCCGCGAGGGCTCGCACCAACTCGGCTCGCGAGCAGGGGCGTTCGCCCAGCCACCAGTCGCCCGCCGCGTGCATCATGCCGACGATGCCGTGGCCCCAGATGCGCGCCTGTGCCTCGCCCGCCGGTCCGAGGTCGATCCGCTCGGCGATGACCTGGCCGAGCTCCTCGCCCATGCGCCGCAGCACCGGCGCCGAGTGGCGGCCCACGTCGAAGCCCTGCTCGGCCTGGTGGGTCTCCTCCGCGGGGTGCATGAGGAAGCGGTAGACCTGTGGCATCGCCTCGATCGAGGCGAGATACGTGTCGAGGGTGGACTCCACCCGCCGGCGCCGGTCGGCCGGTGCGTCGAGGGCGGCCCGCAGCGCGGAGAGCAGCGCGTCGGTGTGCCGGGTCGCGAGCGCGCGGTACAGCCCGCCCTTGTCGCCGAAGTGCCGGTAGAGGATCGGCTTGGTGATCCCCGCCTCCGCGGCGATCGCGTTCATCGACGCCCCGGGGCCGTCCCGGAGCACCACCCGGTCCGCCGCCTCCAACAGTTCGCGGCGCCGCTGATCGGCCGGCGACTGCTGGTCGGCGGTCCGGTGTGTGGTGTCCATAGCGTGTCTCCCCGCCCGTGCGAATTCCGTGAGGCTGTCGCAACGTAACACCCGACCGGCACCCGGTGCCGCTCGGTCCCTCGCAGGTTGACAGCGCCTACCAGCGAGTAACAGACTGCTGTTACCGCAAGTAACGCATTGCTGGGAGGGAACATGGCCGAGTTCACGCTCGAACTCAACGACGACCAGAAGCAGGTCCGTGACTGGCTGCACGGCTTCGCCGAGGACGTGATGCGCCCCGCCGCCGCCGAGTGGGACGAGCGTGAGGAGACTCCCTGGCCGATCATCCAGGAAGCCGCCAAGATCGGCATCTACTCTCTCGATTTCTACGCCCAGCAGTTCTTCGACCCTACGGGCCTCGGCATCCCGATGGCCATGGAGGAGCTCTTCTGGGGCGACGCGGGCATCGCGCTCTCGATCGTCGGCACCGGCCTCGCCGCCGTTGGCGTCCTCGCCAACGGTACCGAGGAGCAGATCGGGACCTGGATCCCGCAGATGTACGGCGACGTCGACGACGTCAAGGTCGCCGCCTTCTGCTCCTCCGAGCCCGACGCCGGCTCCGACGTCGCCTCGATGCGCACCCGGGCCGTCTACGACGAGGCGAAGGACGAGTGGGTCCTCAACGGCACCAAGACCTGGGCGACCAACGGCGGCATCGCCAACGTCCACGTCGTCGTCGCGGTCGTCGACCCCGAGCTCGGCTCCAAGGGGCACGCGTCCTTCATCGTGCCGCCGAACACCCCCGGCCTCTCCCAGGGGCAGAAGTTCCAGAAGCACGGCATCCGCGCCTCGCACACCGCCGAGGTCGTCCTGGAGGACGTCCGCGTCCCCGGCCACTGTCTCCTCGGCGGCAAGGAGAAGCTCGACGAGCGCCTCGCCCGGGCCCGCGAGAGGGCGAAGGCCGGCGGTGGCGAGCGCGTGAAGAACGCCGCCATGGCCACCTTCGAGGCGTCCCGCCCGGCCGTCGGCGCGATGGCGGTCGGCACCGCGCGCGCCGCCTACGAGGTCGCCCTCGACTACGCCAAGACCCGTGAGCAGTTCGGCCGCCCGATCATCGACAACCAGGGCATCGCCTTCCAGCTCGCCGACATGCGCACCCAGATCGACGCGGCCAGGCTCCTCGTCTGGCGCGCCTCCTGGATGGCGACCACGGGCAAGCCGTTCACCTCGGCCGAG
Organism: Streptomyces sp. NPDC047971; assembly: GCF_040653355.1. Taxonomy (NCBI): domain Bacteria; kingdom Bacillati; phylum Actinomycetota; class Actinomycetes; order Kitasatosporales; family Streptomycetaceae; genus Streptomyces; species Streptomyces sp. NPDC047971. Next base: position 239,477 of record NZ_JBEZNW010000003.1, on the reverse strand, counting down.
GGGTCGATGTCCAAGCTGTACGCGAGCGAGGTCGCCAAGAAGGTCACCGGCCAGGCCATCCAGATCCTCGGCGGCAACGGCTTCACCCGGGAGTACCCGGTGGAGCGGATGCACCGTGACGCGGCGATCTACACGATCTTCGAGGGCACCAGCGAGGTCCAGCGCCTCGTCATCGCCCGCACGCTCTCCGGGATGCCGATCCGCTAGTCGTCTCCCGTACGCGAGGAGGCCCGCACCCCACCGGGGTGCGGGCCACCGCGCGTGGGTCAGGACGCGAGGAGGTTGCGCTTCTGCGCCTCGAACTCCTCCTCGGTCAGCACGCCCTGGGCCTTGAGGTCCCCGAGCTGCTTGAGCTGCTCGATCTTGGTGGACATGTCGTCACCGGGGGGCGCCGCGGCCGGGGCGGGCGCCTGGGCGGGGGGCGGTTGCCGGTACTGCTGCTGTTCGTAGTCCTGCTGGGCCCAGCGGCCCGCCTGCCGCCGTGACACGCGGTTGGACACCGCGGTGGCGGTGCCGGCGACGACGGCGGTGCGGGCGACGCCGCGAAGAAGTCCGGGCATGGTCAGTCATCTCCCAGGAAGTGCTCGGGGCCGGATGCGATCGGGAGGTCAGGCCGCCGCGCCGTCGGCGGCCTCGGCGGCGTCCAGCGAGGCCAGCAGCGCCTGGACGGGAATCCGGCCGCTCGCCACGATCTGCGCGCCGCTGCGCCGCATGGCCCGGGCGAAGGGGGCGGCCCACAGGTTCTCGTACACGATGACGCCTGCGGAGTTGCCCGGCTCCAGCGCGGAACCGGCGTCGTCGACGTCGCTCTGGTCCAGCAGGCCGGAGGAGGCGCCCTCGAACACGGTGAGGTCGACCTCGTCCCCGAAGTCCCTCAGCTCCACCGCGGTGACCGATCCGTCCTCGTCCTTGCGGATGAACTGCAGGTCGAGGATGCGGATCACGCCCCGCTCCACCAGATCGACGAGGAGGGGGAACCCTTCGCCCGTCATCCGGTTGCCGGGGAACTCCAGGATCAGGTAGTCGACGGGTCCCATGCCCTCGAGTTCGGACAGGTCGTCGCTCATGGCCACTCCTCACGTGCTCCGGGTTCCCGCCTCGGCCGGACCCCGTAGCGGGTGGCCCCGCCCAGGCGACAGACGGCCTCCCAGCCATTCCAGCACCGCGCGGGAGCCTCCGCACGTCGTGGGCGGCCCGCCGGAGCGCGCCCGGCCGTCGGGCGCGCCGGCACCGGCGACGACGCCCGGGCGGCGCCCGAACCCCCGCGCCGCCGCCCGCGCGGCGACCCGTCGGCGTCACACCGCGCGGACGCCGCGGAGCGCCGCCGGGATCCGCCCTCGCGCCGCGCACGTCACACCACGCAGAACTCGTTGCCCTCCGGGTCCTGCAGCACCACCGCGTAGTACTCCATGCCGTCCGGCTCGTCCATCGTGTACAGGATCGACGCGCCCAGGGCCGTCAGCCTCGCGACCTCCCCGTCCACGCGCTCGCGCCGCAGCGGGAGCGGCACGTCCCGGCCCCCGCCGACCTTCAGATCCAGATGCAGCCGGTTCTTGACCGTCTTCGGCTCCGGGACCTGCTGGAACCAGACCCGGGGCCCGACCCCCTTCGGGTCCACGATGGACTCGGGGAGCTCCCCGACCCCCTCGGTCAGCTCCTCCTCAGGCACCCCGATCGACGCCCAGTACGCCCGCCACGTCGCATGGCCCTCCGGCGGCGGCTGCGGCACGTAACGCAGGGCCTCCGCCCAGAAGCGGACGAGCCGCTGGGGGTCGGCGCAGTCGACGGTGAGCTGCAGGGTCATCTCCACGGGTTCCATGGCACGAGCCTCCCAGGGGGCACTGACATCCGCGCCAACGGGCCGGTTCCGGCCGGGTGTTCGAGCACGGCTACCGGCGGGTCGGGTCGTGCGGAAGAATCGGCGTGCCGGTGACGATCAAGGGGGCAACGCACACATGGCAACCACCGACGAGATTCCGGGCCCGGCAGGACTGCCGCTGCTCGGCTCGATGTTCGACCTCAGGAACGACTCGCTGGGCACCTTCCTGAACGCCCAGCGGGCGCACGGGGACGTCGTCCGGATCTTCGCGGGACCTCCCGGGATCCGCGCCACCGTCTACGCGGTCTTCTCCGCCGAGGGCGTCCAGCAGGTCCTGGCCACCGAGTCCGCCAACTTCCGCAAGGACAACGCCTTTTACCAGGAGCTCCGCGAGTCCTTCGGCAACGGCCTGCTGACCAGCCAGGACGAGGACTACCTGCGCCAGCGCCGGCTCGTCCAGCCGCTCTTCACCCGCCGCCGGGTCGACGGCTACGCCGAGGCCGTCGCCACCGAGGTCGCCCGGGTCACCGAGGCGTGGCGGACCGCCGAGGACTCCACCGTCGACGTCATCGACGAGATGACCGGGTTCGCCCTGCGCGCCGTCGCCCGCATCCTCTTCGGCACGGACGTCGAGGCGGCGGTCGAGATCGTGGAGCGCGCCTTCCCGGTGATGGGCGACTACGTGCTGCGCCGCGGCTTCTCGCCGCTGAACATCCCGCGCGACTGGCCGACGCCCGGCAACCGCCGTGCCCTCGCCGCCCACGAGGAGCTGTACGCCGTCTGCGACCGGATCATCGCCGAGCGCCGGGCCGCCGGAACCGCCGAGGACGGGGGTCAGGACCTGCTGTCCCTCCTCTCCGAGGCCGAGAGCGCCGAGGACGGCAGCTTCGACGCCTCCGAACTGCGGGAGCAGGTCCTCGTCTTCCTGCTCGCGGGACACGAGACGACGGCCACCTCCCTCGGCTTCGCCCTGCACCTGCTCGCCCTCCACCCGGAGCAGCGGAAGCGGGCCCACGAGGAGGTCGACCGCGTCCTCGCCGGCCGGGTGCCGGGCGCCGCCGACCTCGACGCGCTGCCCTATCTCACCCAGGTGCTGAAGGAGGCCATGCGGCTCTTCCCGGCCGCGCCGGCCATCGGCCGACGGGCGGTCGAGGCCACGGAGATCGGCGGGCACACCATCCCCGCGGGCGCCGATGTGATCGTCGCCCCCTGGGTCACCCACCGGCATCCGGCGTACTGGGAGGACGCGGAGCGCTTCGACCCCGAACGCTTCACGCCCGAGGCCGAGGCGAGCCGTCCGCGCTACGCCTGGTTCCCCTTCGGCGGGGGCCCGCGCGCCTGCATCGGTCAGCACTTCTCCATGCTGGAGTCGGTGATCGCGCTGGCGATGCTGCTCCAGGAGTTCGAGATCGAGGCGATCGACACGGAGGTACCGGTCAACGCCGCGATCACCCTCCAGGCGGCGGGCTCCGCCCGCTGCCGCGTCCGTTCCCGTACCGGCGGGGGCGCTCCGTCCGCCGGGGCCGGACCCGCCGATCCGGCCTGATCCGGAAGCATCACCAGGGACCGACCCCCCGGCCGGTTCGACCCCGCGGCCCGTCCGCGAGGCCGAACCGGCCGCCCGGGGGTCAGTGGCGCGTGGCGACCACGGCCGTCGCGTACCGCTCCTCGGACGACACCAGACGTGGCGTCAGGCCGTGCGGTGCCAGCACCTCGACGGCCCGGATCGCCTGGCGTTCGCTGGTCTCGACCAGCAGATGGCCGCCGGGCGCCAGCCAGTCGGCGGCCTCGGCCGCGACCCTGCGCAACACGTCGAGCCCGTCCGAGCCGCCGTCGAGCGCGACCAGCGGCTCGTGCTCGCGTGCCTCGGGCGGCAGGAGGCCCACCTCGTCGGTCGGTACGTACGGCACGTTGGCGACCAGCACCTCGACGCGGCCGCGCAGCTCCCGCGGCAGCGGTGCGAACAGGTCGCCCTCGAAGACCCGGCCGCCGCGCGGCTCGACGTTGCGGCGTGCGCAGCGCACGGCGGCGGCCTCGATGTCCGAGGCGTACACCTCGGCGCCCTCCACGGCCGAGAGCAGCACCGCCCCCGCCGCGCCGGAGCCACAGCACAGGTCGACGCAGAGCGCCCCGGGCCCGGCCAGGGCCACCGCGTGCTCGACGAGGAACTCGGTGCGGCGCCGGGGGACGAAGACCCCGGGGTCGACGGAGATCCGCAGCCCGGAGAAGGCGGCCCAGCCCACGACGTGCTCGATGGGCAGTCCCGCGGCGCGCCGCTCGACCATGGTGCCGACGTCGTCGGCGCTGTGCGCGCTGGAGAAGAGGAGTTCCGCCTCGTCCTCGGCGAAGACGCAGCCGGCGGCGCGGAGCCTGGAGACGGTGGTGGAGCGGAGGGAGGAGGACGGGTCGATCGACATGGAAACCTTCCGGGAAGCCGAAGGGGCTCCCGCGGTCACCTCTGCCGGGTTGACCACACGGTCGTCAAGGGGGAGCACCCTGCCTGCATGGCGTTGATGGGTCCCACCTCCTCGATCGTCCACTGAACTGCCGGAGCCGTACACATTACATGATCGACACCGTGTGGATCATCCGACACCGCCGCCCGATCAGGCGGAGAGCTGCGCCTCGATCGCCGCGACGACCTCGGGGGCCTCGGGCTCGGTACGCGGACGGAAGCGGGTGATCCGCCCGTCCTTGCCGATCAGGAACTTCTCGAAGTTCCACTGGACGTCGCCGGACTCGCCCTCGGCGTCGGCGACCCGCGTCAGCTCCGCGTACAGGGGGTGACGGTCCTCGCCGTTGACGTCCGTCTTCTCCAGGAGCGGGAACGTCACGCCGTAGGAGGTGGAGCAGAAGGTCTGGATCTCCTCCGCGCTGCCCGGCTCCTGCCCGAGGAACTGGTTGCAGGGGACACCGAGCACGGTGAAGCCCTGCTCCCCGTACTGCTTCTGCAGTCGCTCCAGGCCCGCGTACTGCGGCGTCAGACCACACTTGGAGGCCACGTTGACGACCAGGACGGCCTGGTCGCGGTAGTCGGCCAGCGAGATGGGGTCGCCGGACAGCGTGCGCAGGGGGATGTCGTACACACTCATGAAGAGCTCCTCGTCGAGAATCAGGTTGCGATCACAACATGAGTGAAGAACCACTGGCAATCGCCATCGATTCCGCCACCGCCGGTACGGGCCGCCCGGTGCGGTGCAGGCTGTGCGGCCGGCTCCTGACCGGCGCCGGATCCCGCCGCACCGGTCTCGGCCCCTCCTGCGACGCCAAGCTCCATCCGCCGGGCCCGGACATCCGCGCCCGTCGCCACGAGGTCGACCAGGACACCCTTCCGGGCATCTGACCACCGGCAGGGCGATCCACCGGATCGCCCAGCCCGTGACGTGTCACAGCTTCCGGAACAGCCCCTCCTGCACCACCGACACCAGCAGCCGTCCCTCGCGGTCGTAGATCCGGCCGCGTGCCAGGCCCCGGCCGCCGGTCGCGATGGGGGACTCCTGGTCGTACAGGAACCACTCGTCCGCGCGGAACGGCCGGTGGAACCACATCGCGTGGTCCAGCGAGGCCATGTCGAAGCCCCGCGGCCCCCACAGCGGCTCCACCGGGATCCGTACCGCGTCCAGGAGGGTCATGTCGGAGGCGTAGGTCAGCGCGCAGGTGTGGACCAGCGGGTCGTCGCCGAGCGGGCCCACCGCGCGCATCCACACCGCGCTGCGCGGGTCCGCGTCCGTGACCTCGTCCTTCGTCCAGCGCAGCCGGTCCACGTACCGGATGTCGAAGGGCTGGCGGCGGGCCATCCGCTCCAGCGCCTCCGGCAGCGTGCCGAGGTGGTCCCGGATCTCGTCGGCCAGATTCGGCAGGGTCTCGGGATCGGTCATGTGCCGGGGCGGCAGCTGGTGCTCGATGCCCGCTTCCTCCGGCAGGTGGAAGGAGGCCGTCAGGTTGAAGATCGTGCGGCCCTGCTGGATGGCGGTGACCCGTCGGGTCGTGAACGACCGGCCGTCCCGCACCCGCTCCACCTGGTAGACGATCGGCACGCCCGGGCGGCCCGGCCGAAGGAAGTAGGAGTGCAGCGAGTGCACCGGCCGGCCGCCGTCCGTCGTGCGCCCGGCCGCCACCAGGGCCTGGCCCGCGACCTGCCCGCCGAAGACCCGTTGCAGCGACTCCTGCGGGCTCTGGCCACGGAAGATGTCGACCTCGATCTGCTCCAGATCCAGCAGGTCGACGAGGCGCTCGGCGGGGTTGGTCACCGTCTTCTCCTTAGAGCTGTCCCACGGACGTCACACGGACGATCGCGCGTCCCTCCTCGTCGGAGGCGGCGAGATCCACCTCCGCGCTGATGCCCCAGTCATGGTCGCCGTTCGGGTCGGCGAAGGTCTGCCGGACGCGCCACAGGCCGTGCGCCGCGTCCTCCTCGATCGACAGGAGCTTCGGCCCGCGCGCGTCCGGACCCGTCCCCAGGTCGTCGTACTCGTCCCAGTACGCGTCCATCGCCTCGCCCCAGGCGTCCGCGTCCCAGCCGGACTCGGCGTCCATCTCGCCCAGCGCGTCCACGTTGTCCAGGGCCGCCAGCTCCACCCGGCGGAACATCGCGTTGCGCACCAGGACGCGGAACGCGCGGGCGTTCGCGGTGACCGGCTTGACCTGGTCGGCCTTCTCCTGCGCCTCCTCGGCCGTCTCGATCTCCGGGTTCGCCAGCTGCTCCCACTCGTCGAGCAGGGAGGAGTCCACCTGGCGCACCATCTCGCCCAGCCAGGCGATCAGGTCCTCCAGGTCCTCGGTCTTCAGGTCGTCCGGGATCGTGTGGTCCAGCGCCTTGTACGCGCTCGCGAGATAGCGCAGCACGATGCCCTCGGTCCGCGCCAGCTCGTACCAGGAGGTGAACTCCGTGAAGGTCAGCGCCCGTTCGTACATGTCGCGGATGACCGACTTCGGCGAGACCGGGTGGTCGCCCACCCACGGGTGGGACTTCCGGTACACGTCGTACGCATGCCAGAGCAGCTCCTCCAGCGGCTTCGGGTACGAGATCTCCTGGAGCCGCTCCATGCGCTCCTCGTACTCGACGCCGTCCGCCTTCATCCGCCCGACCGCCTCGCCGCGCGCCTTGTTCTGCATGGCGGCGAGGATCTGACGCGGGTCGTCCAGGGTCGACTCGACGACCGACACCATGTCCAGGGCGTACGACGGCGACTCCGGGTCGAGGAGGTCGAACGCGGCGAGCGCGAACGTCGACAGCGGCTGGTTGAGCGCGAAGTCCTGCTGGAGGTCGACGGTCAGCCGGATGGTGCGGCCCTCGGCGTCCGGGGTGTCCAGCTGCTCCACCACGCCGCCGTCGAGGAGCGAGCGGTAGATCGCGATGGCCCGGCGGATGTGCCGCAGCTGCGCCTTGCGCGGCTCGTGGTTGTCCTCCAGGAGCTTGCGCATCGCCTCGAACGCGTTGCCCGGGCGGGCGATCACCGACAACAGCATGATGTTGGTGACCTTGAAGCGCGAGGTCAGCGGCTCCGGCTCGGAGTCGATCAGCTTCTCGAAGGTGGTGTCGCTCCAGGCGACGAAACCCTCCGGGGCCTTCTTGCGCACCACCTTGCGCCGCTTCTTCGGGTCGTCGCCCGCCTTGGCGAGCGCCTTCTCGTTCTCGATGACGTGCTCGGGTGCCTGAGCGACCACGAAACCGGCGGTGTCGAAGCCCGCCCGGCCGGCCCGGCCGGCGATCTGGTGGAACTCCCGCGCCCGCAGCGTGCGCACGCGGTTGCCGTCGTACTTCGTCAGCGCCGTGAACAGCACCGTACGGATGGGCACGTTGACACCGACGCCGAGCGTGTCCGTGCCGCAGATCACCTTGAGCAGACCCGCCTGTGCCAGCTTCTCCACCAGACGGCGGTACTTCGGCAGCATCCCCGCGTGGTGCACGCCGATGCCGTGCCGGACGAAGCGCGAGAGGTTCTGGCCGAACTTCGTGGTGAAGCGGAAGTTGCCGATCAGCTCGGCGATCTTGTCCTTCTCCTCGCGGGAGCACATGTTGATGCTCATCAGCGACTGCGCCCGCTCGACGGCCTGCGCCTGCGTGAAGTGGACGATGTAGACCGGGGCCTGCTTGGTCTCCAGGAGCTCGGTCAGGGTGTCGGTGATCGGCGTCAGCCGGTACTCGTACGAGAGCGGCACCGGCCGCGTCGCGGAACGGACCACCGAGGTCGGACGGCCCGTGCGCCGGGTCAGGTCCTTCTCGAACATCGACACGTCGCCGAGCGTCGCCGACATGAGCACGAACTGGGCCTGGGGGAGTTCCAGGAGCGGGATCTGCCAGGCCCAGCCGCGGTCCTGCTCCGCGTAGAAGTGGAACTCGTCCATCACGACCTGGCCGATGTCGGCGTACGTGCCGTCCCGCAGCGCGATGGACGCCAGCACCTCGGCCGTACAGCAGATGATGGGCGCGTCCGCGTTCACCGAGGCGTCGCCGGTCAGCATGCCGACGTTCTCGGTGCCGAACAGCTTGCACAGGTCGAAGAACTTCTCCGACACCAGCGCCTTGATCGGCGCGGTGTAGAACGTCACCTGGTCATTGGCCAGCGCGGTGAAGTGCGCACCCGCCGCCACCAGCGACTTTCCCGAACCGGTCGGGGTGGACAAGATCACGTTCGCACCCGAGACGACCTCGATCAGCGCCTCTTCCTGGGCCGGGTAGAGCGTGATGCCGCGGCCCTCCGCCCATGAGGAGAAGGCCTCGAAGAGGGCGTCGGGGTCGGCGTTCGGCGGCAGCTGATCGATAAGGGTCACGCCCCCATCTTGCCTGGATTCCCGCCGGATGAGGGAACCGGCCACCCGCGCGAAGATCACGGACGATACGCTTCCTTGTCGACCGGTCGTCAACTGGGCGCCGGCGCGGGAGGAATGGGGCGGGGACGAGCATGATGGGACCGGCGCACTCGCTGTCCGGAGCGGCGGCCTGGCTGGGCGTCGGAGCGGCGGCGGCCGCCGCCGGGTCCCCGATGCCCTGGCCGGTGGTCGTCGTCGGGGCGCTCATCTGCGCGGGCGCGGCCCTCGCCCCCGACCTGGACCACAAGTCCGCGACCATCTCGCGCGCCTTCGGTCCGATCTCCCGGGGCCTGTGCGAGATCGTCGACAAGCTCTCGTACGCCGTCTACAAGGCGACCCGCTCCACGGCCGACCCTCGGAGGTCGGGCGGTCACCGCACGCTCACCCACACCTGGCTCTGGGCTGTGCTCATCGGCGCCGGAGCCTCGGCGCTGGCGGTCTTCGGCGGTCGCTGGGCGGTCCTCGCGATCCTCTTCGTCCATGTCGTGCTCGCGGTGGAGGGCCTGCTGTGGCGGGCCGCCCGGATGTCCAGCGACGTCCTCGTGTGGCTCCTCGGCGCCACCAGCGCCTGGATCCTCGCGGGCGTCCTGGACCAGCCGGGCAACGGCGCGGACTGGCTCTTCACCGCCCCCGGGCAGGAGTACCTCTGGCTGGGCCTGCCGATCGTCCTCGGCGCCCTCGTCCACGACATCGGCGACGCGCTGACGGTCTCCGGCTGCCCGATCCTGTGGCCGATCCCGGTGGGCCGCAAGCGGTGGTACCCGGTCGGACCGCCGAAGGGGATGCGCTTCCGCGCGGGCAGCTGGGTCGAGCTGAAGGTCCTGATGCCGGCGTTCATGCTGCTCGGCGGGGTGGGCGGGGCCTCGGCGCTCGGCTTCTTCTGACGGGTGCGGGGGAGGGGACCGCCCCTGCCCCGGCCTTCGGCCCTGCCCGCCTCGGGCTGCCGCGCTCCGGCCCGTCGCGGCCATGTCAGCGCACGTGCCTGTCCCGGCCCTGTCGGTGCAGGCGCTCGTCCTGCCCCTGTCGGGGCACGCGCCCGTCCCGCCCCTGTCAGGGCGCGCGCGGACGGGTCCCGGCCCGGGCGCCCGCGGGGACGCCCCGGCCAGGACGGGCCACGGCCGGTCAGCCGTGCCAGGACCGCCACAGCGCCGCGTACGCTCCGTCCGCCGCCACCAGTTCGTCGTGGCTGCCCAGTTCGCTGATCCTGCCCTCCTCGACCACCGCGATCACGTCCGCGTCGTGCGCGGTGTGCAGGCGGTGGGCGATGGCGACGACCGTGCGGCCGTCCAGCACCCGGGCAAGCGAGCGCTCCAGATGGCGGGCCGCGCGCGGGTCGAGCAGCGAGGTCGCCTCGTCGAGGACCAGGGTGTGCGGGTCCGCGAGGACCAGCCGGGCCAGCGCGATCTGCTGGGCCTGGGCCGGGGTGAGCACGAGCCCGCCCGAGCCGACCTCGGTGTCCAGGCCCTCGGCGAGCGCCCGCGCCCATCCGTCCGCGTCGACCGCGCCGAGCGCCGCCCACAGCTCCCCGTCCTCCGCACCCGTGCGGGCGAGCAGCAGATTGTCGCGCAGGGAGCCCACGAAGACGTGGTGCTCCTGGTTGACCAGGGCCACGTGCTCGCGCACGCGCTCCGCGGGCATCTTCGCCAGCTCGGCGGAGCCGAGCGTGACCGAACCCGTCCGCGGGCCGTAGATCCCGGCGAGCAGCCGCCCCAGCGTCGACTTGCCCGCGCCGGACGGGCCGACGAGGGCGAGGCGGGTGCCCGGGGCGACGTCCATCGACACCCGGTGCAGCACATCGACTCCCTCGCGGTAGCCGAAGCGCACCTCGTCCGCCCGGACGTCCCGGCCGTCGGGGCGCAGGGCGTCGTCCCCGGCGTCCGGCTCGATGTCCCGGACGCCGACGAGCCGGGCCAGCGAGACCTGGGCGACCTGCAGCTCGTCGTACCAGCGCAGGATGATCCCGACCGGTTCGACCAGCATCTGGGCGAGCAGCGCCCCCGTGGTGAGCTGCCCGACGTCGATCCAGCCGCGCAGGACGAACACGCCGCCGAGCATCAGGACGCCCGCGAGGACGAGGGTGTGCGTGAGGTTCACAACCGGGAAGAGCACCGATCGCAGGAAGAGGGTGTACCGCTCCCACGCGGTCCACTCGGCGATCCGGCGGTCGGAGAGGGTGACCCGGCGGGCGCCGAGGCGGTGCGCCTCGACCGTCCGGCCCGCGTCGACGGTCTCGGCGAGCGCCCCCGCGACGGCCGCGTACCCGGCGGCCTCCGAGCGGTAGGCCGCAGGCGCCCGCCTGAAGTACCAGCGGCAGCCCACGATCAGCAGCGGCGCGGCGATCACCAGGGCGAGGGCGAGCGGTGGCGCGGTCACGGCGAGCCCGCCGATCAGCAGACCCGCCCACACCACTCCGACGGCGAGCTGGGGGACGGCCTCGCGCATCGCGTTGGCCAGCCGGTCGATGTCCGTGGTGATCCGGGACAGCAGGTCGCCGGTGCCGGCCCGCTCCAGCACTCCCGGCGGCAGCCCCACCGACCGGACGAGGAAGTCCTCGCGCAGGTCCGCCAGCATCTCCTCGCCGAGCATGGCGCCGCGCAGCCGCACGAGCCGCACGAACGAGGTCTGGACGAGCAGGGCGAGCGCGAACAGGGTCACGGTGGTGCCCAGCTGGAGTTCGCGCGCTCCCTCGGAGAGCCGCTCGACGAGCGAGCCGAGCAGGTACGGTCCCACCATCGACGCGGTCACCGCGATCGCGTTGACGCCGACGAGCAGGGCGAACGCCCCTCGGTGGCGGCTCAGCAGATCGCGTACGTAGGCGCGTACGGTCGCGGTCGTGCCGACGGGCAGGGTCGTCGCCGACGTCGGGGCAGCCGGGTCGTACGCCGGTGGCGCCAGGCCGATCATGCCGACTCTCCTTCCAGCTCTGCTCCGAGCTTCGATGCGAGCTCTGCTTCCCTCGCGCGGTCTTCTCCGACGCCGTCGCCGGCCCCGTCGTCCCGGGCCTCGTCGTCGGTGTCGCGCGTGACCACGGCCCGGTAGCGCGGCTCGGTGCGCAGCAGTTCGCGGTGCGTGCCGACGGCCACGACCTCGCCGTCGTGGACGAGGGCCACCCGGTCGGCCCGGTCGAGCAGCAGCGGAGACGAGGCGAGGACCACGGTCGTGCGGCCCTCGCGCAGCGCCCTCACCCCGGCGGCGACGCGGGCCTCGGTGTGCGAGTCGACCGCGGATGTCGGCTCGTCGAGGACCAGCACCTCCGGGTCCGTGACCAGGGACCGGGCCAGCGCCAGACGCTGACGCTGGCCGCCGGAGAGCGACCGGCCGCGTTCCGTGATCCGGGCCCTCATCGGGTCGCCCCCGGTGTCCACGGACGCCTGCGCCAGCGCGTCGAGGACGTCCCCGCACCGCGCCGCGGCCAGGGCGTCCTCAGCGCCGACCGCGCCGGACGCGGGCACGTCGAGCAGCTCGTGGAGCGTGCCGGAGAGCAGGACCGGATCCTTGTCCTGGACGAGCACGGCGGTTCGCGCCGCGTCCAGGTCCAGTTCGTCGAGCGGCACCCCGCCGAGAAGGACCGAGGTGTGCCCCTCGCCCGCCTCCGTGGGGTGGCCGCCGAGCCGGTCCGCGAGCCGTCCGGCCGCGTCCGGGTCCCCGCAGACGACCGCGGTGAGCAGTCCGGCGGGGGCGAGCAGCCCGGTGACCGGGTCGTACAGATCGCCCGTCGCCCCGCCGTGGCCCTCCGCCGTCGTGGTGGTGGTCCGCGCCAGTGACAGCACCCTGGCCGCGCGCTTGGCTGACGGCCGGGAGAAGGAGTAGGCCATGGCGATCTCCTCCACGTGGCGCAGAGGATGCAGCATCAGCGCCACCGCACTGTAGACGGTGACCAGTTGGCCGACGGCGATCCGGCCGTCGAGCGCGAGCCTCGCCCCGTACGCCAGCACGCCCACCATGAGCAGACCCGGGAGCAGGACCTGGACGGCGGCGATCAGGGCCCACATCCGCGCGCTGCGGACGGCGGCGCGCCTGACCTCCTGGGAAGCGGTGCGGTAGCGGGCGAGGAACAGCTCCTCGCCCCCGATGCCGCGCAGGACCCGCAGCCCGGCCACGGTGTCCGAGGCCAGCTCGGTGGCCTTGCCCGCCTTCTCGCGCTGTACGTCGGCACGACGGGTGGCGCGGGGGAGCAGCGGCAGCACCGCGAGGGCGAGCACCGGCAGGCCGATGGCGACCAGGACACCGAGCGCGGGCTGATAGACCACGAGGCCCACGCAGACCAGGACCATCGTGAGCGCGGCCGCGGCGAAGCGGGAGAGGGCCTCGACGAACCACCCGATCTTCTCGACGTCGGAGGTGGAGACCGCCACGACCTCGCCCGCGGCGACCCGACGGGTGAGGACCGCGCCGAGTTCGGCGGTCTTGCGGGAGAGCAGTTGCTGGACGCGCGCGGCGGCGGTGATCCAGTTGGTGACGGCCGTGCGGTGCAGCATCATGTCGCCGACCGCGATGGCCGCCCCCAGCACGGCGAGCAGGCCACCCGCGAGCGCCAGCCGTCCGCCGTCGCGGTCCACGACCGCCTGCACGGCGAGGCCGACGGCGACGGACAGCCCGGCGATGCCGAGTTGCAGCAGCAGACCCCACAGGAGGGAGGCGACCTGTCCGCCGAGCTGGTTGCGGCCGAGCCAGAAGAGGAACCGCGTGCCCGAACGGACATCGGGGACGCCTGGATCGGCATACGGTAGTTCGCGAATCTTCATGTCGTCCCAGGGTCTTCCGTCGCTTCGCCGAGTGGCGCAAACCGTGCAAGGTTCGCGCTGCCCGACCCCCCGCGGCAATCGATTTTCTCGCGGGGACGCACAGAACGCGCCACGGTCGAACGACGCCCCCTGGACGCCTCGGGCACCCCGCGCTTCACTCGCGACCCATGAGACATCAGAAGATCATGAGCATGATCGGTGGGCTCGTCCTGGCGGCCGGCGCGCTGCTCGCCGCGCCTCCGGCCGTCGCGGCCACCCCGTCCGATCCGCCTCCCGCCGAGTTCGGCAGCGACTGGCACGACCCGCTGACCGCGGCGCCGCCCGTGGCCAAGCCCCCGACCCGCTCCTGCGAGGTCCTGCTGGCCGCGGCCAGTTTCCGCGACTTCACCCCGTACCAGGGGAGTTACGCGCCTCCGAAGGAGTGCGGCAGCCGCTGGAGCAAGATCGTCCTGCGTCTCGAAGGAGAGGTGAAGGGGCGTCAGTACGACCGCCTCGGCCACCTCGCCGTGGGCGGGGTGGAGATCCTCCGCACCTCCACCCCGCAGCCCTCGCCCGACGGCATCGGCTGGTCGGTGGAGAAGGACGTCACCCGCTACCGCGACACTCTCGCTCGCCCCCAGTCGGTCGAGATGCTCATCGGCAATGTCGTGAACGAGACGTACACCGGCGTCATCGACGTCCGGGTCACGCTCACCTTCTTCACCGCCAAGGGCGCGGTGCGGCCGCCGGCGGACACGCCCGAACGGGTGCTGCCGCTCGGTTCCGCCGGCCTGACCACCCCGCGCAACACCGAGCGCATCCTCGCCGAGGTGTACGCCACCGGCTCGGGCGGCGGCTGCGAGGAGTACTGGTACCTGACCGTTCCCGACGCGGCCCCGTACTCCTGCAAGGCGACGGACGGGCCGTACCGCGAGGTCAGGATCTCCGTCGACGGACGGACCGCGGGCATCGCCGCACCGTTTCCGACGGTGTGGACGGGCGGTTGGTCCAACCCCTTCCTCTGGTACGTCACCCCCGGCCCGCGCGCGTTCGACATCCAGCCGATCGTCTACGACCTGACCCCCTTCGCGGGCCTCCTCAACGACGGCCGTGCCCACCGGGTGGAAGTGTCGGTCCTGGGCGTCCCCGCCGGGCGGACCGGCTGGAGCACCCCCACCAACATCCTGCTCTGGCAGGACGAGGGCCGTGCCGTGGTCACCGGCGGGCTCGACCGCCACGAGGAGACCGCGCCGCGCAACTCCTCGGTGCACACGCCCGGTTCGGAGCACCGCCTGGACACCGAGGGCGGGCACGCGCTGACCGTCGCCGGCCATCTGAACACCTCGCACGGCCGCGTGGACACCACCGTCGCCCGGACCCTCGCGCACACCTCCGTGCACCGATGGGCCGAGGGCGAGAACCCGGACGCGCTCACCGCGCGGTGGACCGACGACGAGATGGTGACCGTCGGACGCACCAGCACCCGCACCCACCGCGTGTACACCATGGACGGAGAGACGACGATCGGCGCGGGCGATCGTCTGCGGACCGTGCTGGCGCTCGGGGACCGTGCCCACACCGAGGTCGTCCGGGGCGGCGAGCGGCTCTCCTGGTCGCGCCTCGACCACGGTTACGCCGGCGACGCCACCTACACCACCGGAGTCCCCCGCGATCAGCGGCACGCGGTCGGGGCGACGACCGACCACTACCGGCTCCACGGCTCCGACGGCTGCTACGACCGGCGGGTGAAGACGGTGCAGGGGATCGTCACGGAGGATCGTTCGCGCTGTTGAGCGGCGTACGGGGGTCCGGTGACGGCCCGGTTTGGAGCAAGATCCAAGATTTGGACGGGTGAGGCATCGGGTCTTTTGTGGAATGCACGGCTCCGACATAGTGGCGCGCACTGCGGAAGTTTGTTTCCGCATGACAGAAGTCCGCTACGGAGGAGTGCCCGTGCCGCACGCCGCCCCACCAGTACCGCCCGCGCCGTCCCTCGCGCGCCGCGCAGCCCGTCTGCTGCGCACCTCGCTCTTCGCGCAGGTCGCCTGCGCGCTCCTGCTCGGAATCCTCGTCGGGCGGCTGTGGCCCGAGGCCGCATCGGCCGCCCAGCCGCTCGGCGAGGGATTCATCCGCCTCATCAAGGCGATGATCGCCCCGCTCGTCTTCTGCGTGGTCGTCGCCGGCATCACCAAGGCGGGGGATCTCAAAGCCTTCGGCCGCATCGGGATCAAGGCCCTCGTCTGGTTCGAGATCGCCACCACCGTCGCCCTTGTCTTCGGTCTGCTCGCCGGCAACCTCTTCGCGCCCGGCACGGGGATGAACATCGACCCGGCCACCCTCGACGCCTCCGCCGTCGACGCCAAGACCGGTGGCGGGGAGCTCCCCTCGACCTCGGAGTTCCTGCTGCACTCGTTGCCCGACAGCGCGGTCGGTGCCTTCGCCGAGAACTCCCTGCTCCAGGTGCTCGTCCTGTCCTGCCTGGTCGGCGCCGCCCTGCTGCACCTCGGCCAGAGCAAGGTGCCGGCCATCCTGCCCGCCATCGAGCAGGCCCAGGAAGTCGTCTTCGCCGTCGTCGGTTTCCTCATGAAGCTCGCCCCGCTCGCGGTCTTCGGGGCCACGGCCCACCTGGTCGGCGAGTACGGGCTCGGCGCCCTCTCCACCTACGGCAAGCTCATCGCCGTCTGTTACGGCGTGGCGCTGCTCTTCCTGGTCGCGCTGGCGCTCGCCCTCAAGGCGCTCACCGGGATCAGCCTCTGGAAGTTCGTCCGCTACACCCGGGAGGAAATGCTCCTCGCGCTGGGTACCGCGTCCAGCGAGACCGTGATGCCGCGCATGATGCAGAAGCTGCGCGCCGCCGGCTGCCGCGACGACGCGGTGGGCCTGGTGCTGCCCACGGGCTACTCCTTCAACCTCGACGGAGCCTCGATCTACCTCTCCGTCGGCACCCTCTTCATCGCCCAGGCCGTCGGGGTGGACCTCGGCATCGGCCAGCAGATCACCGTCGTCCTCGTCCTGATGCTCACCAGCAAGGGCATGGCGGGCGTGCCGGGTTCGGCGTTCCTCGCCCTCTCGGCGACCGCGGCCGCCCTGGGCGTCATCCCGGTCGCGGCCGTGGCCCTGCTCCTCGGCGTCGACCGGATCATGGACGCGATGCGCGTCGCCACGAACCTGCTCGGCAACTGCGTGGCCGTGTTCGTGGTCTCCCGCTGGGAGGGAGCGCTGGACCGCGTGACCGCGAAGGCCGTGCTGAACGGCGAGATCCCCTTCGTACCGGAACAGGCCGACGAGAGCACGACGGACGGACGGTCCACGGACGACGCGGAGCGGTCCACGGACGCCGCCGGGCGATCCACGGACGACGCGGAGCCGTCCTCGGACGCCGCCGGGCGATCCGGAGGAGCGGCTCGACAGCCCGCGAGGTGAGCTCCCGCGGGGCCCCGGACCACGCCGGTCCGGGGCCCTCGTCGCACGGCACGACGAAGCACTACGTGACCGGCTTGGCCGAGTCCACGCCCGAACGGGCCTTCTTCCACTCGCCGCGGGTGAAGTCCGGGATCGGCAGCGGCATGCCCTTGGCCTTGATGGAGGCGTGGCTGAGCGGTACCGGTGCCGTCCAGGTCGCCGCGTCGTACACGTCGAAGTCGGGGACGAGACCCAGCTGCATGCACTGCATCAGCCGGAAGGTCATGATGTAGTCCATGCCGCCGTGGCCGCCCGGCGGATTCGCGTGCTCCTTCCAGAGCCAGTGGTCGAACTCCGTCGCGTACTCCGCGAAGTCGCCCCACTGGTGGCCCTTGTGGTCCGGCTCCACATAGATCCGGGCCGGAAAGTCCTCGAACACGCCCAGGGTCCCGCCCAGGCTGTTGATCCGGCTGTACGGGTGCGGCGTCGAGACGTCGTGCTCCAGCCGGATCACCCGGCCCTTCTCCGTCTGGACCAGGCTGACGGTCCGGTCGGCCCCGATGTACGACTCCTTCCAGCTCGGGTCGCCCGGCGGCATCTCCTTGGCCCGGTACTCGGCGAGACCGAGCGCGGGCGTGCCGAAGCTGCTGATGCTGACCGCCCGGTCGCCCCGGTTGACGTCCATGTAATTGGCGACCGGACCGAAACCGTGGTTCGGATAGAGGTCGCCCCGCAGCTTGGTGTGCCAGATCCGGCGCCACGGACCCTCGTAATACGTGGGGGAGAACATCAGCTCGCGCAGATCGTGGTTGTACGCCCCCGCTCCGTGCAGCAGCTCCCCGAACTTGCCCGCGTGGGCCATCCGCAGGACCCGCATCTCGTTACGGCCGTAACAGCAGTTCTCCAGCTGCATGCAGTGGCGCCGTGTCTGCTCGGAGAGGTCGACCAGCTCCCACAGGTCCGGGAGCGTCATCGCGACCGGACACTCGACGCCGACGTGCTTGCCGTTGAGCATCGCCGACCGCGCCATCGCGAGGTGCAGCTCCCAGGGCGTCGCCACATAGACGAAGTCCAGGTCGGACCGCTCGCAGAGGTTCTCGTAATCGTGCTCGCCGTTCGTGTAGAGACCGGGGGAGGGCTGACCGGCGGCGACCACCTTGGCGGCGGCGCGCTCCGCCTTCTCCCGGACCGGGTCGCAGATCGCGACCACCCGCACCCACGGGAGCGCGAGGAACAGGTCGATCATGCTGCCACCCCGGTTGCCGAGGCCGACGATGCCGACCCGGACCGTGGAGCGGCCTTCGAAGGGGACCCCGGCCATGGTGGCGCCTCTGCGCCGGGGCGCGCGGGCGGCCTCCTCGGTGGTTGCCGCGGCGGCCGCGACGGCCTCGGGCGAGGCGGCCTCGGCGTGGCCGGCGCCCAGGGCGCCGAGGCCGATGCCCGCTCCCGCGACCCCGGCCGTGGTCCGCAGGACGGAGCGGCGGCTCGGCGGCTGCGGTGCGTTGTCGTTCATGGAACCTCCAGTAGCTGTGTGCACGGCTGGCTCATGAATCCCGCTCAGGACCCTGGCCGTTGAGACTGGTGGTACGCAAGGGCGCGGATTGGACTCTTGCGACGGGTAGTTGGACTCTTCCATTCCGCATGGCCGCGTCATGCGGACGACGAGGGCCACTCACCCACATGGGGCAAGGACCCTCGTCCTGTCGCGTGGGCCTCACGGACGCGTCGCGCGCTCCAGGGCCAGGAGCACGTGCTCGTAGCTCCGGCCGGTCGCCCGGTCCATGCCGATCTCGCACATCCGGTTCGCCGACAGATGTGCGTCGAAGGGGCGCGCCGTGACCTCGGCCGCCTCCCGCGCGGTGGCCGAGGCCGTCAGCTCCGGATGGAGCATCCCCCGGTCGCCGGCGAAGGCGCAGCAGCCCGCCTCCTCGGGGACCACGACCTCCTCGGCACAGGCCCGGGCCAGCGCCGTCAGCCGCTCCTCGTCGCCCAGATGCCGCATGGAGCACGTCGGATGCACCACCGCGGAGCCCACGGCGCGCCGTACGTCGAGCCGTGGCAGCAGCTCGTCCGCCGCCCACACCAGGGAGTCGAGGACCGTCAGCTCGGCATGCAACTCGCGGTTCTCGTCGGTGAGATGGGGCACGACCTCATGGGCGATCCCGAGCGTGCACGACGAGGCGTCGACGACGAGGGGCAGCCGCCCGCCCGCCGTCCAGCCCCAGGCCGCCTCCACGATCCGGTTGGCCATCACCTCGTTGCCGCGCTCGTACCCCTTGGAGTGCCAGATCGTCGCGCAGCACGTGCCGGACACGTCGTCCGGAATCCACACCGGTCGGCCCGCCCGAGCGGAGAGCGCGACCACGGCCTCCGGGAGCGAGGGGCCCGGCCGGCCCTCCGGCCCGCCGAAGATCCGGTTCACACAGGCCGGGAAGTAGATGGCGACGGCCGCCGGGCGGTGGGTCCTCGGGAGGCGTCGGGCCGCCGCGCCCGGAATCTCCGGCAGCCACTCCGGTACGAGATCGGGGCGGACCGCCTTGCGGGCCAGGCCGGTCGCCGACACCAGGAGACGGTCCCCGATCCGGTCGGCCGCGGCGACGGCGAGCCGCGCCGACGCCTCCACCGCGCGGAAGCTCCTGGCCGCGAGCGCCGCGACGAACTCCTCGCGAGGCGAGTGCCGTCGATGGCGGAAGTCCTTCATCATGGCCCCGGTGTCGATGCCGACGGGGCAGGCCAGCTTGCAGGTGGAGTCGCCGGCGCAGGTGTCCACGGCGTCGTAGCCGTACTCCTCCAGCAGACTCGCCTCCACCCGCGAGCCGTCGCTCTGCCGCATCATCTCCCTGCGCAGCACGATGCGTTGGCGCGGAGTGGTCGTCAGGTCGTGGCTGGGGCAGGTCGGTTCGCAGAAGCCGCATTCGATGCAGGGGTCGGCGACCGCCTCCACCCTCGGGATGGTCTTCAGTCCGCGGAGATGCGCCTGCGGGTCGCGGTCGAGGACGATCCTCGGGGCGAGCACCCCGTCCGGGTCGATGACCTCCTTCGTCCGCCACATCAGCGCCGTCGCCTTCGGCCCCCACTCCAGTTCGAGGAAGGGAGCGATGTTGCGGCCGGTGGCGTGCTCGGCCTTCAGGGAGCCGTCGAAGCGTTCCACGGTCAGCTTGCAGAACTCGTCCATGAAGGCGGCGTACCGCTCCACGTCCGCGGGGTCGCCGGCGTCGAAGGCGAGCAGGAAGTGCAGGTTGCCATGGGCGGCGTGACCGGCGACGGCCGCGTCGAATCCGTGCCGGGACTGCAGTTCCAGCAGTTCCGCGCAGGCCTCGGCGAGCCGGTCCGGCGGCACGGCGAAGTCCTCGGTGATCAGCGTCGTGCCCGAGGGGCGCGAGCCGCCCACGGCGGTCACGAACGCCTTGCGGGCCTTCCAGTACCCGGCGATCACTCCGGGGTCGCGGGTGAAGGCGTTGCTCACCGAGGCGACGGGCGCGACCAGTTCGAGGCCGTCGAGCACGGCTGCGGCCGCCCGCTCGTACGCCTCCCGCGCCGCCGCGTCCGGTGCGCGGAACTCCACGAGCAGCGCGGCCGTCTCCTTCGGCAGCCCGGCCCAGTCGGCCGGGACCCCGGCGACGCTGACCGAGGCACGCAGGGTGTTGCCGTCCATCAGCTCGACGGCGATCGCCCCGGCGTCGTTGAAGCGCGGCACGGCGGCGGCCGCGGCCGGCAGCGAGGGGAAGAACAGCAGGGCCGTCGAGACCTGGCGGTCGAGGGGAAGGGTGTCGAAGACGACCTCGGAGATGAAGCCGAACGTGCCCTCCGAGCCCACCATCAGTCCCCGCAGGATCTGCACCGGCGTGGCACCGTCGAGGAAGGCGTCAAGGCGGTACCCGTTGGTGTTCTTGATGGTGTACTTGGCACGGATGCGGGAGACCAGTTCCGGGTCCGCCTCGATCTCGGCCTTCAGCTGCATCAGCCCCGCGCACAGGCGCGGCTCGGCGCGCGCGAGTTCCGCGTCGGCGGCCGGATCGGCGGTGTCCACCACCGTGCCGCTCGGCAGGACGCAGGTCAGGGAGGCGACGGTCCGGTAGGAGTTCCGGGTCGTCCCCGCGGTCATGCCGGAGGCGTTGTTGGCGACGACCCCGCCGATCGTGCAGGCGACGGCGCTCGCCGGGTCGGGTCCGAGGACGCGGCCGTGCCGCGCGAGCGCCGCGTTGGCCCGGACGACCGTGGTGCCGGGGCGGATCCGGGCGCGGGCGCCGTCGTCGAGCACCTCGACGCCCGCCCAGTGCCGGCGCACGTCGACCAGGATGTCCTCACCCTGGGCCTGTCCGTTGAGGCTGGTCCCGGCCGCCCGGAACACCACCTCGCGGCCCTTGCCGTGCGCGTACGACAGGACCGCCGAGATGTCGTCGACGTCCTCCGCCACCACCACGACCTGCGGGACGAACCGGTAGGGACTGGCGTCGGAGGCGTACCGCACCAGGTCGGAGATCTTCGAGAGCACCTTGCCGGGGCCGAGGAGCGCGGTCAGCTCCTCCCGCAGGTGCCGGGGTGTGCCGCGGGACTGGAGATCGGGGACCCGGTCCGGGGCCGGGGTCCGCTTCGTGCCCGGCCGTAGGGCCTGCGGGTTCGGCTCCAGCAGTGGCATGTCACGGCTCCCCTCGGCGCTGCCCGCGCCTCTTCGGTCAGCAGCGCCGCTCCGGCACGTGGTCGACCAGAGCGGACAGCAGACCTCCGAGCACCTCGCGCTGATCGACGGTCAATGGAGCAAGGATGTCCTCTGCGGCCGCCCGACGGGCGCTTCGCAACGCGCGCAGCGTGGCGCGCCCCGCGTCGGTGAGCTCGATCCTGACCACCCGGCGGTTGGTCGGATCGGGGACGCGGCGCACCCTGCCGGCGGCTTCCAGACCGTCCACGAGGCTGGTCACGGCCCGGGGGACGACCTCCAGACGCGCGGCGAGATCGGCCATCCGGGGCGGATGGTCGTAGTGCGAGACCGTGCGCAGCAGGCGGGACTGCGCGGGGGTGATGCCTATCGGCTCCAGGAGCTGCTTCTGGCTGCGCTGCAGCCGCCGGGTGAGGCGCAGCAGCTGTTCGGCGAGGAGGCCGTCGGCGTCGGGGTTGTCCATGCGGGAACACTATCAGGACCATGTTCATTGTGAGTATAGGTAACAATGAGCTATGCTCTGATCGACTCGTTCTCTCTCACCCTCGTAGGAGCCCATGCGTCACCACGAAGAGTCCGAATGGACGCCCCCACCGCGCGACCCCGCGCAGCCGAAGGAGCCCGCGCAGATGCGGCGCATCCTGCGGCTCTTCCGTCCGTACCGCGGACGGCTCGCCGTCGTCGGTCTGCTCGTCGGCGCCTCGTCCCTGGTGACGGTCGCCTCGCCCTTCCTGCTGAAGGAGATCCTCGACACCGCGATCCCGCAGGGCCGCACGGGGCTGCTCAGCCTGCTCGCCCTCGGCATGATCGTCGCCGCCGTGATGACGAGCGTCTTCGGCGTGCTCCAGACCCTCATCTCCACCACCGTGGGCCAGCGCGTGATGCACGACCTGCGCACAGGGGTCTACGCGCAGCTGCAGCGGATGCCGCTCGCCTTCTTCACGCGGACGCGCACGGGCGAGGTCCAGTCCCGCATCGCCAACGACATCGGCGGGATGCAGGCGACGGTCACCTCGACCGCCACCTCCCTCGTCTCCAACCTCACCGCCGTCGTCGCCACCGTCGTCGCCATGCTCGCGCTCGACTGGCGCCTCACCGTCGTCACGCTGCTCCTGCTCCCGGTCTTCGTGTGGATCAGCCGCCGCGTCGGCCGTGAGCGCAAGAGGATCACCACGCAGCGCCAGAAGCAGATGGCGGTCATGGCCGCGACCGTCACCGAATCGCTCTCCGTCAGCGGCATCCTGCTCGGCCGGACCATGGGCCGCGCCGACTCCCTCACCCGCTCCTTCGCCGGCGAGTCCGAGCGCCTCATCGACCTCGAAGTGCGCTCCTCCATGGCCGGACGGTGGCGGATGTCCATCATCGGCATCGTCATGGCCGCCATGCCCGCGATGATCTACTGGGCCGCCGGCTTCGCCCTCCAGGCGGGCGGGCCCGCGATCTCGCTCGGCACCCTGGTCGCCTTCGTCTCGCTCCAGCAGGGCCTGTTCCGGCCCGCCGTGAGCCTGCTCTCCACCGGCGTCCAGATCCAGACCTCCCTCGCCCTGTTCCAGCGGATCTTCGAGTACCTCGACCTCCCCGTCGACATCACCGAGTCCGCGGACCCCACCCGGCTGGAGAAGATCAGCGGCGAGGTGACCTTCGAGAACGTCGACTTCCGCTACGACGGCGAGGCGCCCGGCCGGCCCACCCTCGACTCCGTCGACCTGACCGTCCCGGCCGGCGGCAGCCTGGCCGTCGTCGGCCCCACCGGCTCCGGCAAGTCCACGCTCAGTTATCTGGTGCCCCGGCTCTACGACGTCACCGGCGGGCGGGTGCTGCTCGACGGCGTCGACGTGCGCGAGCTGGACTTCGACACCCTCGCCCGGGCCGTCGGCGTCGTCTCCCAGGAGACCTACCTCTTCCACGCCTCCGTCGCCGACAACCTGCGCTTCGCCAAGCCCGACGCCGACGACGAGGAGATCGAGGCCGCCGCCCGCGCCGCCCAGATCCACGACCACATCGCCTCGCTCCCCGAGGGATACGACACCCTGGTCGGCGAGCGCGGCTACCGCTTCTCCGGCGGCGAGAAGCAGCGCCTCGCCATCGCCCGCACCATCCTGCGCGACCCGCCCGTCCTCATCCTCGACGAGGCGACGAGCGCGCTGGACACCCGTACGGAGCACGCCGTGCAGCAGGCCATCGACGCGCTCTCCGCGGGCCGCACCACCATCACCATCGCCCACCGGCTCTCCACCGTCCGCGACGCCGACCAGATCGTGGTCCTCGAAGCCGGCCGGATCGCCGAGCGCGGTACGCACGAGAAGCTCCTCGCACGTGACGGACGGTACGCGGCCCTCGTCCGCCGCGACGAACACACGAACGCGGGAGCGGTTGTTCCCCAGAACGTGTGATCGTTCCCGTAGGCGTTGCCCAACTCCCTTGTGACAGCTGATGATTACGGTGCGCAAGCGACGGGCTGCAGACCGCGACCGCGCACTGTCCCAGCGTTGCACCTGTACAAGGAGAAAGCACCACCATGAACGTCATCACCAACCTGCTCGCCGGCGTCTTCCACTTCCTGGGCTGGCTCGTCTGACCCTGGTTCGTCCGCAATCCGCACCGCCGGTTCGCGCAGTGCACGGCGCCGTCGGCTCCCCGTCCCAGGGAGCCGGCGGCGCCGCCGCATGGACCGGCTCCGCGATTTCGCGGGTCCGCCGGGTTAGCGTCGGGCCATGACGCACCGGTCCTGGCAGCCCGAACACCGTCGCCGCCGCCCCCGTCTCACCCGCCGGGGCAAGCTCGCGCTGATCCTCGGGGCGGCCCTCGCGGTGGCGGCCGCGATCACCGTCCCGCTGCTGCTCCGCGGCGAGGAAGCGACCGAGCCCGTCCCCGAGAAGAAGCGGACCCTGCTGATCCCCGAGGGTTTCCGGGCGGGCCAGGTGTACGCGGCCATCGACCGCTCCCTCGGCCTCGCCGCGGGCACCACACGCGGCGTGGCGACCGCCCCGGCCGCCACGCTCGGACTGCCCGCCGCCGCGGGCGGCAACCCCGAGGGCTACCTCTTCCCCGCGACGTACCCCGTGGATGCCGCGACCACCCCCACGAGCCTGCTGCGCTACATGGTCGACACGGCGGGGAAACGCTTCGGCACCGCGCAGATCGGCGCGGGTGCCCAGCGTCAGGGCCTCAGCGTCCACCAGACGGTGATCATCGCCAGCATCGTGCAAGCCGAGGCCGACACCGTCGAGGACATGGGCAAGGTCGCGCGGGTCGTCCACAACCGCCTCGCCAAGGGCATGGCGCTCCAGATGGACTCCACGCTGAACTACGCCCTGGGGCGTTCCACCGTGGACACCACGCACGCGGACACCAAGATCGACAGCCCGTACAACACCTACGAGCGCCCGGGACTGCCGCCGACCCCGATCGGAAACCCGGGCGAGCAGGCGATGGCGGCGTCCCTCCGGCCGGCGACGGGCGACTGGCTGTACTTCGTGACCGTGCGCCCGGGGGACACCCGCTTCACCGCCGACTACGCCGAACACCAGGCGAACGTGGCCGAGTTCAACGAGAACCGCCGTGCGGAGAAGGCCCGGTGAATCACCGTACGGCCACGGGCTCCCGCTCCAGGAGGCGGCGGATCTCGGCGACGGCGGCCCGACCGGCCCGGTTGGCGCCGATCGTGGAGGCGGAAGGTCCGTAGCCGACGAGGTGGACACGCTCGTCGCGTACGGCACGGGTCCCCTCCACCCGGATCCCGCCCCCCGGCTCACGCAGCCTGAGCGGGGCGAGATGGTCGATCGCGGCACGGAAACCCGTCGCCCAGAGGATCACGTCCGCGTCCACGCTCCGGCCGTCGGCCCAGGCCACGCCGGTCGGCGTGATGCGGTCGAACATGGGCTTCCGGTCCAGGATCCCGCGCTCCCGCGCGCTCCGGATCGCCTCGGTGAGCGGCAGTCCGGTGACGGACACGACACTCAGCGGAGGCAGTCCGCGCCGTACGCGCTCCTCGACCATCGCGACGGCCGCCCGGCCCTCCATCTCGCCGAACGGTCCCTCGCGGAAGACCGGCTCACGCCGGGTCACCCAGGTCGTCTCCGCCGCCACCTCGGCGATCTCCATCAGATGCTGGGTACCCGAGGCGCCACCACCGACCACGATCACCCGCCGACCCGCGAACTCCTCGGGGCCGGGGTAGTCGGCGGTGTGCAACTGGCGGCCCCGGAACGTCTCCTGGCCCTGATAGCGGGGCCAGAAGGGACGGTCCCACGTTCCGGTCGCGTTGATCAGCGCCCGCGTGGAGTACACCCCCTCCGAGGTCTCGACCAGGAGCCGACCGCCCTCGCCCTCGCGTACCGCGCCGACCTCCACGGGCCGGTGGACACGGAGGTCGAAGCGCTCCTCGTACGCCGCGAAGTACTCGCCGATCACCTCGGACGAGGGGCGGCTGTCGTCCGCGCCGGTCAGCTCCATCCCGGGCAGGGCATGCATGCCGTGGACCTTGCCGTAGGTGAGCGAGGGCCACCGGAACTGCCACGCGCCGCCCGGCCGGGGCGCGTGATCGAGCACGACGAAGTCCTGGTCGGGCGCGAGGCCGCTCCGGCGCAGGTGGTGGGCGGCGGAGAGGCCCGCCTGCCCCGCGCCGATCACGACCACGTCGACGTTCCGTACGTCCCGCTCGCTCTGCACCCCGAAATCGTTCACGATTCCACTAACCGAGTCGGGGCCGAGGATCTTCCCGACGCGGCGCCACACCCCCGGAACCCGGTGCCGTCGCCAGGCCCCCGGAGCCCGGTGCCGTGGCGCCACGCCCCCGGAGCCCGGTGCCCCCCACCCCAGAAGAGGGCACCGGGCGCCCGCCGGCCGTCGGACGGATCCGCCCTACCGGCCGCCTCCCGCCACCAGAAGCGGGGCGCCGCCGGGAGCGGAGGCAGGACGTCCGTTCGCCGCGGGAACGCCCAGCAGCGGCGAGGCGGGGATCCTCGGCAGCAGCCCCCGCGCCGCCAGCTCCGGGGTCACGCCCTCCCCGAACCAGTACGCCTCCTCCAGATGGGGGTAGCCGGAGAGCACGAAGTGCTCCACGCCGAGGTCGTGATACTCCTCGATCCGGTCGGCGACATCGGCGTGGCTGCCGACCAGCGCGGTACCGGCCCCACCCCGGACGAGCCCCACGCCCGCCCACAGGTTCGGCGCGATCTCCAGCTTGTCGCGCTCCAGGGAACCGCCGCCGTGCAGCGCCAGCATCCGCTGCTGCCCGACCGACTCGCTCCTACCGAGCGCCGCCTGGGCCGCGGCGACCGTCGCCGGATCGAGATCGGAGAGCAGCCGGTCGGCGGCCGCCCACGCCTCGCGCGAGGAGTCCCGCGAGATCGTGTGCAGCCGGATGCCGAACCGCACCTCGCGGCCGCGCTCCTCGGCGAGCCGCCGGATCCAGTCGATCTTCTCCTTGACCTGCCACGGCGGCTCGCCCCAGGTCAGATAGACGTTCGCGTGCTCCGCCGCCACCGGCCCGGCCGCCGCCGACGACCCGCCGAAGAAGATCTCCGGCAGCGGGTCCGGCGGCAGCGCGGTGAGCCCGCCCTCCACCTGGTAGTGCGCCCCGTCGAAGTCGTACGGCTGCCCGCTCCACGCACCGCGCACCACCTGAAGGAACTCGGCCGTCCGCGCGTAGCGCCGGTCGTGGTCCAGATGGTCGCCGAAGCGGCGCTGTTCCACCGAGTCCCCGCCGGTCACCACGTTGAGCAGCAGCCGCCCGCGGGTGATCCGCTGGTACGTCGCCGCCATCTGCGCGGCGAGCACGGGAGAGATGACACCCGGACGGAACGCCACGAGGAACTTCAGCCGCTCGGTGTGCTGCGCGAGCGCGACCGTCGTCAGCCAGGCGTCCTCGCACCACGTCCCGGTGGGGGTGAGCACGGCCTCGAACCCGAGCTGCTCGGCCGCCTTGGCGATCTGCGTGAGGTACTCGATGTCGGGAGCGCGTACGCCGGTCAGGGTCCCGGCGCGGGTGATGCCGCCGTCGGTGTAGGCATGCCGGTCCACGAGGGTCCGGCCGTCGCCACCGGTCGGCAGGAACCAGTGCAGATGGACAGTCATCAGGAGGTGGCCTTTCCGTAGCTGCGCGCCGGGGTGGTGGAGGGCGGCAGGTTCTTGTCGAAGCGGTTGTCGACGTAGTCGGCGAAGTCGAACGTCCGCGGAATCAGCTTCAGTTCGGCGAACGTGTCGGCGATCTGCTGCTCGGAGGCGATGGCGTCCTTGTCGATCGCGACGGGGATGCGCGTGCCGTTGCTGCGCTTCACGGCGGCGAGCGCCACCTCGTACGGCAGCCCGGTCTCCTTCGCCCAGACCTTCGCCCAGGCGTCGGGGTGCTTGTGGACCCAGTCCTGTGCGCGGCGCAGCCGCTCGATGTAGTCGCCGATCGCGGCCGCCTTCTCCTTGTCGGCGAGCGCGGAGGGCGAGGCGATCTGGAAGCCCAGCCCGTTGACCACGCCGCGGCCGTCGGTGAGCACACGGGCCTTGCCGCTCGCGAGGACCTGCGAGGTGTACGGGTCCCAGACCGCCCAGGCGTCGACCTTCCCGCTGGTGAACGCGGCCAGCGCGTCGGCGGGTTGGAGCAGGCTCACCTTGATGTCGGAGAGCGAGAGCCCGGCCTTCCGCAGCGAGGCGATCAGCTGGTAGTGCGCGGAGCTGCCCTGGGCGACGGCGACCGTCCGGCCCTTCAGATCCTCGGTCCTTCGCAGCGGGGAGTCCTTGGCCACCAGGATGGCCTCGCCCGCGGGGTCGCCGTGCGTGGCCGCGACCACGGTGATCTTCGAGTCTGCGCCGGCGGCGAAGACGGGCGGGGTGTTGCCGACCGCGCCGGTGTCGACCGCCTTGGCGTTGATGGCCTCCAGAAGGGGTGGGCCCGAGGTGAAGGTCGACCACGTGATGCGGTAGGGCAGGTCGTCGAGCTCGCCCGCGGCCCGCAGTACCGCCTCCGAGCCGCCCTTCTGGTCGCCGACGTTCAGGACGAGCGAGCCCTTGCCGTCGGTGTCGGTGGCGGCGGAGGAGGGGGAGGAGCACGCGGAGGCGAGGAGCGCCAGCGGAAGGAGGAGGACGGCGGGCAGGAGGGAACGCTTCATGGACGGGGCTCCGGTTCGAGTGTCGGACGGGTGAGAAATACGGCGCGCCTCGGCGCGGGAGCGGCGGCGCGTCTCCGGGATCAAGGAGGACGGCATCAGGCGGCACGGGAGCCGGAAACGCCCTCGTCGACGCCGAGTTCGGCGAGGAGCCGGGAGCGCAGCGCGGCGAATCCCGGGTCGCCGGGGGAGCGGGGGCGGTCGAGCGCGACGGGTGTGTCGTACGCGATGACTCCGTCGCGCATCACCAGCGCCCGGTCGGCGAGCAGGAGCGCCTCGTCGACGTCGTGCGTGACGAGCAGCACCGCGCAGCCGCGCCGCTGCCACAACTCCGCCACCAGCCGCTGCGCCGTGATCCGGGTGAGCGCGTCGAGCGCGCCGAACGGCTCGTCGAGCAGCAGCAGATCGGGTTCCCGTACGAGAGCGCGGGCGAGCGAGGCCCGCTGCGCCTCGCCGCCGGACAGGGTCTTGGGCCAGGCCCCTGACCGGTGGCTCAGTCCGACCTCCTCCAACGCCTGCTCCGCGAGAGCTCGTTGGGGCTTGCCGGGCAGACCGAGGAGGACGTTGCGCCACACCCGCTTCCAGGGCATGAGGCGGGGCGCCTGGAAGGCGACGGCCCGGCGCCTGGGGACGAGGACGGTCCCGGAGATGTCCCGGTCGAGCCCGGCGAGGACGCGCAGGAGCGTGGACTTCCCGCAGCCGCTGTGCCCCAGGAGGGCGGTGAACTCCCCAGCGCGCAGGCTCAGATCGAGCCGGTCGATGACCGGGCGCCCGTCGAAGGAGCGGGTCAGACCCTGGATGGTCACTGCCCGGTGAAGGTCGGTCGCCATTGCAGCAGCAGCCTTTCGAGAGAGCGGACGACGGCGTCGGCGAGGAGGCCGAGGAAGGCGTAGACGACGAGGCAGACGACGATGACGTCGGTGCGGAAGAACTCGCGCGCCTGGTTCATGAGGAAGCCGATCCCGGCGTCGGCGTTGATGGACTCTCCGAAGACGAGCGCGAGCCACGCCGTCGCGAGCGAGTACCGCAGTCCGGTCATGGCGCCCGGAAGCGCCCCGGGCAGGACCACGTGCCGGACGAGACCCCAGCGCCCCAGCCCCAACGACTCACCGGCCTCCACGAGTTGGGCGTCGACGCCCCGGATGCCGGCGTACACGTTGAGGTACAGATGGAAGGCGACACCGAGCGCGATCAGCGCCACCTTCGGCGCCTCGCCGATCCCCAGCCAGATGATGAAGAGTGGGATGAGCCCCACCCAGGGGACGGTCCGCAGCATCTGTACGGTCGCGTCGACGAGGTCCTCGCCGAGCCGCGAGAGGCCGGACACCAGCGCGAGCGTCACGCCGACCGAACCGCCCAACAGCAGCCCGACGGCTACACGTTGGAGCGAGACGCCCATGGCGTGCGGCAGGGTTCCGTCGGCGATCAGCTCCCCGCCGGCACGGGCGATGGTCCCGGGCGAGGCCAGGATGTCGGCGGGCAGGACGCCGGCGGAACTGAGCGCCTGCCAGCCGACGAGCAGCAGCAGCGGTCCGACGGTGCGTCGCAGCCAGCGCGGCACGGCCGGCCGCCGCGAACCGGAGGCCCGGGAGGGCACGACCTCCTCAAGCTCGGAAACAGGGGATATATCGGGCAAGGAAACGGGCGGGGCATGGCCAACCGTCATGAAGGGGCTCCGGGGAAGGAGGAGGGTACGCCTCAGCGACCGTCGGCGCGCCGCGAAGCGCGCGCGGACGGGTGTCGGCGCAGGAGGTGGATCAGGGGTGAGAGGGCGTCAGCAGCCGCGAGGACACGCGGCGGAGGCCACCCGCAGCAGGTCGATGTGACCGCGCGTGGTGAGCAGGGCTGTACGCAACATGGCGCGAACGTAGCGACTCGTTCCGGTACCGGTCAACGGTGTCTCGGAGCGTGGACGCGCGATCCCGCGGTACGAACGGCAGGATGCTCCCATGGCATTCACCACCACGCTCCTCACCCTCACCACCGGCACCTCCGAGACGGTCACCGACCTGACCTCGGCCTGCACGGAGTTCCTCGACCGCGCGGCCCAGGGCGGCGACGGCCTCCTCAACCTCTTCGTCCCCCACGCCACGGCCGGCCTGGCGATCCTCGAAACGGGCGCGGGCAGTGACAAGGACCTCCTGTCCGCCCTCCACCACCTGCTCCCGGCGGACGACCGCTGGCAGCACCGCCACGGCTCCCCGGGCCACGGCCGCGACCACGTCCTCCCGGCCCTGGTCCCGCCGCATGCGACGGTGCCGGTCGTCATGGGGCGGCTGGAGCTGGGAACCTGGCAGTCGATCTGCCTGGTGGACACGAACAAGGACAACCCGGAGCGCCAGGTGCGGTTGAGCTTTCTCGGATAGCGGGAAGCGGTCGCGACCGCGGGGTTCCCTCCGGCCGTTCGGAGTGAGGAGCCCGCTGTCCCGACCGCCCGCCGGTCAGCTCTCGTTCTTCCGGCTCCGGGCCCCGCGCACCGGCCACCACATCCCCCGGCCCAGCAGCACCGCGGCCGCCGGGACGAGCAGGAGCGACAGGACGAAGGCGGACAGGAGGATGCCCAGGGCCGTGGCGAAGCCCAGTTGGCGGGTGGAGGCGTCCGCGTTCACCGCGAGGCTGCCGAAGGAGGCCGCAAGGACCACGCCGGCCGTGGCGACGGCCGGCGCCGTGTGCCGTACCGCGCGGGCCACGGCGGCGCGGACCGGGCCCCCGTGGGCCATCTCCTCGCGCAGACGGTCACTGATGAGGATGTTGTAGTCGGTGCCCAGCGCCACGACGAACAGGAACAGCACCAGCGGCAGGACGAAGTTCACCCCCGGCTCCCCGCCGAGGTGCTGGAAGACCAGGGCCGAGGCGCCGAACGTCGCCGCGAAGCACAGCCCGACCGAGAGCATCAGCACCACCGGGGCCGCCAGACTGCGCAGCAGCACCACCAGGATCAGCGCGATCAGTGCCGCCGCCACCGGGAACACCGTCCGCAGGTCCCGGTCGACCGCGGTCGCCACATCGGCGAACACGGCCGCTGTCCCGCCCACGTGCGCGGTCGTTCCGGCCGGTGTCGCCTCCCGTACGGCCTGGCGGACCGGTCCCGCCACGAGATCCCGGGCGCGCTGCGCATGGGAGTCCATCGTCAGGTAGGCGTCCACCTTGGCCGCGGTGCGGTCGGTGTCGAAGACGGGGGCGGCCACCTCGCCGACCCCCGCCACCCCGGACAGCGCCCGCCGCAGGACCTCAAGCCCGGCGGGGTCCAGGGGTCGGCCGTCGTCGGCGGTGACGTACACCGTCGTCGGGTCGGACACCCCCGGTGGCAGGGCGCCGGCGATCTCCCGCGCCGTCGTGGCGGCCGCCGTGTCGCGCGGGGTGCCGCCGGTGCCGAAGTCCATGCGGACGCCCACCACTCCGACCGCCAGCGCGCCGAGGAGGGCGACCGAGGCCACGAGCACCAGCAGCGGACGACGCGCCACCAGCTCACCGGTACGGGCGGCCGTGCCGGGCCGCTCGGACTTCGAGAGGGTCCGCGAGGGCCAGAACATCTTCCGACCGGTCACCGCCAGCAGCGCCGGCATCAGGGTCAGGCTCGCCACGAGCATCACCAGTACCGACACCGCCACCGAGGGGCCGAGCACCCGGAACTGCCCGAACGTCGCCACGCCGAGCGTCGCGAAGGCCGCCACGATCGTCAGCGCCGCCGAGGTCACCGCCGTGCCCACCCGTCCGGCCACGTCCGCGGCCACCAGGCGGTGGTGGTCCTCCGGGCGCCGTCGCAGCTCCTCGCGGAAACGGAACAACAGGAAGAGGAAGTAGTCCACGCCGATGCCGATCAGCACGGTGCCGATCATGCTCGGGGTGCCCGGGTCCAGTTCGAAACCGGTCAGGAGGGCCGCTCCCACGACCGTGCCGGCGGCGGCGCCGCCCACCACCGACACCGCGAACAGGGGGATGAACGCGGCCAGGACGCTGCGGAACACCAACACGTTGATCAGCACGATCAGTCCGACCATCACGAGTCCGACCACCGTCTGCGTGGTCTTCTCCGCGTCCGCGCGGTCCACCACGTCCGCCAGGCCCCCGGTGAACCCCGTGCGCAGCCCGACCTCGCCGAACTCCTGCTGGGCCCGGTCGTGGAAGGCCCGGTACACGGAGTGCATGCCCGGGTCGGTGGAGTTGCCCCGCAGCCGGGCGCCGAGCAGCGCGAACGACCCGTCGGGGGCGGTCGTCACCAGTGCGACGCGGGGGACCTGGGAGTAGTCCTCGGAGAGCCCCGGTATCTGCTCCTCCGTCCACGGCATCTCCACCCGCGTGACGCTCAGTTCACGCGCCACGTCCTCCACGCGCTTCCTGTCCGCGCCTTCCAGCGGCTTGCCGTCGCGGCGTGCCACCAGCACCGTCACCGCGTCGGCGTCGGGCTCCGCGCCGAACTCCTCCCGGGCGACCCGCAGCGCCGCGGCCGCGTCGTACTCCGCGGGCAGGAAGCCCGCGCTGTCGGTGTGCGTCACGCGGAAGACGAGCACCTGGCCCATGATCGACACGAGAACACCGACCACCGCCCACACGGCGATGACCCGCCATGGTCTGCGGGTCGAGAAATCGGTCAGGGCACGGATCACGGGAGTCCTCCGGGAAGGCTGCGGGCGAAGGGGGCGACGGGACGGGGACGTCCGGGGCGGCGCCCCGTGCCGGGGCGTCCCGGCACGTCTCCAGCACATCAGCGGGGTGTGGCCCGCACCTCGGAGCCGGGGACGAGAAACCCGCTGGGAGCAGGGGCCCGCACCGTCCGGCGCCTGGGAGCCTGCTCCTGGCTCCGGCTCCCTCCCGGTCCCGAGGCCACGGGGCCGGAGCACCGGCACCATGGGAGACTCGGCGGACGAACCGCAGGGCGTCGGGCCGCTACGGGCGGTACCAGGGAATGCGCGGATGCGTACGGGGAGGCGGAGATGGGACGGCGCGCGGACGAAACGCGCCCCGACCGGGCACCGAGCGGGGCGGGGGCGTACGGCGCCGGGCTTCGGGACGGGACGACCGGGACGCTCTCCGGCGGGGCAGGGACGGAGAGCCGCCGCGGAAGGCCGGGGCTGTGGAGCCGGCACGACGGACTCGTCGCCGTCGGCGCCGCGGCCGTCGACCTCGTGGGCTTCACCGTCACGAGCCAGATGGACCAGGGCGACGTGCCGGCGGCCGGGTGCCTGGTCGTGGTCGCCGCCTCGATGTTCCTGCTGGCGCGCCGTCGAGCGCCCCTGTGCGTCCTCGCATGCGTCCTCGCGGTGAACCTGTCGCTCAACTGGTTCAGTTCCGTGGGTCAGCACTACGGGGCGGCCACCGTCGTCGCCCTCTACACCGCCGTACGTCTCCACAGCGCCGCGGTCGGCGCGGCGGCCGTCGTCGGCTGCGTCGCGGTGCTCCAGTTCGTCCACCCGGGACTGCCCGCGCCCTCCCTGATGGAGTTCGCCGCCAACGTCGCGTCCGCGCTGTTCGTGGCCGGCGCCGCCGTCGTGGTCGGCCGCTGGCAGCGCAACGCCGAGGCCCAGCGGCGGCTGCTCGCCGAGCGGGCCGTCTCCGACGAACGGCGCCGCATCGCCAGGGAACTGCACGACATCGTCGCCCACCACCTGACCACGATGCAGCTGCTCGCCGGAGGCGCCCGGGCCAACCTCGACAGGTCTCCGGAGGCGGCCCGCGAGGCGCTCGTCACCCTGGAGGGCTCCGGCCGCACCGCCCTGCGCGAGATGCGCCACCTCCTCGACGTCCTCCGGGCAGGCGACGACAACGACGAGGGCGAGACGACCGCGCCGCAGCCCGGCATCGGCGACCTGGACCGCATCGTCGGGGACAGCCGCCGCGCGGGCCTTCCCACCACTCTCACCACCGACGGCGACCCGCGGTCGCTGCCACCCGGTGTCGCGCTCACCGTCTTCCGCATCGTCCAGGAGTCCCTCACCAACGCCCGCAGACACGCGGGCGACGGAGCGCACGTCGACGTGCGGCTCACCTTCGGCGACCACGAGGTGCGGGTCGCCGTCACCGACGACGGCCCGCGTCCCGGCCGTCCCGCCGCCCGCGGCTCGGGCCACGGACTCATGGGGATGCGTGAACGCGTCGCCCTTCACGGCGGCACCCTGCGGGTGGGGCCGGAGGGCCGGGGGTTCGCCGTCCGGGCCCGGCTGCCCCTTCCCACCGACCGTCAGGAGGCGTACGCGTGAGCGCGACCGTGAAGGTCCTCATCGCCGACGACCAGCCGCTCGTCCGCCGGGGCCTCGCCCTGATGCTCGCCCCCGAACCCGGTTTCGAGGTCGTGGCCGAGGCCGCGGACGGGGCCGAGGCGGTCCGCCTCGCTCACGAGCACCGGCCCGACGTGGTCGTCATGGACATCCGCATGCCGGTCCTGGACGGCATCGCGGCCACCGAGCGGCTCACCGCCGAACTGCCCGACTGCCGGGTTCTGGCCCTGAGCACCTTCGACATGGACGAACACGTCGTCGGTGCGCTGAGGGCCGGGGCGTGCGGCTTCCTGCCCAAGGACATCTCGCCCGAGGATCTCGTCGCCGCCCTGCGCGTGGTCCGCGACGGCGAGGCGATCCTCGCCCCGAGGCTCCTGACCCGGCTCATCTCCCGACACGTCACGGCCCCGGACCGCCGGGCGGCGCCCCCGGAGCCCTCCGGCGCCGAGGGGCTCACGCCGCGCGAACGGGAGGTCTGGCGGCAGATCGCCCACGGCTCGGACAACGCGGAGATCGCCGACCGGCTCGGTGTGAGCTCCTCCACCGTGAAGAACCACATCACCGCCGTCTTCGCCAAGCTCCGGGTCCGCGACCGGGCCCAGGCGGTCATCGCCGCGTACGAGACGGGCCTGGTGACGGCACGACGGGAGACGTGAGCCACCGGACCGGGGCGCTGTACACGGCTACGGCCGCCTCCGGCGCGGACACATGACGACGCCGTGGGCACCCCGTCGCGGCCGGTGCCGACTGCCCTGGCTCGATGGCCGCCTCCCGGCCGGCGCGGGCCACGGCAGGGTCGATCGCCCCGGGGCCTAGACGACATCCCGGGCGGTGGCCTCGGATCCGGCCGCTTCCACGGACGTCGCTCCGGTGCCCTCGCCCTGCCCGTCCGCCTCGACGGGGGCGCGGCGGCGCCGTTGCAGCTCGGCGCGTTCGACGTCCGGGATCGTCATGGATTCGGCGAGCACGGCGGCGAGCGTGTGCACGTGTGTGTCGTCGATGTCGGCGTGAAAGAGCCACCGGATGTTCTCGTCGCGCGTGATGAGGTCGATCGTCACCCGTGCGCTTCTGTCCTGCGCGGTGGTCGTCCGTACGTATCGCACCTGGTCGACCGGGATGTCCTGAACGACCTCGCCCTGCTCCAGGAACGCGTTCGCCCTCGCCGTGACGATGCGGCGATCCGTGACGGCGACCAGCGCCTTCGCTGCGACCTTGTCCCTCGCCGCCGCCAACTTGTCCTTCGCTCCGTTGAAGATCGTGGAAACGGGACCGAGGGCGTCGAGCTGGTCGGGGAAGCCGAGGACACGGAGGGTCTCACCGTCCTCCAGGAACCATCGCAGGAGGGGAAGGTACGGCTCGGGATCCAGTGACGGGGGCGCGCAGACGACGTCCGGAGCCGCGAGAGGAGGGGCCGGCGGACGGAGCGCGTCGGCGAGGGGCTCGATGGCCTCCAGGAGGCGGGCGGAGGTCTCGCGGGCCGCCTTCACGTCCTTCCGCTTCCCCGGCAGCGGCCAGGCGTCGGGTCCGGGGAGCTCGGCGATGATGCGCAGTTCCCGCGTCAGCGAGCCGACGAGGTTCGCTGTCCCGGCGAGGGTGGAGTCGAACTCCGCGCGGGTGTCGCGTGCGATGACCTCGGCGTACTGCGCCTCGGCGGCGTCCTCGCGTCCGGCGGCTCGCGCCCTCGCGGCACGGAGCGCGTGATATCCGGTCCACGCCTTCAGGGAGGACAGGAGAGCGTGGGCGTCGAAGACGATCGCCTCGGCGTTCGTCTGCAGATACTCACGGTGCCTGCGCGCGTCGGTCCGACCGATCTGCCGGACGTGGTCGCGGACATTGCCCTGGTAGAGCTCGAGCTGCTTCTGCAGCAGTGCTCCACTGCCCGAGACGTCGTCCCACAGGGACGTCGGGACCGATTCGATCTCCCGCGCCTGGTCGACCGCGCGGTCGACGGCGGCGACGAGCCCGGTGAGTTCGGCCCATTGATCCTTGCGGAAGGTGGTGAGGACCTGGCTGGTCACCGCGAGGTTGGTCCTGACGAGGCCCGAGATCTCACTCAGCATCAGCTGCAGGGCGACCATGGCCAGCGCGGGCCCGATCGAGGCCGCGGTCTGCGCCTTGCTCACCGCGTTCACGGGGTAGAAGCGGGCCTGATGCACGATGCGGCCGGGAACCATCACCGCGCCGAGGTGCCCGCCGTCCTTGACGGCGAGCGTCGCGCCGCTCTTCAGCAGGGCCTGGGCCGTGTCGCCGATCCGGTAGAGCCCCTGCACGCCGGCGAACGCGTTTCCGAGATTGCCCGCCAGGGTCGCCGCGTTGCCGATGGAGGCGAGGATCGCCGAGATCTGCTCGCGGTCGGCGGCGGGCACGATCCCGAAGTCGATCAGATCGGGCTTCAGCTCCGGCGGGACCTCACCGGCGACGACGGCCACTCCTGGGAGGACCTCCAGCAGGACCGTCGACGCCGCCGTCGCGTCGATGCCCGAGGGTGACGCGGGACCGTCGGCACCGGGTGGGTCGGCGGTGTCGCTCCGGCCGTTCTCCCCCGGAGTGCTCTCCATCGAGTCCGACGGGTCGTGCATACGATCTCCTCCCCCGAGGGCGCGCGACGATCCGTCGTCGGCGCCACGGCCGAATTCTACGGCTCGGCACCCCTCGGAGCGGCCCGAATGGACCTGCCTTGCTCGCGGACCGACGGGTCGTCCTGATGGCGTCAGAACCCACCGGCGGTGCGCGTTCCGGCGTCGGCGGGTCGTTCGCTCCTGGTGTGGGGGCCGACGCGGGGTTCGTCGTGTCGGGTCGCGTCATGGGCGGCGAGCGCGGCGTGCAGGGTGACCAGGTCGGCGCCCCGGGCCGCGTCCAGGCCGGTGAGATCGGTCGCCTTGCGCAGGCGATAGTCCACCGTGTTCGGGTGCACCTGGAGCAGGGCTGCCGCCCGGCGGCGGTCGAGGCCGCAGGCGAGGAACGTGCGCAGGGTGGCCAGCAGTTCCGGGCGGGTCTTCAGGGGGTCGAGCAGCGCGGCGAGTCCGTCCCTGGCCGGGCTCGGGCGGCTCAGCTGGTATTCGAGCAGGACGTCGTCGAGCAGACACAGTCCGGGGCCGCGGCCGGCAGCCTCCGCCACCTCGCGTATCTCGCCGGCCAGCCGGGCGGACTCCGCGACGCCCTCCGGTGGTGCGGCGGTCGCGGCGGCCAGCACCTCGGCGCCGCACATCCGGCCGAGCTCGACGACGAGCCGGGAGAGCCGGTCCCGTTCCCCCGGGCCGATCACGGCGGCCGGGGACTCGTGCGGGACGAGGACCAGCCCTCCGCGGCCCGACAGCACGGACAGCGCGACTCCTCCCGTCTGGCGCTGCAGTTCGTTGCGAAGCCGCCGCAGTTTGCGCCGGGCGGCGACCGCGTGGTCCACGCCGGGCACCAGCTCGTCCGGGTGCGGTCCCACCGAGATGCTCAGCACCAGGTAGCACGGCGGCAGACGGATGCCGGCGCGGTCGGCCGCGGCCTGGGGGCTGCCGCCCTCCAGGAGTCGGGACAGCAGCGCCTGGAGGGCGACCTGCTCGTCGCCCAGCGCCGTCTGCCGCTCCTGTACGTATCCGGCGGCGACGGCGCAGCTCACGAGCCGGAGGTACGCGAGCAGGTGACGCTGGACCAGCAGCACATCGCCGAAGTCGCCCGGCTCCGCCTCCGGAAACACCTGGGCGGCGCACTCCTCGGCGCCGAGGTGGTAGGCGCCGACCACGGCCTCCAGCGGCACTCCCTCGTCGGCGCGCCGGGCCGACGACTCGCGGATCGCCGCTTGCTCCGCCTGGTCCGGCGGTTCGCCGGTGCGCAGCATGTCGGCGAAGCTCCGGATGCCGCGTGTCACCTGCTTGGCGATGTCGCCGCCGAGCTGTTCCGACGGCAGCCTGCCGTAGACGGGAAGCTGTTCGACGAGCCGGACCATGACCGCACGCTCGAGCGCGGCGGCGGCACCTGTGAGCCGGTCGTGGACCGGAACGCCCCCGAAGCACGGCACCGAGCCGCGGGCCGCGGCGTTGGATGCGATCACAATCCACCTCGCAAAACTCTGTTGTCCGTCCTGGGGACGAGGCGGCGCACCGCCTCCATCATGTTTCGGGGACATCTCCTACCGGTTGGTAACACGCCATGCCGGTGGATGGCCAGACGTTGCCGACCGCGGCCGCGTCACTCGTCGGATCTCCCGCACGACCTGACCGCCCGGAGACCCGGCGCACGGATCGTCCCCCGGGCCGGGAGCCGCCGACTCCCGCCGCCCGTGCCGTTCTTGACTCCCCGGGACGGCCCGCTCCGCCCCCTCACGAAGAGAGAACGCCTTGTCCAGGACAGCAGTTCGCCTGATCTCCCTCGCCGTGGCCACCGCGGCGGCCGTCACCGCCGTACCGTCGGCCGCGACCGCCACCGAGTCCGCGCCGGCCACGACCACGACGACTTCGCCCACCGCGAGCGACCCCTTCTACACGTACGACGGCAGCGAGCCCCTGTCGTCGTACGCCCCGGGCACCGTGCTGAAGACGCGGACGCTGCCCTACCACCTCGTCGGCATTCCCACACCGCTGAAGGCGATCCAGCTGCTCTACCGCAGCACCGACGCCCAGGGCCGCCCGGCCGCCAACGTGACCACGGTGGTGCGCAGCCTCACGGGAGACGGCAGCAAGGCGGTGTCGTACCAGTCGTTCTACGACTCGCTGAACCCGGAGGACGGGCCGTCCCGCGCCATCGCCGGCAACCTCACCCTCGGCGGAGTCATCCCCAACGCCGAGGCCGTCTTCATGGCGCCGCTGCTCGCGAAGGGATACACCCTCGTCATCCCGGACACCCAGGGGCAGCGGGCCGCCTTCGCCGCCGGCCCCGAGTACGGGACCAACACCCTGGACTCGATCCGTGCCGCGACCCGCTCCGCGGCGACGGGGCTGAGCGGCGACACCAGGTTCGGTCTCATGGGCTACTCGGGCGGCGCCATCGCCACGAACTGGGCGGCCGCGATGGCGCCCGCCTACGCGCCGGACGTGAACCGGAAGTTGGTCGGTTTCGCCGAGGGCGGCCTGCTCGTGGCCCCGGCGCACAATCTGAGGTACGTGGACGGTTCCCTCGTGTGGTCGGGCGTCATCCCCATGGCGATCATCGGCGTCGCCCGCTCCTTCGACATCGACGTCAAGCCCTATCTGAGCAGCTACGGCCTGAAGGTGTACGCGGAGTTGGAGAAGGGTTCCATCGTCGACGCCCTCGGCCGCTACCCGGGTCTGACCTGGAAGAAGATGGCGAAGCCGGAGTACGGGAACATCAACTCCGTTCCCGAGGTGGTCACGGCGGTCAACCGGATCAACCTCGGTTCCGCCGCCACCCCGACCGTCCCCGGGTTCATCGCCCAGGGCGACGCGGGCGTCGTGGAGGGGACCTTCGGCAACCCTCCCGGGATCGGCACGGGGGACGGCGTCATGGTCGCCGGCGACGTGCGCGCGCTCGCCCGCCAGTACTGCGCCACCGGCAACACCGCCATCACGTACCGGCAGTACGAGCTGCTCAGCCACGTAGGTGTGCCCGTCGTCTGGGCGCCCCTCGCCATGGACTGGCTCGATGCCCGCTTCGCGGGCCGGACGGCCCCGTCCGACTGCGGCCGCATCCCGGCCGGCAACTCGCTGGCACCGGAGGAGCCGACGCCCTGACCCGGTGGTCCTGCCGCGGATCGTCGCGGCAGGACCCCGCGCGGCCGACACCGGCGCGGCGCTCCGGCGGCCGAGCCGGACGCCGATCGCTCAGCCGGGCGCGTACGTATGGACGGCCTGCGGGCCGCGGGGGCGTCGCCCGGTCAGCCGGGCGGTGGGGCGAGATCGCCGCGCAGCCGTCGGGCCCGGAGAACCAGCTCCAGTTCGAAACGGCGGTCCGGGTCGTCCAGGTCCGCGCCCCACAGCTCACGGAGCTGCCTCAGCCGGTAGCGCACGGTCTGCGGATGGACTCCGAGCCGGGCGGCCACCTCCGGGGCGCCGCCCCGTGTCTCCAGCCAGGCCAGCAGGGTCTCGGCGAGACGGTGGGTGTGGGCCGGTCCGCCCGACTCGTCGAGCTGCGCGAGCCGTCGCCGTGCCAGATCGTCGATCAACTCGCCGGCGGGCAGCAGCACCAGGGCTTCGACGTGCTCGGCACAGTGCAGGAGCCGGCCTCGCGGCAGCAGATCCCGCTCGATCATCCCGACGGCGGCCTCGGCCCAGCGCAGCGACGTGACGGCCTGCGCCAGCGGAACCGACGGGCCGATCGCTCCGGACCAGCCCGCCACCGCCTGGTGCAGCAACTCCGCCCGGCCGGGGGCGTCCGGTTCGGGGACGACCAGGCGCGGCTGCTCGCCCTCCATGTCGAGGAGCACCTCGTCGCTCACGGCAGGGGCGACGGCCTCCAGGGCGGGGCGGAGCAGCACGGCGACCGCCACCTTCTCGGGCAGGTGCCAGCCGACGTCGGCCGCGCGGTCGGCGAGGAGCGCGGACGGATCCGTGCGGTGCTCGGTGAGCAGGAGGTCGACGAGGAGCCGCTGCCGGCGCAGCCGCTCTCCGGCCTGGCGGGCGACGGCCTCGGCATACCCGCGTACCGACTGGGCCACGAGGACGTCGAGGTACTCGAACGCGGACTCGGCGAGCTCGTACATGGCCGCGGACGGGATGTCGACCTGCTGGCCGATCTCCGCCATGCGGCGCCAGGAAAGGCGCACGCCCAGCCGGTAGATCCCCTGCAGGGAGTCCAGACTGCGCCCTTGCGCGACCTCGCTGCGGCCGAAGTCCTGGAACATCTCGGGGAGGGCGGGGGGCCGGTCCGAGCCCGTGGTCATCTGTTCGACGAAGAGCTCCAGGGCATGCCGGATCGCCACCAGGGCCTTCGGCTCTCCGGACTCGTCCGGGATGAACACCAGACCCGGATGGTTCCGTCGGATCTCGGCCAGGATGTCCTCTGCCAGCTCGGGGACCTGCGCCAGGGCGAGGTCGGCGAACTGCTGAATCCGTTCTCGTGGCACGTCGTGCCACGCTGACGACGCTTCCACCACATCGCTCCTGGATGTCCGGTCCACATGCGCTCGGTCACCGGCCCGCCTCTTCACAACCTAGCCCGCGCCGGAGCCCGGCGTGCTGGTCGTGCCCGGGGAGGGCGGTTCGGGGAACGTGACGAGCGGCACATTCTGCTGCTCGGGGGTGGCGTCGAGCGCGGCGACGATTCCGAAGGCGGCGCCCGCGGCCAGAACGGCGGAGGCGGCGCAGGTCAGGAAGGCGGCGAGCAGTCTGGGCATGAGGATGATCGGCCTCTCAGTCGATGAGGTCTGTCACCCAGCGCGCCGGCCCGGTCCGGCGCGGTCAGTATGCGAGGCGCGTTGACAGAAGGTCAAGGGCCGCCTACTTTCGCCGTTCACCCCCACTGTTACTCCTGGGTAAGCCGCTCTTCCCCTCGGACAGGCCGCAATCCGTGCGTGTGGTCCCTTCCCACGCAGCCCATGAGCCCCTCGCATATCGCACCCGTATCGGAGTACCCGTATGCGTCGTTCAACATCACCTTTGTCCCTGATTCTGCTGGGTTCCGGAGTCTTTCTGCTGGTGCTCACCCAGCTCCTCGTCTGGTACGTGGAGCCGCGCGCGAAACGCACTCCGACCGACGTGGACTCCACGACGGTCTTCCGCGGGCAGGGCAGCTACTTCGACATCGGGTCCGTCGCCACCATGGACGACCAGACGATCACGATCACCCGCAAGGTGCTGGGGAACGTGGCCGAGAGCGAGCGCAGCGGAAACGCGATCTGGGACGTGTCGACCCAGATCGACACGCCGAAGACGCTGCCGCTGGCCGACCCGCGGAAGTCCCTGCAATGGACCACCGAACGCTGGGTGACCGACCGTCGGACCAACCTCCCGGTGCACTGCTGCGAGGAGAAGCCCGGGTTCGAGGGCGAGGCCTATCTGAAGTTCCCGTTCGACGTCGAGAAGCGCACCTACACGTGGTGGGACAGCACCCTGGGTGCCGCCGTGCCGCTGGAGTTCGACGAGGTCACCACGGTCGACGGGCACGAGGGCTACCGCTTCGTCGGCGCCGTCGACGCCACCGCGACCGGCACCCGGATGGTGCCCGCCAAGCTCGTGGGCAGCACGAAGCCGGGCCAGGTGCTGGCCGAGGAGTGGTACGCCAACGCGGGGATCGAGCTGACCGTGGACCCGCGAACGGGGCGGATCATGAACGCGGTGATCGCGCCGACGAAGACGCTGCGGGCCCCGGGTTCACGGAAGGACTCCGTCACCCTGCTGGCCAGCGAGCGGCTGGAGTTCACCGACGCGACCCGGACCGAGCAGGTGAGGCTGGCGTCCGAGGACGGCGGCCGGTTGAGGCTGCTCGGCGAGACCGCGCCGCTCTGGGGCGGGGTCCTGGGCGGCCTGCTCGCCGTCGTCGGCGCGGTGGCGCTGATACGCGGTCGTCGGCTGCCGGAACACTCAGGAGAGTGACAAACCGGCACGGGACCCACGTCCCGAACTTGTCACCGGGCTGAGTAGCCGGAACGAGTCGCTGAACGAAGACTGACGTTACCCCCGAGTAAGAGCAATGTTGCCGGTGCGAGCGTGCTCCCGCCCTCAGGAGCCCGCGCCACCGGCCAGGCGCACGGACGGCCGCACTCCCACCGTCCGCGCCGCGGTACCCGCAACGCCCGCAGCATCAGCAGCGCCGCCGTACCCGCACACCGAGCCAGCCCAGCGCTTCATCCCCGGAAGCCCGGCACCCACCCGGAAACCCTCACCCGGCACCGCTCACCCCCACCCCGGAAACCCTCACCCGGCACCCCTCACCCCGGAAACCCTCACCCGGCACCCCTCACCCCGGAAACCCTCACCCGGCACCCCCCACCCGCCTGCCTCCCGCAGCCGCCGAGTTGGAGCACCCCTATGCCCCAGCGCGCGTCCGCCCTGGCCCTCGGCCAGAAGGACTCCCTCTCCGTCCCCGTCCGCACCGGCAGCCATGTCCCCGACCAGCTCGCCGCCGAACCGCACGTCGCGGCCACCGGGACACCGCCACCGCGCCGCATCACCTTTCTCGCCCGCCGTGACCTGGCCAACCGGGCCGCCGGCGGATCGGAACTCCTCATCGACCGGATAGCCGACGGCCTCACGTCCGGCGGCCATGAGGTCACGCTCGTGTGCGGCGGCCCGGCCGCCGCACGCGACTACCGCGTGGTCTCCGCGGGAGGTGACGCCGGTCACTACCTGAGAGCCAGGACGACCTTCGCCCGCGAGGTCGGCGACTGCGACCTGCTGGTCGAGGTCTGCAAC
Organism: Streptomyces sp. NPDC047971; assembly: GCF_040653355.1. Lineage (NCBI taxonomy): Bacteria > Bacillati > Actinomycetota > Actinomycetes > Kitasatosporales > Streptomycetaceae > Streptomyces > Streptomyces sp. NPDC047971. The sequence continues at coordinate 195,451 of NZ_JBEZNW010000003.1, read as the reverse complement.
GGCATGCCCTACCTGGCGCCGCTGTGGCATCGCGGACCGACATTGTGCCTGGTCAACCACGTACACACGGATCTTTGGCAGATGCGGTACCCGGGCCCGGCGGCACGACTGGGGCGCCGGCTGGAGCACTGGGCCCTGGCCGGCACCCACCGCGCCAACCTGATGGTGGCCGTCTCCGAGTCGACCGCCGCCGAGCTGCGCGAGATCGGCGTGGCCGCGGACCGCATCCGGATCGTCAACAACGGCGTCGAAGAGCCCGGGCCCCTGCTGCCGGAGGCGAGGGAACCACTGTTCCTGGCCGTCGGCCGACTGGTGGAGTACAAGCGCATCGACCTCCTCCTCCGCCTGTGGGAGCGGGTCCGCCCCGTCACCGGCGGCCGACTCGTCATCGTCGGCGACGGCCCCGAGCGGGAACGGCTCGAAGCCATGGCCGGCCCCGACGTGACGTTCACCGGCCGGGTGTCGGACGCCGAGAAGCACCGCCTGATGTGCGAGGCGTGGCTGCTCCTGCACCCCTCCCTCGTCGAGGGCTGGGGGCTGGTCGTCACCGAGGCGGCCACCCGGGCCACCCCCGCGATCGGCTTCGACATACCCGGCCTGTGCGACTCCGTCGTGGACGGGGAGACCGGGGTGCTCGCCCGGGGGGAGAGTTCGTTCGCCGCCGCGTGGTGCGCGCTGTCCCTGAGCACCGAACGGCGCGCGGCCCTCGGACGTGCCGCCGCGCATCGCGCCCAGAGCTTCCGCTGGAGTGCGACGGTCCGTCAGTTCCAGGCGGTCGCCGCCGAGGCCGTGGCCCGCGCCGCCACCCCGGGACGTGGCGGGAGCGGCCATGGCTGAGACCACCGAACGAGGATTCAAGGATCCGTCGCTGAAGAGATCGGCCGCCCTCTTCCGGGCTTTCCTGCGGGAACCCAGCGATCCCGAGCGGTGCTACACCCTCCTGGCCCGTGACTCGGTCGCGCAGGTGGCACGTCATGTCGACCTGGCCGGCAAGATCGTCGTGGACATCGGCGGCGGCAGCGGCCACTTCACCGAGGAGTTCCGCCGCCGCGGCGCGCAGAGCTATCTCTTCGAGCCCGACCCGCGGGAGTTGCGCGCCCGCGGCCCCGTCACCGAGAACGCGGTGCTCGCCGACGGATACCTGCTGCCGCTGGCCGACGGAGCGGCGGACGTGTGCTTCTCGTCCAACGTGCTGGAGCACGTGTCCGATCCGCAGACGTTCATCAGCGAGATGGCGCGGGTCACCCGCCCCGGCGGACTGATCTACCTGTCGTTCACCAACTGGCTCTCCCCCTGGGGAGGTCACGAGACGGCGCCCTGGCACTACCTCGGCGCCGACCGGGCCCGCGCGCGCTACGCACGGCGCACCGGCCGCGAGGCCAAGCACACGCTCGGCGAGAACCTCTTCCCCGTCCACATCGGTCCCACCCTGCGGCACGTCCGCGGCCGCGACGACGTGCAGGTCGTCACGGCGCGCTCCCGTTACTGGCCGTTCCTCGCGAGCACGATCACCCGGGTGCCGGGACTCCGCGAGATCGCCACCTGGAATCTGCTCCTGATTCTCAGGCGAAGCCCATGAGTCTGCGAAGCGAGGAACGGTCATGACCACTACGGTCCAGGCGCCCACCCGGGCGCCGCAGCCCGGCCCGCCGCCGTCGGAGGCGGACGGCCAACCGCGCGGACGACGCCTGCTGTTCGGCTTCTGGGCCGTCGTGCTGGTGTCGTTCCTCGCGGTGTCACCGGGGAAGACGACCTTCGAGACCAAACTCGGCGTCGCCCTCGACCCCTGGCGCTTCATCGGCGACCTCGGTTCGCTGTGGAACGGCAACGTGGGTCTGGGCGGCATAGCCAACCAGTACGTCGGCTACGCCTTCCCGGCACTCCCTTACTACGCGTTGACGGACCTGCTGCGGGTCCCGGTGTGGCTGGCCGAACGGCTCTGGCTGTCGATCATCGTGACCGCCGCGTTCTGGGGCGCGCTCAGGCTCGCCGAGCGGCTGCGTGTCGGGACGCCCGCGTCCCGGATCCTGGGGGCGGTGGCGTACGCGCTGTGGCCCACCTTCACGATCGTCATCGGATCGACGTCCGCCGCCGCGCTGCCCGGCGCCGTGCTGCCCTGGGTGCTGCTGCCGCTGACCTCCGCCACGCTGAGCCACCGGACCGCCGCCGCGCGTTCGGCCCTGCTGATCCCCTTCATGGGCGGTGTGAACGCCGCCTCGACGCTGGCCGCGCTGCTGCCCGCGGGGCTGTACCTGCTCAGCCGCCCGCCCGGCCGGCGCCGTCGGGCGCTGCTCGGCTGGTGGATACCGGGCGTCGTGCTGGCCACCGTCTGGTGGGTGGTGCCGCTGCTGCTGCTCGGCCTCCACGGCGAGAACTTCATGCCGTACGTCGAGCAGGCCGACACCACCACCGCCACCATGTCCGCGACCGAGCTGCTGCGCGGCTCCGGCAACTGGGTGGCCTATCTGAACTTCGGTGAGGCATGGCTGCCGGCCGGCTGGACCGTCGCGACCTCCGTCGTGACCATCCTCGGTTCGGCGTTCGTCGCGGCGCTGGGTCTCGCGGGCCTGGCCCGGCGGGACCTGCCGGAGCGCCGCTGGCTGCTGCTGACCGTCCTGGCCGTCGTCCTGATCACGCTCGCCGGTTACGGAGGAGCGTTCGGCGGTCCGTTCCACGGTGTCGTCCAGGACTGGCTGAACGGGCCGTTGAAGCCGTTCCGCAACATCTACAAGTTCCAGCCGGGACTGGCCCTCGCGCTCACCCTCGGACTGGCCCACCTGACAGCCGTGCTGTCCGGGAGCAGAGGTTCCCACGCGCTCCGCGGCCGGCGCTGGGTGCCCGCGGCCGTCGCCGTCGTGGTACTGCCCGGCCTGGCGCTCCCGTACGTCAACGGCTCGATCCTGCAGCCCGGGGCGTTCACCGGACTCCCCACCCACTGGGAGCGGGCCGCCGACTGGCTCGAGGACAACGCCGCCGACAGCCGGGCCCTGGTCGTCCCGGCGACGGCGCACGGCATCTACACCTGGGGTTCCCCCATCGACCAGCCGTTCGACGTGCTGGCCGAAACCCCGTGGGCTCAGCGTGACTTCGTCCCCTTCGGCACTCCCGGAGCGCGCCGGATGACGGACGCCGTCGAGCAGGCGCTGCTGTCCGGCGCCGAGGTTCCGGGCCTCCAGGCGTACCTGGCGCGGGCCGGCATGCACGAGGTGGTCGTCCGCAACGACCTCGACCCCGATCAGATCGGCTACGTCCCGCCCCAGACGGTGAAGCGGACCCTGGAGTCGTCCGGCTACCGCAAGGTGGCCGGGTTCGGCCCGCTGGTGACCGGCGGGCGCATCGCCGCCGGCACCCCGCTCCAGGTGCAGGGTCTCTACCCGAGGCTCCAGGCCGTGGAGATCTACGAGCCGCGGGACCGCGAGGCGAGGCCCGGCAGGGTCGGAGTGTCGGCCGTGGCCGACACGGCCGTGGTCAGTGGCGGCCCCGAGGCGCTGCTCCAGCTGTCCGCCGACCCCGCCATGGCCGAGCGGCCCGCCGTACTGGCAGGCGACGGGCTCCCGCAGGGCGTGACCGCGCCGGTGAAGGCGGTCGCGGACGGCCTTCGCCGGGCCGACACCCGGTTCGGCCTGGTCAACAACAACACCTCGTACACCTACACGGTGGACGAGCGCAATCACTCCGGCAGCCTGCAGAACCCGGGGGAGGAGCCCAAGCAGATCCTGCCGCGGGAGGGCACCGATCACCAGACGACGGCGGTGCTGCGCGGCGCCGAGTCGGTGACGGCGTCCAGCAGCGGCAACTGGCTCTTCCACCTGCCGCAGTACGACCCGGTGCACGCCTTCGACGGCAATCCGGACACCGCGTGGGCCGAGGGCAGTCCGGGCACGCCGGCCGGCCAGTGGCTCAAGGTGGACTTCTCCCGGCCGACCGAGATCCCGGCCTCCCTCCAGCTGACGCCCCTGCCCGGCGACTCCATGCGCGCGGCACCCACGCAGGTGCGGATCGAGACCGACCGCGGTGCGGCCGAGAGCCCGCTGCAGACGAACGGCCTGCCGCAGACCGTCAAGGCTCCGCCCGGCGAGGCGTCCTGGATGAGGGTCACCGTCGTCGCCGCGCAACAGGCACGACCGGGACTGTCCGGCGCCGGCTTCTCGGAGGTCTCGATCCCGGACGTCCAGGTGACGCGCCTGCTGGTGCTGCCCGCCGACGCGGAGAGCACCGACGCGGCGACGAGCGTGTACTCCCTGCACCGGGGCACCGACGCGGGCGGTCTGTCTCCCGCGTCGGCGGAGGTGGGACTCCACCGGCGGTTCAGCACGCGGGAAGCGGGGGAGTTCACGGTGTCGGCGCGAGCCGTCGCGGTACCCGGCGGCCCGTTGGACGAACTCCTGGACCGTTCGGCTCCCGGATCGAAGAACAGGCTGACGGCGTCCGTGGACTCCACCAGCCGCCAAGGAGCGTCGCTCGGCGCCCGCAATCTGGTCGACGGCGATCTGACGACCGCCTGGATAGCGGGCGACCGGCCCGTCATCCACCTGAGCTGGTCCGGCAAGAGGAAGATCGACGAGATCGTCCTCGCGTCGGCGGGCGGGGTGTCCACCCGGCCCGAGCAGGTGATGATCGGCTCCCCGGGCGGCGCCGCCGTCGCCGACGTGGACGAGAACGGGCGGGCCACCTTCCCGGAGATCGAGACGGACCGGCTCGACATCACCATCAGCAGGGCCGCCCCGCTCACCGTCCACAACCCGGTGGCGAACGCGCAGTTGCAGCTGCCGGTCGGGCTGAGCGAGGTGCACGTTCCCGCGCTCGCCGATCTGCGCGTGCCGGTGCCGAAGGCGTCCGCGCGCTTCTCGCTGCCGTGCGGCAAGGGCCCGGACCTCGCTGTCGGCGGAGTCCTGCACAAGACGAAGGCCACCGGACTCGTCCGGGACCTCACCGAGCGGCGCCCCGTCACCGTCGCCCTCTGCGCAGGGGAGGAGAAGGACGGCACCCTCGACCTTCCGTCCGGCGACCACGAGGTGGAGGCGGGCGACGCGGGCCCGCTGGCGATCACCGACGTCACGCTGACCCGGGGCACCCCGCAGGAATTGTCCGGAGCGGAGGGTCGTGAGGCCACCGTCACCCGATGGAGCGACGACCGCAGGACCGTGTCGGTGTCGGCCGGCTCCGGCGGGGCCGCGTACCTGCGGACCTTCGAGAACGCCAACGACGGCTGGAAGGCCACGCTCGACGGCACCGAACTGGAGCCGGTGCGCCTCGACGGCTGGCAGCAGGCATGGGTGATACCGGCCGGGGCCTCCGGCACGGTGACCATGGAGTTCGAGCCCTCCGGGTCGTACAGGACGGCCCTGATCGGCGGTGCGATCGCGCTTCTCGCCCTCGTCGCCCTGGCCTTCGTGGGCCGTCGGCGCGGCCCCCGAGGAGCCGACCCGAGGCTGCCCGAACCGGCGGCCCCCGGGATGCTGCTCGGCACGCTGGCGCTGACCGCGGTCGTCGCGGTGGTGGCGGGGCCGCTCGCCCTGGTCGTGCCCGTACTCGCCGTGGCGGCGCGGATCCGGCCGGCCGTCCTGGCGCCGGTCGCGGCGGCGGCGATGGCCGGAGCGGGCCTCGTCGCGGCCGTGGGCGCAGGGGAGCCGGTCGCCTCGGGGACGGGCGCCTTCAGCGGCCTCGCGCAGGTGCTCGCACTGGTGGCCCTGGCCGCCGCGCTGGTGACCGCGGTCGGGCCGCGGTCCGCGGCCGCCGACCGCGGCCGTGACGACGGGCCCGCGGGCGACGACGACTCCGGCGCTGCGCAGGCCGGACCCGTCGTCACGGCCAGGCCGAGGAGCGGCGGCGACGGGTACCGGCCGGAGCCGCCCCCGCGGCGGCCCGAAGGCGGTGTCCCCTCGTGACCGCCTCGTGGACCGCGGCCGGGAGGGGGACCGCGCCCCCTTCCGGCGGGGTCCGGATCCCCTTTCCGACCGTCGACGAGGTGTCGCGGCACTGCCTCAGCGCCGACGAACCGGAGAGCGTGCACATCGAGGTCCATCTGCCCGGACGCCTGGACCCGGCGCGGCTGAGGTCCGCCTTCCGGCGGGCCCTGCTGGCGCACCCCAGGGCGCTGATGCGGGAAGTGCCCGGCCGCCGCTACCGCCGGTCCCTGGAGTGGGAGCTGACCGATCGACCGGACGGCGACCCGGTGCACCGGGCGGGGCGGGGCCCCGACGCGTTGGCCGGGGCCCGGGCCCGCGCCCTGAGCGCATGCCCTCCGCTCACCCTGTCGCCGCCGATGCGACTGGAGGTGGTCGAGATGGACGGAGGAAGCGCCGTCCCGGAGCCGTCGGCGTCGGGCGTGACGTCCGGGACCGGGACCGTGCTGGTGCTGACGGTGCATCACACGGCCCTCGACGCGCCCTCGGGACTGCGGGTGCTCGCCACCACCGCCGAGCAGTACGGCGGCGCGGCCGGCCTCCCGGTCGCCGAGCGCATCCGGCCAGGCCACTCGGGTACGGCTCCGAGCGGGACCGGCCGAGCCGTACGGGCACGCCCCGTACGCGTCGCGCCGGACTCCCGCCCCGGGCCGGTACGCGCCCGCGCCGTGGGCAACGGCATGCTGCAGGCGGACCTGCCCGTTCCGCGGGGCGCGGCGCGGGACGGTGCGATCCGGCCCTGGACCGTCAACGACCAACTGCTGGTCGCAGCGTCGCTGATGGTGGGCCGCTGGAACGTCTCGCGAGGCCGGCCCGCCGGTCCGGTACGGATCACGATGCCCGTGGACGACCGGCCGCGCGGCTCGGAGATGCCGATGGGCAACGGGACCCGCCTCGTCGAGGTGGCCATGACCGCCGAGGACCCGCGCGACACCGACGCGCTCCTCGGCGAACGGCCGGAGCCGGCAGCCGTGGCCCGGTTGCTGCGCACCACCGCTCGGCGCACCCGCGCCCTGAAGACGGCCCACGGCGCCCCCCTGGGTGCCGGGGCGAGCCTGCTGACCGCACCCCTGCTGCCGGTCGGCATCCGGGGCGCGCTCACCCGTGGCGCACGGCGGGCGGCGGCGTCCTGGACCTCGACGGCGCTGGTCACCAACATCGGGCGCGTGCCGTACGAGTTGGACTTCGGCGACGCGGGCCGGGCGACAGCCGTGTGGTTCTCCGCACCGGCGCGGATGCCGCGCGGGCTGAGCGTGGCGGCGGCCTCCACCGGTGGGCGACTGCACGTGACGCTGCGCTGGTCGCGGGCGCTGCTCGACGACGCGGCCGGCGCGGAGCTGGCGGGCCTGTTCGAGGAGTCGCTGTCGGCGACGTCCCTCGACCCGGCCGGGGGCGACGCCCCGGGGCGGGAAGCCCGAACCCCGGAGGCGGGTGCCACCGCCGAGGACATCCGGGCGGCCGCGGCCCCGGACCACGCCGGGAGCCCGGGTGTGCCGCGACCCCGCGCCGCACCCCCTCCGGACCCGAGACCCCGTGGAGCCCGCTCCACCGACGACAGTGGGAAGAGGCCGTCATGACCCTTGCTGCCGGTGACTCCGTGAGCACGGCCAGGTCGCCCGAGGCGGCGGTGACGTCGTCGAGCAGGCCGGTACCGGGGCTGCGCGACTTCTACGAGAACCCCACCGTTCCCGTCGCCTCCGGGGAAGCCCGCACCCTGCGCCAGGCCCGGATGCTGGCCGACGCGCTCGGGCCCGTGGGGCCGGGCCTGCCGGCCGCGACCGTGCTCGACGTGGGCTGCGGCGACGGCTCGGCCGGCGCGACCGCGGCCCGGGTCCTGGGCGGGCACCACGTCGTGGGGATCGACTGGTCCCAGGACGCGCTGCGCCGGGCGGCCACGCGGCTGAGCCAGGTCGTCCGCGGCGAACTGACCGACGGCGGGCTGCCGTTCGCCTCCGGAAGCGCCGACGCCGTGCTGTTCAGCGAGGTCGTCGAGCACCTCGTCGACCCCGACAGCGCCCTCGACGAACTCCGCAGAGTGCTGCGACCCGGCGGGCATCTGATGCTCTCGACGCCCAACCTCGGCGCCTGGTACAACCGCGCCCTGCTGCTCGCCGGAGTGCAGCCGGTGTTCTCCGAGGTGAGTCTGCGCCACATCCACGGCAGGCCGGGCAAGGAGGTGGTGGGCCATCTGAGGCTGTACACGGCGCGCGCGCTGCGCGAGTTCGTGGCGGCGTCCGGGTTCGAGGTCGTGGCGGTCGCCGGGGCGCCGTTCCACGGAGTGCCGCGCCCGCTCCGTCCGTTGGACCGACTGGCCTGCGGGCTGCCGTCCCTCGCCTCCATCCTCCTCGTGCATGCGAGAAAGCTGTAGCCGTGGTGTGGGGTGTGATCGCCGCGCTGGTGGCGAACGTGCTGTACAGCACCGGCTTCGTCCTGGAGAAGCGGGCGCTCGCCGGCATGCCGCCGCTGAGCGCGGCACGGCCGGGCCGGGCCCTCGTCCTGCTGGCCCGCAGACCCCTGTGGATCTGCGGGGCCATGGCGCTGGCGCTGGGTTTCGCCGCGCAGTTGGCCGTCTACCGCACACTGCCGATCGCCGCCGCCCAGGGCCTGTTCCTGTCCGGTCTCGTCCTCCTGCTGGTGCTCTCGTCGGTGGTGCTCGGTGAGCGCCCCTCCGGCCGTGAGCGGCGTGCGGTGGCCGTCATCGGTCTGGCGCTGGTGATGGTGGTGGCCTCGTTGTACGGGACCCGCGAGGAGGTCAGCCGCAGCGCGCCCGCCGGCATCCTGCTGGCCCTGTGCGTGCCGACCCTCGTGGCCGGTCTCGCGCTCTACACCGCCGCCGAGCGGCGGGCCCGCCGGCGCCATCGGCAGCCGACCACGGGCGTGGCCTACGCGGTCGCGGTCGGGCTCATCTACGGCGTCAGCTCCCTCGCCATCAAGGGCGTCTCCGGGCACCTGGACACCTCGGACCTCCCCGGCTCCGTGCCCGCCCTGGTCGCCTCCCCCTATCCGTACCTGCTCCTGCTGACAGGGGTCAGCGGACTGGTGCTGTCGCAGACCGCGCTGCAACGCTGCCGGGCGTCACTGATCGTGCCGGTGTGCTCGACGGTGACCTGTGTGTTCACGATCGTGAGCGGCACGATCGCGTTCGCCGAACCGCTGCCCGACGACGCGTTGCGGCTGTTACTGCGCCTCGGCGGCACCGTGCTCGCGCTCACGGTCCTCCTCACCCTGCCGCGCCACGACGCGGATGCCCCCACCCACGAAGGAGCCCGGTCATGAACCCCGACAGCCCGCTGCTGAAGATCCTCGCCTGCCCCCTCGACAAGGGCCCGCTGATCCTCGACGAGATCGGCGGCGCCCTCTACAACCCGCGTCTGCGCCGCAGCTATCCGATCGTCGACGGTATTCCGCAGCTGCTTCCCTCCTCCGGGGTGCCGACCACCGAGGAGGAGACCTCGGTCGAAACCGAGCCCGAGGTGCCCGCCGGACCGTCCACCCCCACCGGGCGGGACCTCGCCTGAGGGCAGGGAGCGGTGGAGTGCGAGCCCGCCGCCGTGCCCGCGCGCGAGCCGACCGGGAGCGTCCGTGGGAAGCACGTGGCTCCGAGGGGTTTGGCCGGGGCGACCCCGGCGAGACGAGCCCCATGAGTGTTTCCGAGACGACCGACCCGAACCCGTACCGCCGGAGCGAGACGCAGGACGCCGAGCGCGCCGTGCGCGCGCACCACGCGGCGACCAGTGGCGCCGCCATGGCCGCGACGGCCGCACTCACCAGCGCGTACGCGATCGGCTGGCGCGCCGGGCGGCGCACCCGGGGCCCGATGGCCCGGCTGCTCGGACGCCGCACCTGACGGAGAGACGCGGCACGTGATGGAGAGACACCCGCACCTGACGGAGAGACGCGGCACGTGATGGAGAAACACCGCACCTGACGGAGATACGCCGCACCCGACGGAGACACGCCTCCCGACGGCGAGGACGTCGCCCTGTCCCAGGGACAGTTACCCCCCCGTTCACCCGTTCTCCCGGCGGCTCCTCCGCCGGTGACCCGACCCGCACCACCCGCGAAACGAACGAGCCCGGCACGCTCCGCCAGGGGCGTGCCGGGCTCGATCGCGTGATCAGGCCGTCAGGACCGAGTCGTCCTCCGTGCGGGCGCCCGGCAGCTGATGGCGGGCCGCGATCAGTGCGGCGTCCACGTCGCGCGTACCGGTGCAGACACAGAGCGTGTAGGCGAGGTCGTCCATGCGCCTGCGTCCTTCGATGCCGCCGTGCTCCGCGCCAAGCGCCTTGAGGGTCTCGTACTGCTCGATGAGCTTGCTCAGTACGGCGGGATGGGCCATCAACACGTGGTAGTCCCCTCGTCGTCAGGGCGTCGACCGCCCGGCTTGGCGCGGCGTGTACCCCGGCCTCCGCGGTGTATGCCGACCGGGAGCGAAGGGGGCCGACGGTCCGGCGTCCGGCCGCCGTGACGGGATTCACTCGTCCTTCGTCGGCCGGGCGGGGCCCCGGCCGACGACGCGTTCCAGCCGCTTGACGTGGTCTCACCCTCCTCTTGTCGATCACAAGGGAGTACTGTCGTCATAATTGCCGTACGGCAACGGTCCATGTGTCGGAGCCGGGCGGGAGAGCCGACGGCGACGACGCGCGACCGTACCCGTGTGGACCGCGAGCGGATGCCTGATGGCGAACGAGGATGGGCATGTCTGAGACGACGATCAAGGGCTCCGCGACCGACGGGCGGCCGATGCCGGCCGCGGTGGGAGAACCCGAGCTCCGGCAGCTCCTGGCCGGCCTCACCGCCGTACGGGACGGCGATTTCGGGACCCGTCTGCCCGACGGGGCCGGCGGGCTCCTCGGCGAGATCTCCGGTGTGTTCAACGGGATGGTCGACCAGCTCTCCCTCTTCACCTCCGAGGTGACGCGGGTGGCCCGCGAGGTCGGCACGGAGGGGACGCTGGGCGGACAGGCCGTGGTGCCCGGGGTCTCCGGCACCTGGGCCGATCTGACCGACTCGGTGAACGCGATGGCCGGCAACCTCACCACCCAGGTCCGGGACATCGCCCAGGTGGCCACCGCCGTCGCCAAGGGAGACCTCTCCCAGAAGATCGACGTGGACGCCCGCGGCGAGATCCTGGAGCTGAAGAACACCATCAACACGATGGTCGACCAGCTCTCCTCCTTCGCCGACGAGGTCACGCGCATGGCGCGCGACGTCGGCACGGAGGGCATCCTCGGCGGCCAGGCCGACGTGAAGGGCGTCTCCGGCACCTGGCGTGATCTCACGGACTCCGTCAACTCCATGGCCGGGAACCTCACCGCGCAGGTCAGGGCCATCGCGCACGTCGCCACCGCCGTGGCCAACGGCGACCTGTCGAAGAAGGTCGACGTGGACGCGCGCGGCGAGATCCTGGAGCTGAAGACGACCATCAACACGATGGTCGACCAGCTGTCGGCCTTCGCCGACGAGGTGACCCGCGTGGCCCGCGAGGTCGGCACCGAGGGCAACCTCGGCGGTCAGGCCACCGTCCGGGGAGCGTCGGGCACCTGGAAGAACCTGACGGACAACGTCAACGTGATGGCGTCCAACCTCACCGGACAGGTGCGTTCGATCGCCCAGGTCGCCACCGCCGTGGCCCGCGGCGACCTCTCACGCCGGATCACCGTGGAGGCCAAGGGCGAGGTCGCCGCCCTCGCCTCCACCATCAACACGATGGTGGACACCCTGTCGGCCTTCGCCGACGAGGTGACCCGCGTCGCCCGTGAGGTCGGCACCGAGGGGCGGCTCGGCGGCCAGGCCCGGGTGCCGAACGTGGCCGGGACCTGGAAGGACCTCACCGACAACGTCAACTCCATGGCGAACAACCTGACCGGACAGGTCCGGAACATCGCCCAGGTCACCACCGCCGTCGCCAACGGCGACCTCTCCAAGAAGATCGACGTCGACGCCCGCGGCGAGATCCTGGAGCTGAAGACGACCATCAACACGATGGTCGACCAGCTGTCCTCGTTCGCCGCCGAGGTGACGCGGGTCGCCCGCGAGGTCGGCAGTGAGGGCCGGCTCGGGGGACAGGCGGAGGTGGAGGGCGTCTCCGGCACCTGGAAGCGCCTCACGGAGAACGTCAACGAGCTCGCCGGGAACCTCACCCGCCAGGTCCGCGCCATCGCCGAGGTGGCGAGCGCGGTCGCCGAGGGCGATCTGACCCGTTCGATCACGGTCGAGGCGTCCGGCGAGGTCGCGGAGCTCAAGGACAACATCAACGCCATGGTCGGCTCGCTGCGCGAGACCACGCGGGCCAACCAGCAGCAGGACTGGCTCAAGTCCAGCCTCGCCCGGATCTCCGCGCTGATGCAGGGCCATCGCGACCTGGCCGTCGTCGCCGAACTCGTCATGGACGAACTCACCCCGCTCGTCTCCGCCCAGTACGGCGCGTTCTACCTGGCGGAGGAGGGACCGGACGGGGTCGAGCTGGGGCTCGTCGGCTCCTACGGCCGGCCGGCCGACGGTCAGCGGGACCGCTTCCGCCTGGGCGAGTCGCTGGTCGGGCAGGCCGCCCGCAGCCGGCGCACCATCGCCGCCGAGGACGTGCCCGCCGACTACGTCGCCATCTCCTCGGGCCTCGGCCGGACGGCCCGGGGCAGCCTGATGGTGCTGCCGATCGTCGTCGAGGACCAGGTGCTCGGCGTCATCGAGCTGATGTCCTTCAGCAGCTTCACCGCCGTGCACCGGGACTTCCTGGAGCAGCTCATGGAGACGGTGGGCGTCAACGTCAGCACCATCGTCGCCAACTCCCGCACGGACGAACTGCTCGACGAGTCCCAGCGGCTGGCCGGCGAACTGCGCTCGCGCACCGAGGAACTCCAGGTGCAGCAGGAGGAACTCCAGCGCTCCAACGCCGAACTGGAGGAGAAGGCGGCCCTGCTCGCGACGCAGAACCGCGACATCGAGGCCAAGAACCTCCAGATCGAACAGGCCCGGCAGGAGCTCGAGGACCGCGCCCAGCAGCTGGCCCTGGCATCGACGTACAAGTCCGAGTTCCTGGCCAACATGAGCCACGAACTGCGCACCCCGCTCAACAGCCTCCTGATCCTGGCCCAGTTGCTCGCGCAGAACCCGACCCGCAACCTCACGGCCAAGCAGGTCGAGTACGCCGGCATCATCCACTCGGCCGGATCGGACCTGCTGCAGCTCATCAACGACATCCTCGACCTGTCCAAGGTGGAGGCCGGAAAGATGGACCTCAACCCCGAGCGGGTGGCGCTGCGCCGGCTGCTCGACTACGTCGAGGCCACCTTCCGCCCCCTCACCTCGCAGAAGAGCCTCACCTTCACGGTCTCGACCGCCGCCGGGGTCCCCGTCGACCTGATCACCGACGACTCACGACTCCGCCAGGTGCTGCGGAACCTCCTGTCCAACGCCGTCAAGTTCACCGAGCACGGCAGCGTCGAACTCCGCATCGAGCCGGCCTCGGACGGCGAACTCCCGGCGACGGTCCACCGGGGCGGCCCGGTCGTCGCCTTCCGTGTCACGGACACCGGCATCGGCATCGCCTCGGAGAACCTGGAGGCCATCTTCGGCGCCTTCCAGCAGGCCGACGGAACGACCAACCGGAAGTACGGCGGTACGGGCCTCGGACTGTCCATCAGCCGCGAGATCGCCTATCTGCTCGGCGGCGCCCTCACCGTCACCAGCGTGCCCGGCGAGGGCAGCACCTTCACCTTCTACCTGCCCGTCACCCGGCCCGACTTCGCGGAGCAGCCCGCGCTGCCCGCCACGACGACGGAGGCCGCCGTGGTCCCGCCGGCCATGGCCCAGGACCACGACGGCACCCCGGTCCCCTTCGGCCGGACCGGCGCGCCGGCCGCCCGGCCGACGCGGCGCCTCCTCGTCATCGAGGAGCGCCCGCGCGGGCTCCTCGCCCTCGTCGCCGAGAACTCCGTCACGGAACTCGCCGCCGACCGCGGCCACGCCGACCGGGAGGACATCGAGCTGATCGCGGTCGTCGGCCCGCAGGAAGCGGCCACCGCGCTGGCCACCCAGGCGTTCCACTGCGTCGTGCTCGACGTCGACATGGCGGACGGCGACGCCCTGCGCTTCCTCGACGCCATGGACGGCGACGAGGCCCTGCGCACCGTCCCCGTCCTCGCGCACAACAACCGTCGCCTCGCCGCCGACCACGAACGCGCCCTCCAGGAGCTGGCCCGCCGACGGCCGCTGGAGCTTCTCTCCAGCCTCGACGAACTGCGCGAGCGGATCGCCCTGCACCTCTCCGCGGAACAGCCCGGCGACGTCGTGCCGCTGGTCCGCGGCGAACACCGGGCACCGGCGCCGCAGACCATCGACACCACGCTGCACGGACGCACCGTTCTCGTGGTCGACGACGACGCCCGCAACCTCTACGCCCTCAGCGGCATCCTGGAACTGCACGGCATCACGGTGCTGCACGCCGAGAACGGCCGTAAGGGGATCGACGCGCTCCTCGCGCAGCCGGCCGTCGACCTCGTCCTCATGGACGTGATGATGCCGGAGATGGACGGCTACACGGCGACCGAACGGATCAGGGAGCTGCCGCAGTACGCGGAACTCCCCGTCATCGCGGTCACCGCCAAGGCCATGCCCGGTGACCGGGAGAAGAGCCTCGCCTCGGGCGCGAGCGACTACGTGACCAAGCCCGTCGACGCCGACGAACTCATCGCCTGTGTCGGCCGCTGGCTGAACGACGGGTAGTCCCATCACCGTCCCCACCGGCCCGCGCCGCACCCCGCCGCGGGCCCCGCGCCCTCCCGGCACCCCCAGTCCCTGTCCGACCGGCGGCCCCACGGCCGCGCCACCCGAGGAGCCGTCGACGTGAGTGGCCCCCACCTCCGGGGCACAGACCCCTCCTCCGCCGCCCTGGGGCAGGACGCCGCGGCGTCGGACGTCCCCCCGGCGGGCGTTCCTCGCCCCGCGTCCGAAGACCGTGACCCCGTGTCGCGGGAGGACGACTTCACGGCCGGCCGACTGGCCGCCACGGTGGAGCGGCTGCGCGGTGAGGTACGTGCCGCGCATGCGGCGGCCGAGGGGCGTGCCCTGGTCGAACTCGCCAAGGGAGTGATCGTCGAGCGTCTGGGCTGCGGACCCGCCCAGGCGGCGCGGCAACTCGCCGAGCTCGCCGAGCGGGCCGGTCTGTCCCAGCTGGAGTTCGCCGCGGACGTCATCAACCAGGCGGCCCGTGACCGGGTGGCCGAGGTCGCCGGCGAGTTCGTCAGGACCACCGTCGGCGAGCCCGGTGCGGACGGCCCGGTCGTCGACGCGCGCGCCTCGGTCGCCGTCCGCCTGCGCACGGCCGAGAGCGCGGCGCTCAGCGCGAGCGACACCCAGTCCGTCGCCGAGTCGCTGCTCGCGCATGCGCTCGAACCCCTGGGGGCCGTGGCCGTGGCGATCTGGACCACCGGTCCGGACGCCTCGCTGAGCCTGCGCGGTCATGCCGGCTTCGGCGCCGACGAGGCGGCCCGCTGGCACTACGTACCGCCCGGGGTGACCACGGCCGCCCGGCAGGCCCTCACCGACCGCCGGACGGTCTGGTACCCGTCGCTGGCGGCCGCCGGCATCCCCTCCATCGGACGCGCCCGCCACCCCGACGGGGGCCGGGTCGTCGTCCCCGCCGGTACCGGAGGCCGTATCCACGGCGTCCTGGAGATCTGCTGGGCCCGGCCCCTGGAGCCGCAGCCCCAGGCCGTGGAGCGCCAGATCGAGGCCCTCGCCGAACTCTGCGCCCACACGCTGGAGGCACGTACGCACGCGGTGACACCGCACTCCCTCGCCCCCGCCGGGGACGGGCCGCAGGAGCTGGCCGAACTCGCCGACGGGCTCTACGACCCGGTGCTCGTCCTGGCCCCGCACCTGGACGACGCGGGGAGGCTCGTCGACTTCCGCATCCGGCACGCCAACGCGCACTTCCAGGACCCCGCCGGCCGCCCCCGCAGCGCCGTCGACGGGGCGCTGCTCCTGGAGGCGTACCCCGCGACGGCGGGCGAGAGCGAACTCTTCGAACGGATCGAGCGCGTCTACGCCACGGGCGAGCCCTTCCGCTCCCGGCGGACCCGGCTGACGGCCCTCGTGGACCAGGTGCCGCTCTCCTCGCTCGCCGACATCAGCATCAGCCGCCACGGCGACAGCGTCCTGCTCGTCTGGCGGGTCGAGGACGAGGCGGCCCGGCTGGCGAGCCTGCTCCAGCACGCCCAGCGCCTCGGCCGGATCGGCGCCTTCGAGGAGGACGTCCTCACGGGCGAGATCACCTGGAACGCCCAGCTCTTCGACCTCTTCGGCCGGCAGGTGACGGAACCGTCCGTCTCCCTGCGCGATCTGGCGGCCCACGCCCACCCGGACGACGCCGGCACCATCCGGCGCTTCCTCCAGGCCGTGCTGCACCAGCGCAGGCCCGGCTCCGCGGCCTTCCGCCTGCTGCGCCGCGACGGCGTCACCCGCCACATCCGGGTGATCGCCGAGCCCACCCTGGGCGCCGACGACGGCCTCCAGGCGGTCAGGGGCGCCTACCAGGACATCTCCTCGCAGCACTGGACCGAGGTCGCCCTCACCGCCACCCGCGACCGTCTGGCCGCCACGGAGGAGGAGGCGGAGGAGCGCAACCGGCTCACCCTCCAGCTCCAGCACGCCATCATGCCGCCGGCCAAGCCACCGCTCGACGCGCCGGGTCTCGACGTCGCCGTCCGCTACCGCCCGGCCGAGTCCGAGTCCCTGGTCGGCGGCGACTGGTACGACGCCGTCGTCCTGCCGTCCAAGAAGATCCTGCTGTGCGTCGGAGACGTCGCGGGCCACGGCGTGGAGGCCGCCACCGGGATGGTCGTCCTGCGCAACGCCCTGCGCGGCCTCGCCGTCACCGGCGCGGGGCCGGGACAGCTGCTGTCCTGGCTCAACGGCGTCGCCCACCACCTCACGGCCAACGTCACGGCCACCGCCGTCTGCGGCCTCTTCGACCCCGAGAGCCGCACGCTGCGCTGGGCCCGGGCCGGACACCTCCCGCCGGTCCTCGTACGGGGGGACGAGGCGGCCGACCTCCCTCTGCTCAGGGGGATGCTGCTGGGAGCGCTGGCCGAAGCCGAGTACGAGGAGGCGGAGATCCGGCTCGAACCGGAGGACTCCGTGCTGATGTACACCGACGGTCTCGTCGAGAGGCGCGACACGTCCGTGCACGACTCCGTCGCCCAGCTGCTGACCGTCGCCCGGATGCCGGCCGACAGCCTCGAACGCCGACTGGACCTGCTGCTGGCCCGCAGCAAGTCGGACACGGACGACGACACGTGTCTCGTCGGTGTCCAGGTGGCCTGACCGCCGTTCGCCCGCCCCCGCCCCGTCCCCCTGGAAAGCAGGAACATGTCCGAGAGAGAACCGAACCTCGATGTCGACGTCACGGTCCGCGACGCCCGCACGGCGGTCGTGTCGGTCGGGGGTGAACTCGACCTGGACACCGCCGACCTGCTCGGCACGCACCTCGCGGAGCAGCTCCGGCAGGGGAGGGTCCATCTCGTCCTCGACCTGTCCGCGCTGGACTTCATGGACTCGTCCGGTCTCAACGTCCTGATCAGGGCGGTCCACAGGGCCCGCGACACCGGGGGAGACCTGTACCTCGCCGCGCCGACCTCGGCGGTGCGGCGCATCCTGGAGATCACCGGATTGACGACGACGACCCCACCGCACACGGACGTGGCGGAGGCACTGGCGGCCGTCGGCGCGCGATAGAGGCAGGACGACGCGGCTCCCGTGCGGGGGACCGCGTTCCGGGAGGAAGGAAGCGGGAGAAGGTGCACGAGATCGCCGACGTCGAGCAGGCGCTCCGCCGGGCGGCTCCGCACGAGCTGGTGAGCGTCGTCGAGGACGCGCTGCGGAAGCGATGCGAGGCCCGATGGGTGGAGCTGCGGCTGGCCGACTACGGCCTGCGGACGCTCCAGCTCGTCGAGCGCACACCCGGGGCCGCGGTGTCGGTTTCGATCCACGACAGTCCGCAGGGGCGTGCCTTCGGTTCGCAGGAGCCGTACGTCACCCGGGGCACGGACCCGGTGCTGATCCACCTCCCCGTGACCGTCCGGGGAGACCGGCTGGGCGTGCTCACCGTGGGGCTGCCGCCGGGTGCCGATGTCGGCGGTCTGCTGCCCGGGCTCGGCCAGGTCTGCGAGGCTCTGGGCCACGAGATCCTGGTGGCGGAGCGGGACACCGACCTGTACGTCCTGGCGCGGCGGGCGACGCGGCTGACCCTGGCGGCCGAGATGCAGTGGGAGCTCCTGCCCGGTCGCGCGTGCGCCCGTCCGGAGTTCGCCCTCGGCGCCCATCTGGAACCGGCCTACGCGATCTTCGGGGACAACTACGACTGGTCGGTCACGGGCGGCCGGCTCAGCCTGACCGTCACCAACGGCATGGGCGAGGGCATCGAGGCCGCCCTGCTGACGAACCTCGCGATCAACGCGCTCCGCAACGCCCGCCGAGCCGGTCTCGGCCTCGCGGACCAGGCCGCGCTGGCCGACCAGGCCGTGTACGCGCAGTACCGGGGCGGTGCCTTCGTGTCGGCGCTCCTGCTCTGCTTCGACCTGGCCACGGGCGAGGTGGAGGTGGTGGACGCCGGTTCGCCTCGCCTGTGGCGGCTGCGTGGCAACGCCGTCGAGTCCGTCTCCTTCGAGGCGCAGCTGCCCCTCGGCATGTTCGAGGAGACCGCCTATGTCCCCGAGCGCTTCACCGTGCGCCCCGGGGACCGGCTGCTGTTCGGCAGCGACGGGGTGTACGACGCCGTCTCACCCGACGGGGAGAGCTACGGGGAACGGGCGCTGGCCCGCGCGCTGAGCGGGACCCGGCTGCTGCCGCCCACGCAGGTGCCGCAGGCGGTCCTGCGCGAGCTCGCCACCTATCACGGCACCAGCCCGCTGGAGGACGACGCCCTGGTCGTCTGTCTCGACTGGCACGGGACCCCGTCAACAGTTTCCGTGTGACAACTGTATCCTTGAGGCAACACTTGGTGGGCGGCAGGCCGATGCCTGCCATCCGCCGGGTGAACGCATCAACGAGGACCAGAGGGCGACGATGGGGACATGGGGTGCGCGGCCGGCCCGAGCCGGCGACGCGCGTGCATCAGGCCGAGTAGGCGTTGTTCAGTGGCGTGTCGGGGTGTGACGAGGGCGCGGGCATGCCTCCTCCCACCGCCTCGTGGAAGCCGACGAGTCCTCGCAGCAGTGCCTTGCGGCTGGTCGGGGACATGGCCGCGATGACCGCCAGCAGGGCCTCCTCCCGCTGGCCCCGGAGGTCCTGAAGGTACGCCTTGCCGCGCGCGGTCAGATGGAGCTCCAGCTGCCTCCGGCTGACGGGACTGGGGAGCCGCTGCACGAAGCCCAGCGCCTCCAGCCGGTCGCACATGCGGCTCACCGAGGGCGGCGCGGAGCCGAGCAGCTCACCCAGCGTGCGAAGGCTGATGCCCTCCTCGCGGTCCAGGCTGTACAGCACGCGCAGCTGACTCGCCGACACCGGTGTCGGCGACACCATGTCCCGGCCGCGCTCCCACAGCACCTCCAGGAGCTCGATGAGCTCTCGGGCGGCCTGAGCCGTCTGCTCCGGTTCCCGTGCGGACGGGGCGGCGTTGCTCTTCATGCCTTCCGACACTCCTCGCGCGTCCGGGGCCGAGGGCGTCGGCCTTGCGACGGACCGGTCATCACCACGTCTCTCCAGAAAGCGGTACGGATTCGGTGGATCGACACGTGACAGTGGAAAGCGCACTGCGCGGGGCGGCACCACACCTGCTCCTGGACTCCCTCCGTACCAGTCTCGCGCAGCAGTACGCCGCGTCCTCGGCCGATCTGCTGCTCATCGACTACGGGCAGACGTCCCTGCGTGCCGTGGAGCCCGTGCAGGCGCCTGCCGTGGTGCGGCACGGGCGCGTCGACACAGGGCCCGCCGGTCGCGTATTCCGCACCCAGCAACCATATCTTTTCCATGGTGACGGGCCCACGGCGACCGCGTACCTTCCCGTCACGGTTCGCGGCGACCGGTTCGGCGTCCTCGTCGTCGTCCTGCCCGCGGGCCGGGCCACCCCGGAATCGGCCGAGAGCCTCGGCCGTGTCGCCGAGGGTCTCGGCCACGCCCTGCGCGTCGCCGACCGCCACACCGACCTGTACCGCAGCACCCGCCGGGCGCGTGCCCTCAGCGTCGAGGGCGAGATGCAGTGGAACACGCTGCCGGGCCGGGCCTGTGCCGGACCGGCCTTCGACCTGCACGCCCACTGGGAGCCCGCCTACACCTCGGGAGGGCACGTCCTGGACTGGAGCGTCACCGAGGACACGCTCCTGATCGCCGTCGCCGACGGAGCGGGCCCCGGCACCTCGGCGGCCCTGGTGAGCACCCTCGCCCTGAACGCCGTCCGCAACGCCCGGCGCGCCGGACTCGATCTCGTGGGCCAGGCCAGCCTCACCGACCAGGCCCTCTACGGGCAGTACCGAGGCACGAGCCCGCTCGCCGCCCTCCTGCTGAACCTCGCCCTGGCCACGGGGGAGATCGACGTGGTCGACGCCGGTTCGCCGACGGTGTGGCGGACGCGCGCAGGCGTGACCGAGCGCGTCGCGCTGGACCGTCAGCTGCCCCTCGGCATGTTCGAGGACACCGTCTACACCACGCAGTCCCTGCGGCTGCTGCCCGGCGACCGGCTCGTCATCGTCGCCTGCGACCGGGGCGAACAGCCGCCCGGCGGGGAGGACGAGACGTCGGACGGTCCCGTCGCCCGCGCCCTGGCGCCGACCGGCGGCCTGAGCGGCGCGGACCTGCCCGGAGCCGTCGTGGCGACGCTGCGGGCCGGGCCCGGGGAGGTGCCGGACGCCGTCCTCGTCATCTGCCTCGACTGGTACGGACCGGAGCCGGAGCGACGCGAAGCGGCGCGGGGGGCCGGGCCGCGTCAGCCGCTTCCGGGCCCCGCACACCACGGTGGGCACCCCTGACATCGGATCTCGGCCGTGTGGGAATCACGCCGGCGGGAATGCCGGAAGGGAGGTGCCCCAGCGCGCCCACCGCGCCGTACGAAGGGAGTGCCAGGTCCATGAGGAACGCGAACACGCCGGAGCGTGCCGCGTCGGAGCCCCGGCTGTCCGCGAGTGCCGTCTACGACGCCGCCGACGGCGGCGCGATCGCGTCCGCCCGCGCGTTCACCACCGACTTCCTCGCCTCCGTGCGAACCGTCCGGGGCGAGCCGGTGCCGGACGACCGCGCCGACCTGGCGAGACTGGTGGTCAGCGAGCTCGTGACCAATGCCGTCCGGCACGCGCCGGGACCCTGCCGACTGCTGCTCGACGTGCGCCGGAACGTCCTGGAGATCTCGGTGATCGACGGCACGTCCGCGGCTCCCGTACCCCGCGCGCACGACCCGCGTCGGATCGGACAGCACGGCGTCGAGATCATTGTCGCCGTCTGCGAGAGCGTGACCGTGGAACCGCACCCGGACGGAAAGCGGGTCCTGGCGCGCCTCCCCCTCATCCCTTCGCGTGCCGGTGGGGCGGCCGGAGCCCGCGTACGCGAGCGGACTCCGGCGGAGCCCGCCTGAGACGGCGACCCCCTGCCTCGCCGGCACCGCCCTCACCGCCTCTCGTCCGTCCGGCGGCGCAACCGCCGGTGCAGAGAGCGGCGTTCGTTCTCCGTGAGGCCGCCCCACACCCCCGTCACGTGACGGCCCTCGTCCATCGCCCAGCGCAGGCACTCCTCGCGCACGGGGCAGGCCCGGCAGACCTCCTTGGCCTCCTCGGCCTGGGACAGGGCGGAGGGGCCGACCCCCACCGGGAAGAACAGATCGGGGTCGACGTCCTGACAGGCCGCGGCCGCGCGCCAGCCGTCCATGTGGTCCTCCTCTTGGCTGAGTCGGGGAATCGTCTCCGTTCGTGTCACCGCGCGTTCGCGGTCGAAACGGCCCGGCCGGGATTCTTTCGGCGAGGGCGGGGCACCCGGAGGGTCGATCGAGAGGAGCGCGGACATGACCACCATGAGGACGTACGCGACCGGGGCGAGAGGGGCGGCCCGCGGTGAGGCCGTACGGGCGGGTGCCCGGGCGGGGTTCGCGGCGCGGGGAGTGCTCTACCTGTTGGTCGGCGTGCTGGCCGTGCGGGTCGGCCTGACCGGTACGGGCGAACAGGCCGACCGCGGAGGGGCCCTCGCGCAGGTCGCGGCCGCCCCGCTGGGGACCGTCCTGCTCTGGGCCCTGGGCATCGGCCTCGCCGGCATGGCGCTGTGGCGCCTGTCGGAGGCGGTCTTCGGCGCGGCGGGCCCCAAGGGGGACAAGGCGCACAAGCGTGCGCTGTCGGCCGGCCGCTCCGTCTTCTACGCGGTCTCCGCCTTCCTCGTCTGCTCCTTCGCGGTGGGGGAGCGCGGCAGTGGCGCGGGCTCGACCGATCAGCAGAGCCGGGACATCACCGGCCGTCTGCTCGAACTGCCGGGCGGCCCGTGGTGGGTGGGCGCGGCAGCCGTGGGCGTCCTGGGTGCGGGGCTGTGGATCGCGGGCAGGGCGGTCCTGCGGAAGTACCGGGACCATCTGCGGTGGGGGCGGCTGACGACGTACCAGCGCCGCTTCATGGACGTGACCGGTGTGGCCGGCGGCATCAGCCGCGGTCTCGTCATCGCCGCGCTCGGCTTCTCCGGCCTGATGGCGGCGATGGCCTTCGACCCGAAGGAGGCCAAGGGCATGGACGACACGATCCGTTCGTTCGCGCAGACCCCGGCGGGCCCGTGGCTGCTGCTCGCGGTCGCGGCCGGTCTGGTGCTGTTCGGTGCCTTCTCCTTCGGCCAGGCGAAGTGGCGCCGGGTCTGACCGCCGACGGGGGCCGGGAGGGAACGCCGAGGGCCCGCGGCCGAGCACCCCTGCCCGGCGCCCCGGATGTGAAGTCCCTGTGACCGGAGCGTGAGAGTACGGACGGGATGTGGCCCGGCGTGTACCGGAAGAGGGGGATTCGCTTGCGATGCGGCGCGGCCTGCGGAAAGGTCGTCGGGCGAGCCGTGTCGACGAGTGGAAGGCGGGCGGTCCACCACGAGCGGGCCACGGGTATGACTGTTTTCGAAGAGGAGTCCGGCCGGCCGGCGGGCATGTCCCCGACCGTCGGCACCTCCTGGCTCCGCTCACCCCATCCCGCGGTGGTGGCCGACCGTGGCGGTGGCGTCGTGGAGTTCAACGCCGCCGCCGTCGGACTCTTCCCGGAGATCGGCGTCGGCTCCTGGCTGGACGAGGTCGCGCCCGGCTGGCTGGCGGAGGCGCACCGGCGACTCGCCCGGCCGCGGACGCCGACCGCGGACGACGCTCCGCTGCGGGGACACCACGAGGGCCGGCTGCTGAGGGCCCACCCCACCCTGTCCGGCCAGGGCGACGTGGCGTGGTGGCTGGTCGACGACTCCGACCTGGTCGCCGCCGAGGAGGCGCTGCGAACGGAGCAGGAACGCTCCGCCCTCCTCGCGGAGGCATCCACCCAGCTGCAGGCGTCGCTGAATCCGGACCGGTGCCTGGAGAAGGCCGCGTCGCTCGCCGCGGCCCACCTCGCCGATGCCGCGCTCGTGATCGCGCCACCGGTGAGGAACCGGTACTGCGTCGTCACCGCGGTGGGCGAGCGGATCACCCGGCGCCAGGTGGCGATGGACCCGACGGCGGTGCCCGGCCTCGCCGAGGCCCTCCAGGGCTTCCCCCCGGTGCCCGCACGGTGGATCGACCCGGCGGAGCTGCCGGAGTGGGCCGTGCCCGAGGGCTTCGACGGGACCCCGGGGTCCGTCGCCGTGACACCGCTGCCCGGCCACGGCGTGCCCGCGGGCGTGCTGATCCTGCTGCGGAACAAGGGCCGTACCGCCTTCGACGCGTCGGAGGAGCTCTTCGCCCAGCTGTTCGCCACCCGTGCGGGGGCCGCGCTGTCGGCCGCCCGCCTGTACGCGGAACAGGCCCGCGTCACCCGCGCGCTCATCGCCGAGCTCCTCCCGCCGCAACTGCACCACGTGCACGGGGTGGACTTCGCCGGCGGCTACCGCACCTCCCAGGACACGGAGCGCATCGGCGGCGACTTCTACGACGTCCACGCCGGCGCCGACGTCGACCAGGAGTCGCTCGCGGTCCTGGGGGACGTGTGCGGGAAGGGACTGGAAGCCGCCGTACTGACGGGGCGGATCCGCAGCACCCTCCAGGCGCTGCTCCCGCTCGCGGGCGACCACGAGAACGTCCTGAAGCTGCTCAACGGAGCCCTCCTGACCGCCCGTCACACCCGGTTCGCCACGCTGGTCCTCGCCTCCGTGAGCCGCGTGGGCGGCCGGGTGCGGGTGCGGCTCACCAGCGCCGGTCACCCCCAGCCGCTGATCCTGCGCGGCACGGGCGAGGTGGAGGAGGCGGACACGCGCGGCACCCTCGTGGGCGCGCTCCCCGAGGTCACCGCCCGGTCCGCGACCGTACACCTCGCGCCCGGCGAGACGTGTCTGCTCTACACGGACGGGATCACCGAGGCCCGCGGCGGTCCGCTCGGGTCCGCCATGTTCGGCGAGGAGCGGCTGCGGAACGCGCTGGCCGAATGCGTCGGACTTCCGGCCGAGGCCGTGGTCGAACGCATGCAGATGCTTGCCGGGGACTGGGTGGGCACCGGTCCGCACGACGACATGGCCGTCGTCGCGATCACCGCCCCGCACACCACCCATCTGACCGCGGTGAACGGCCGTACCCGGGGCAGGTACACCGCATGACCACGCACACCACGACCCCGTCCGTCGACCTCGCCGCCACCCGCGAGCGGCTGTGGGCGGCCCTCGCGGCGCGAGACGAGGAGGCCGCGGCCGCGGCGGTCTTCGACGCCTGCGACGCGGGCACACCGCTGGAGGACGTCCTGCTCGACGTGATCGGCCCCGTGCAGGCCCAGGTCGGCAGGGAATGGGCCGCGGGCCGCCTCAGCGTCGCCCAGGAGCATGCCGTCACAGCCATCCAGGACCGCGTCATCGGCGCCCTCGCCCACCGGAAGCCGTGCCACCGTGCCGCCGGACCGACCCGCCGACGGGAGGACGGGGGACGTCCGGAACGCGTCACCGTCGCCTGCGTCGACGGCGAATGGCACGCCCTGCCCGCGCGCCTCCTCGCCGAGGTCCTGCGCGGGCGCGGCTTCGTCGTCGACTACCTCGGCGCCCAGGTCCCCACCCCGCACCTCATCGCGCATCTGCACCAGACCGGCACGGACGTCGTCGCGCTCTCCTCGTCCCTGCCCGTCCGTCTCCCCGCGGCCCATGCGGCCATCACCGCCGTCCAGGCCATCGGCCTCCCCGTCCTCGTCGGCGGCGCCGCCTTCGGCCCCGACGGCAGGTACGCCCGTCTGCTCGGCGCCGACGGCTGGGCGCCCGACGCCCGCACCGCCGCCCGCCTCCTGGACGGCGGCCTGCCCCGCCGCGAGGACCCGCTGCCCGCTCCGGAGCACGACCTGCCGCATCTGCTGGACCAGGAGTACACCCTGGTCTCCCGCACCCGCGTCCAGCTCACCCGGGACGTCCTCACCGGGCTGGAGGACAGGGTCCCCGCCATGGCCGGGTACACCGACCAGCAGCGGGAGCGGACCGCCGAGGACATCGCCCACATCGTCGACTTCCTCGCCGCGTCCCTCTACGCCGACGACGCCGAGCTGTTCACCCGCTTCCTCACCTGGACGGCCGGCATCCTCCGGGCGCGGGGCGTCCCCACCGGGGCCCTGATCGCCGCGCTGGACCTCCTCGCCGAAGCGCAGCGCGACTTCCCCCGTTCCCGGGCCCACCTCGCCGCCGGCCGCCGGGCCCTCACCCGTGTCCCCCGACCGTCACCCCCCGGACCCCACGCATGACCACGTTCTCCGACCACACCTTCCAGCTCACGACCGCGACGGGCGCGGACGGCGTCCTGCGCGCCGAACTCGTCGGCGACCTCGCCTGGGACGCCGTCGACGAGCTGCTGGACGTCGCCCGCGCCCACCTCTCCGCGGGCCCGGCGCCCTCGGACATACGTCTCGACTGCGCCCGGTTGACCCTCTGCGACTCGATGGGCCTCTCCACCCTGCTGGCCGTCCACCGGGACACCGCCACGGCGGGAGTACGGCTGCACCTCGATCACCGGCCGCCCTTCCTCGACAGGCTGCTCCTGCTGACCGGCACGTACGAGCACCTGACCGGGCTGCCCGAGCGGGCGGGACCCGACGGGGACGCGCCGGGCGGAGAGGCGGACACCCCGCTGGCGCCGCGCTCCTGACGGGCAGTGGACCCGGCGGGGCGGGCCCGGAGTCACCGCTCCAGCTCGGCCGCCAGCAGGTCCATGAGCAGCCCGTCGTGCCAACCGCCGTCCGCGTCCCGCTCGTACTGCCGCATCACACCGACGGGCCGGAAGCCCGCCTTCTCGTAGCACCGGATCGCCGCGGCGTTGTCGGCCGCCGGGTCGATGACGAGCCGGTGGTGGCCGACGTCGTCGACGAGGTGGCGGGCGAGGGTGCGGACGGCGTCGGTGCCGAGACCTCTGCCGTGAACCGAGGGATCGAGGAACAGGTCGATCCCGGCGTGCCGGTAGTCGGGCTCCTCCTCGGCGTACCACTGGATCATGCAGACGATCCGGTCCTCGTGGAACACCGTCAGACAGTGGGTGTCCGGATCCGCGAGGTCGGAGGCGACCTCCGCCCGCATGTCGTCCCCGCCGCGCCACCGCGCCCGGACCTCGGGGGTGGCCCGGATGGCGGCCAGGGCGGGGACGTCCCCGGAGCGGGAAGGACGCAGGACGACACCGGCACCGCGCAATTCGTTCATGCGCACCAGCCTGCCCCCTCGGCCGGGCCACGGGCCACCTCCACGGGGTGCTCCAGCGGGCGGCCGGCGCTCGGCCGGCCACCGGCCACCGGGCACGGCAGTGGCGCTTCCTTGTCGGCGGGGGAGCGGGAGGCGGGTGGTCAGGGAGTGGCGCGGACGATGACGAGTGAGCCCTCGTACGTCGGTCGTGTGCGCAGGTGGCCGAACCGCCGGTCCCAGGAACCGGATTCCAGGTCACGGCGCAGGGTGCGGTCGAAGTGTTCCCGGGTGGCGTCGCCGACGAAGCTCCAGGCGGAGCACGCCTGGCGGGCGGCGGGGTCGAGGAGCAGTTCGGGGCGGCCGTAGTACGCCTCGTCGAAGCCGTCCGTGCAGTCGAGCGGGATCGGCACCGCCTCGACGGCGACGGTGCCGCCGAGGGCGGTGGAGATCTCGTCGACGGGAGGGTGGCGGCGCGCCTCCGTCTCCAGGACCTCGGGCGCGTACTCGTACAGCCAGAAGTCCCGTACGCGTGCCGGGTCGCAGGTCAGCACGACGACGGGACCGACGGTGACGCGCCGCATCTCCCGCAGTCCCGCCGTCACGTCCTTCCACTGGTGGACGCTGAACATGGTCATCGAGGCGTCGAACTCGCCGTCGGCGAAGGGCAGGTCCTCGGCGACGGCGTCGACCGCGCGGGGAAGGCCCGCCGGCCGCTGGGCACGCATCGACGCGGACGGCTCGACGGCGGTCACCGTGCCGACGACGTTCTCGTACGACCCGGCCCCCGCCCCGACGTTGAGAACGGTCCGGGCGCCTCCCAGGGCCTGGGCGATCAATCGGGCGACGCGTCCGTCGGGCCGGCGGTGGGGGGAGTACCCGGAACCGATCGCGCCGTGGTCGACGTCACCGGCGCTGCCGTCGTGCGAACGTGTCGTCATCTGCCTTACCTCGCCTTGTGAGCAGGAACTGCGGTAGCGGACGGAAGGCTGACGCGTGGCGGCCCGATCGGCCGCTCCGGCGACGACGGCCGCACCAACCATCCTGCATATGCGGTCCACTTCTCGCAATCAGCTCGCTGATGCTTGGTTGATCACCTCATTCAGTGCGCAAATGTGGCCCTGCTCTTTGGAGGTGCCGACAAGAGCTGTCCGGCAGTGGGCCCGGTCAGGACCGCAGGACGGCGCGCGCGAGGAAGTGGTGAGGGGCGTCCTCGTACTCGTCCACCCTCCAGCCCGTCGCCTCCAGGGCGGGGCGGAGGTTGCTCTCGGCCAGCAGGTCGTCGGGGTCGAGGGGGCGGCCGTGGCGGGCAGCGCGTTCGGCCCGACCGGACGGGTGGAACAGCAGCAGGACGGCGTTCCCCGCGCTGACGCGGGCCCATTCGACGAGCGCCGCGCGCGGATCGGGAAGGTGGTCGAGCAGCCCTGCCGAGAAGATGCCGTGCACGCAACGGCCGGGCAGGGGCAGGAGGTTGCAGTCGGCGGCCAGCAGATGGCCGTGACGGTCCCGGGCATGCCGGGCGGCCGAGGCCAGCATCGCCGGCGTCACGTCGACTCCCAGCACGTGGCCCGCGGCCCCCACGTGGGCCCGCAGTGCCGGCATGGCCCGCCCGGTGCCGCACCCGAGGTCGAGCGCCCGACTGCCCGGCGCCAGTCGCATCCTGGCCACGGCGGCCTCGTAGGCGGGGCCCTGCGAGGTGAACCGCTCCTCCCAGTCGCCCGCCCGGTGGGTGAAGAAGGCCCGGGTGGCGGTGTGTTCGGCCCGCGCGGCGACCAGCGCGGCGAACCGGCGCAGCAGGCGCTCCCCCCAGGCGTCGAGAGGGGTTCCCGTCAGGAACCGCACGCCCCAGGCGCTGACGCCGAGGCGGAACGCCTGCTGCGGGTGCCCGTCGCACACGGCCAGGGTGACGGCTTCGACGGGCGGCGCGAACGGTCCGTCGGCCGGGGGCAGTTCGGGTGGGAGGGGCGAGTCCGCGAAGAGGGGGTCGGTGTCGGCTGCCGGCGTCAGGAGGATTCCGCCGTGCCCAGGTGGTCGCGGGGCGCCGGAGGGCGGGCCGACGGCATCCGCCCCCGCCAGCAGCTCCGTGCCCGGACCGAGTGCCAGTACGGGAACGTCCGCCGCGAGCGCGCCCCGAAGCAGTGCCTGCTCGGCGGTGGCCTCGCGCCGAGGGGCGGCGAGGACGACGATGCCCTCGACACCGCTGAGGTCGGGCGGCCGGGATTCCCCGGCCGGGGGCGGTACGGGTCGGATGGCGAGACCGGCCTCGGCGAGCGCCGTACGGACGGCGGCCGGAGTCTCCGTCGCCGGGTCCCGCACCACGACCACTCCCATGGACTTCTCCTCACATTCGAACCACCTCGGCTGTCTCGGGTGGCATTCGTTGCAAGGATGGTCCCTGTGGGGCGCATGTGCCAGACCGTCTTCGCTGTCCCAGGCGGTGTCATCCCGCCTCCGGCGTGCGCGTGCGGGTGAGGTGAGCCCCTGCGCGCCGACATCGCGGAACGACGCGCAGGGCCCTCCTGGCCGGTTGTCCCGTCGCGGCGAGAGCCACTCCGCCGCGCCGGTCCGGTGCGATCCAGTCAAGCAGCGCCGGCCCTGAGGAGACGACTGGATTCGGCCACAGGGATCGGCGCCGTCGAGCGGCGCGGGTGCGGTGGATCATCCAAGAGCGCCAGGCCGCTCGGCGGGGCGCGGGTGCCAGGCGGGAGCGAGAAGGCGTGCCGCTCTCGCGGTTCCGATGTGGCTTCCTCCGACGGACGTCGGCGCGGTGTGGAGGATGCGCAGAATCCTCTACGCCCGCCCTGACAGATGCCACTCTGTCGATATCTTTCAGCGGGTATTCGCCAACTGAATCGACCTGTCGAGGGTGCAGATGTGATGCCCTCAGACGGGAGGGGGTCTGTCATGCATCGTCGCGTCTCGCTGACCGCTGCCGCCGTGGCCGCGGTCCTTGTCGTCCCGACGCTCTCCGGGTGCGCCGGTGACACGTCCGGCTCGGCCTCCGGCGCGAAGCCGCAGGCGTCCGCCGGCGTCGCATCGAGCACTCCCGCGACCGCGGCGCCGATCAAGCCGGGCGAGGTGCGCGTCGCGGGCCAGGTGGACAAGCCGTACACGGTGACGCTCGCCGACCTGCGTTCTCGCCCACAGGTATCCGTCCAGGTGCGGTACACCAGCGCCAAGGGCCCGCAGCAGCACACGTATCAGGGTGTCCTGCTGCACGACGTGCTCAAGGACGCGCAGCCGCGCTTCGACGAGTCGAAGAAGAACGGGCAGCTCCGAGGCGTGGTCGCGGCGACCGGCGGCGGCGACTACCGGGCGGTCCTCGGCTGGGCCGAGCTCGACCCGGGATTCGCCAAGTCCCGCGTCCTGCTGGCTGTTTCGGAGGACGGCAAGCCGTTCGACGACACGGCGGGCCCGCGCCTCGTCGTGCCGCAGGACTCGCGCGGCGGCCGCTACGTGTCCGAGCTGAACCAGCTCTGGGTCGGCACGGTGGACACCCTCGTCGACGGCGCGGCCGGATCCTCCCGTGCCGGGAACTGACCCCGAACGGCCTCCCGCGTCCGAAGCCCGCCCGGATCCCCAGGGGCGGGTTTCACGCCGCGCGCTGTTCGGCACCGCCGCCGGCGGACTCGCGGCCCTCGCGGGAGGCGTCGCGGCCGCCACCACCCTGGGAGACGGCGACGAGTCGCCCTCCGGGGCCATTCCCTTCCACGGCCCTCACCAGGCCGGGATCCTGACACCCCGCCAGAGGCACGTCCGCATGGCCGCGTTCGACCTCCGTACCCACACGGATCGTGGCCGGGCCTCGGCCCTGCTCCTGCGCTGGACAGCGGCGGCCGAGCGGTTGACCAGGGGCGAGGTGCCGGACCCCCGTCGCGAGCCCCCCGGGTCGAGGGCGGCCGAGACCGGGGTGCTCACCGGGACCGCCCCGGCCCGCCTCACCCTGACCTTCGGCCTCGGCCCCGGCTTCTTCGACCGGCCCGGACTGACGGAGGCCAGGCCCGACGCCCTCGCACCGCTCCCCGCCTTTCCCGACGACCGGTTGAACCCCGCGCACTGCGACGGCCACCTGCTCGTCCAGATCGGCTCCGACGACGCCTTCGTCACCACGCACGTCCTACGGACCCTGCAGCGCCTCGCGCACGGCGAGGCACGGCTGCGCTGGACGATGACCGGATTCACGGCA
This sequence comes from Streptomyces sp. NPDC047971, assembly GCF_040653355.1. Taxonomy (NCBI): domain Bacteria; kingdom Bacillati; phylum Actinomycetota; class Actinomycetes; order Kitasatosporales; family Streptomycetaceae; genus Streptomyces; species Streptomyces sp. NPDC047971. Next base: position 164,611 of record NZ_JBEZNW010000003.1, on the reverse strand, counting down.
GCGGACGGACGACGCAACCTCATGGGGCAGATCGACGGCACCAACAACCCCGATCCGCGGCGCGCCCTCCTCGCCGGGCCGGACGTTCCGCCGTGGCTCAGGGGAGGCTCGTACGTCGTCATCCGACGCATCCGGATGCTCCTCGACCACTGGGACACCCTCCCCCCGGCCCACCGTGAACAGGCCCTCGGCAGGCGCGCGGTCGACGGCGCCCCGCTGACCGGCGGCACCGAGCGCACACCCGTGGACCTCGCGGCGGTCCGCCCCGACGGCGTGCCGGTGATCGCCGCCAACGCCCACGTCCGGCTGGCCGCTCCGGCCGACGACCGCGCCGCCGTCATGTTCCGCCGCAGCTGGTCGTACCACGACGGCCTCCGGCCGGACGGCACCCCGGACGCCGGCCTGCTCTTCACCGCCTGGCAGCAGGACCCCCGCACCGCCTTCGTTCCCGTCCAGCGACGACTGGCCCGAGGAGACGCGCTCTCCCGGTACCTGGTGCACGAGGCTTCCGCCGTCTTCGCGGTACCCGGGGGCGTACGTCCGGGCGGCTATCCGGCCCAGGAACTCCTGGAAGGCTGACACCGTTCTCGTGTTTGAGACGTGCATCCTGAATCAGGGCCGCATATGCGGCGACGGATTCGGGGGATCTCCCCATCTGCAATTCGTCGCATCATTGCCGCAGGTGAGAGGGGGTTCCGTGGGGACATTCCTCCCGGTCCGGGGATTGATCGTCTGTCAGGCCGGGGGGCAAGAGTTCCGGGTGGAATGCGCGAGGGCATGGCGCCCATTCGGCTGGTGGATGCGACGCGAGTTGCGAAAGGTATTTCCCCTTCCGGTAGCGTCGGTCATGACGCAGGTCACAGAAGTGACGACTGTTCGTTTCCGGCTTTGTGAGGCGTGTTCTCCATGACCCTGTCCATTCGCAACCAGCTCCCCGGCACCGTCACCGCCGTCACCGCCGGTGAGGCCATGGCGTCCGTGAAGGTGCGCCTGGCCGGCGGCCAGGACATCACCGCCGCCATCACCGCCGACGCCGTCAAGGACCTGGGTCTGACCGAGGGCTCCGCGGTCAAGGCGCTGGTGAAGTCGACCGAGGTCGCCCTCGCGACCGGCCACGTCGACGGCATCTCCATCCGGAACCAGCTCGCCGGATCCGTGACCGACGTGTCGACCGGCGGCGCCATGGGTTCCGTGAAGGTGTCCGTCGACGGCGGCGAACTGACCGCCGCCATCACCAAGGACGCCGTCGAGGACCTCGGCCTCGCGGCCGGCGCCTCCGTCGTCGCGCTGATCAAGTCGACCGAGATCTCCCTCGCCTCCGCCTGATCACCCCTGTGCTGCATGAGGGCCGCGCTCCGTCAGGGGAGCGTGGCCCTTCCGCGCAGGGGCGCGAGCCGGAAGTCAGGACCAGAGCTGTCGCCGCTGCCAGCCCGTCCCTTCCTTCTCGTACCGGAGCCGGACGTGGACGCGGGTCGCAGCGGCCTGCCAGAACTCGACGACGTCCGGCAGGACCGTGTACAAGGTCCAGGCGGGATCGACGAGTTCCGGCTCCGCCTCGATCCGGGCCAGGCTGTTCCGCAGGGCCCGGTCACGTGAGTCCGGGTCGGCGAGGTAGCGGCTCTGCCTGCCCAGCAGGGCCTCGGCTCTCGCAGTGGCGGAGCGGGCGAGGAAGTCGGCCGCCGACCGTTCGGCAGGCTCCGGCCGGACCGCGCCGCGCACCCGGACCTGACGGCCGAACTCCGCCCAGTAGAAGGTGAGCGCGGCGCGCGGAGCGCCGCTGAGCTGGACACCCTTGGGGCTGGCGGAGTGTCCCGCGAACCGGAAGCCCTCGGGGCCGACGTCCTTCAGGATCAGCACGCGGGAGTCGGGATCCCCGGCCTCGTCCACGGTGGACAGCGTCATGGCATGCGGGTCGGGGACTCCCGCCTCGACCGCGTCGGTCAGCCATGTGAGGAACAACTCCGAGGGCTCGGCCGGGGCCCGGTCCGTGGCGAACGCGGGCATCGGCCGGGAGAACACCTCGATGCCCCGCAACCACGCGCGCACGGTGGAGGCGTCGCTCTCCGTCATGTCGTTCTCCCCTCTCCGAACGGCTGCCATGAGGGAATCAGAGGGTCACGACCGTGGCCTCGGTGGCCTTGACGCTGGTCCAGACGGACACGCCGTCGGCGAGGCCGAGTTCGGCCGCGGCCTGCGGGGTGATCTCGGCGACCAGATCGGGCGCCTCGTCCGAGGTGACGAGCACGCGCAGCCGGCTGCCGCTCGCCGTGATCTCCCGGACCGTGCCGGGCCAGACGTTACGGGGGCTGCCGGCCGGCTTCTCGCGGTGGACGGCGACCGCCTCGGGCGCGACGATCGCGAGCGCCGGAGTGCCGGCCGGCGGCGGATCGGCGGCGACCAGGACACCACCGCCGTCGAGCACGAGGCCCTCCGGCGTGGCCGTGCCCGGCCAGGCGTTGCGTCCGAGCATCCGGGCCACCCACGGGGATCGGGGGTGGCGCGTGACCTCGGCGGGGGCGGCGTCCTGGAGGGCGCGCCCCTCGTCGAGCACCAGCACGCGGTCGGCGAGGGAGACCGCCTCGACGGGGTCATGGGTGACGATCAGACAGACGCCGGCGAATCCCGCGAGGTGCGTGCGCAGGGTGTGCCGTACGTGGGCACGCGTGGTCTGGTCGAGCGCGGCGAGCGGCTCGTCGAGTACGAGGAGCCGCGGCCGGGCCGCCAGGGCACGGGCCAGGGCGACGCGTCCGGCCTGTCCGCCGGAGAGCTGCGTCGGCCTGCGGTGCGCCAGGTGGCCGACCCCGAGCCGGTCGAGCCAACTCCGGGCCTCACGGCGGGCCTCGGCGCGGGAGACGCCCTGCGCGCGCAGTCCGTACGCGGTGTTGGCGAGCGCGGTCAGGTGCGGGAACAGGGCGCCGTCCTGCGGCACCCACGCGACCCGCCTCCGGTGCGGCGGCAGGTCGGTGACGTCGATGGAGCCGAGCGTGAGCTCGGCGTGGGCGCGGGGGGTGAGGCCGAGGAGGGCGCGCAGCAGAGTGGTCTTGCCGGCACCGTTCGGTCCGACGACGGCGATGGTGGTGCCGGGTTCGGCGTCCAGCGTGAGGCGGGTGAAGCCGGTGACCTCGGCGTGCAGGGACCAGCGTTCTCCGGAGGCCGCTGGTGCGGGAACGTCGGCCGTCGGCTCCGCCACGATCGGGTCCGTGCCGACGTCGGGAGCGGTACGGCGGGGCCGGTCGGCCGGAGTGCCGGTCCATCGTCCGCGCAGGGCGATCAGCACGCCCATGGCGATGGCGAGGAGGAGCAGGGAGACGGAGGTGGCGGCCTCGGGTTCGTCCTGGAGGAGGAGGTAGACCTGCAGCGGCAGGGTCTGGGTGGTGCCGGGAAGGTTCCCGGCGAAGGTGATCGTGGCGCCGAACTCACCGAGCGCCCGCGCCCAGGTGAGGGCGGCGCCCGCGATGACGCCGGGAGCCACCATCGGGAGCGTGACGGTGAAGAACACCCGCACCGGTGAGGCGCCGAGGGAGGCGGCGGTCTCCTCGTACCGGGGCCGCAGTCCGCCGAGTGCCCCCTCCAGGCTGATGACGAGGAAGGGCATGGCGACGAAGGTCGCCGCGATCACGGCGCCCGAGGTGTGGAAGGGCAGCGTGATGCCGAAGGTGTCCTCCAGCCACGGGCCGAGGAGCCCGCGGCGGCCGAAGGCGAGCAGCAGGGCGACACCGCCGACCGTGGGCGGCAGCACCATCGGCAGCAGGACGAGCGAGCGGACGAACGCCTTGCCGGGGAAGGGAACCCGGGCCAGCAGCCAGGCCAGCGGCACCCCGAGCAGCAGCGAGAGACCCAGCGCCCAGAACGAGACGACGAGCGACAGCTTCAGCGCCTCGACGGTCCCCGGCGAGCTGAGGTGGTCGCCGAGTTCGCCCCACTCCGTCCGTACGAGGATGCCCAGCAGGGGCAGGGCCAGGAAGGCCACGGCCGCCAGCGCGGGCAGCGCCAGGGCGAGGGGCGGACGGGCGCGGGACGTGCGTACGCCTGCTCGTTTCATCGATGACCCCGAAGAGATGAGACAAAGGGAGGAGGGGCTGCCCGTTCCCCCGATACGGGCAGTCCCCCACGATCTGAGCGATCCCGGATCCGCTACGGCTTCTGGAAACCGGCGTCCTGGAGGATCTTCTGCCCCTCGGGCGAGGAGAGCCAGGCCACGAACGCCGCGGCGGCCTCGGCGTTCTTCGAGTCCTTGAGGGTCGCGGCGGGGTACTGGGCGATCGCGTTCTGGGCGTCGGGGATCTCGACGGCGTCGACCTTGTCCTTGGCGCTCTCGGCGTCGGTCTTGTAGACGAGGCCGGCGTCTGCCTCGCCGAGTTCGACCTTGCTGAGCACGGCGCGCACGTTGGGCTCCTGCGAGACCGGCTTCACCGTGATCTTCTGGGCGTCGAGGATCTGCTTGCTGTACTTGCCGGCGGGCACCTCGGGAGCCGCGAGGACCACCTTGAGCTTGGTGTCCGCGAGATCCTTCAGGTCGTCGACCTTGTGGGGGTTGCCCTCGCCGGTGGCGACGACCAGCCGGTTCTTCGCGATGATCGCCGGGGTGCCCGTGTCGGCCTTCACCTTGTCCATGCTCTTGGTGTCGGCGGTGACCAGGACGTCCGCGGGGGAGCCCTGGGAGACCTGGGCGACGAGCTCCTGCGAGCCGGCGAAGGAGAAGGTGATCTTCGTGCCCGGGTGGGCCTTCTCGTACGCGGCGCCAGCGGTCTTGAACACGTTCGTGAGGGAGGAGGCGGCGAGCACCGTGAGGTCGGCCTTGGGGGCGGCACTCGCGGAGCCGGAGGCCGTGGACCCGCCGGTGGCCTTCGTGGTGTCGTCGTCGCCGCAGGCGGCGAGCGGGACGAGCAGGGCCGCGGTGAGGGCGGCAGCGGCGGCACGTCGTCTGGTGAAGGTGAGCGACATGGGGATCTGAACTCCTTGGGGACGAGCGGAAAGTGCGGAAGGGGAGGCCGGTCGCGCCGACGGCCGAGGTCTCTCGGTACTGCGTGAGGGTCAGGTGCGGTCGATGTGCACGCTGGTCGACTTCACGCGGGCGGTGGCCTGCATGCCGACTTCCAGTCCCAGTTCCTCCACGGCCTCACGGGTGAGGAGGGAGACCAGCCGGTGCGGCCCGGCCTGGATCGTCACCTGGGCCGCGATGTCACCGAACTTGATCGCGGTGACGATTCCGGGGAACGCGTTGCGCGCCGATGTGTACGACGCGTCCTCGTCCTCACCCTGCGCGAGCTCGGCGGAGAACGCGGCGAGGGACGTGCCGTCGATCACGCGCCGGCCGCTCTCGTCGCGGTGGGTGGCGACCCGGCCCGCGTCCGCCCAGCGCCGCGCGGTGTCGGGGCTCACGCCCAGCAACCGTGCGGCCTGACCGATGGTGTAGGACTGCATGTGCGACACCGTAGGGCGCCTGGGCTCTCATCTGCAACAAGACCGTGCGACCCTCCATCGCGGATGAGAGTGGGCTTGGAGAAAGAGACGAAGGAGGAGCTCCGGTGTCTCATCCGTCGGACACGGCGGGGTGCGCGGCAGGCGTCGGAGCAGGCGGCGGTGACCCCGCACAGGACTCCAGGGGCTCGCGTCGCCGGAAGGGCGTCCTTCGCATCTGCGATGCTAGGGCTCACACTCGCTTAGTGAATGTGAGACACGGACCCCGGTCCGTGCGTACGCAGGGAGTCCCACATGCAGGTCGATCATCTTCTCCGCCTCGACCGCCTCGACCTCTCGCTGGTCTGGGGGGACGAGACGCTCCTGGGCCAGGAGATCGGCGGCGTCACGGCGACGGACCTGGAGGACCCGGCCCGTTTCCTGCAGCCGGGCGAGATCGTGCTCAGCGGGCTCGTGTGGTGGGGGCGCGAGGACGGTCCCGCCAAGGCCGAGCGGTTCGTGTCCGCCCTGCGCGAGGCGGGCGCGGTGGCGCTGCTCGCCGGAGAGGAGACGCACGGCGAGGTGCCGCGGGAGGTGGCGGCCTCCTGCCGGAAGCACCGGATCGCGCTGCTCGCCGTCCCGGCGCACACGACCTTCCGGGCCATCACCGAGGCCGTCTACCTCCGTCAGTGGGGTGAGCTCAGCCGGCGCCCCACGGACCACTTCGCGTTGCCGGAGAACGTCCGGGTGGAACTCGACCGCGCCCTGGAGCGCGGGGCCCCGGCGTGTGAACTGCTCGACCGGGCCTTCGCCTTCCTCGGCGTTCCCGAATGCCACCTCCTCACCGGCAGCGGCCGTACGATCGCCCGGACCGGCACCGCGCCCGAACTCCCGGCGGAGCGGGCGGCGCAGGCGCTGCGGGACCGGCGGGGCACGATCGTGCGCGTCGACGCCGACGACACCGTCTTCGACGCCTGGCACCTGTATCTGCCGGAGGACGGCCAGGTGCCACCGCGGATCCTGCACGAGATAGCCGAGACGCTCGGCAGGCACCGCAGGCGACAGGACCAGCAGAAGGCGGCGCGCAGACAGGCCCACGAAGAACTCGTGAAGCGGGTGGGCGCGGGGCAGGGCGAGGTGAACGGCCTGGAGGACGCGCTCCGTTCGTGCGGGCTCGCGGTCCCCGCCACGTACACGGTGGTGGTCGCCGCACTGGCGAAGGCCGAGGAACGGGGCGACTCGGCCGCGGCGCTCACGGAGGCGCTGAGCCATCAGCGCGTGGCCGCGTTCGCCGTCGCCGAACGCCCGGAGGGCGAGGCCGTCGCGGTGCTGGCGCACGAGCCGGACCCGGGTTTCGACGTACGGGCGCGGCTCGGCGAGGTGTGGCCGTTGCTCCATGCCCGTCGGCCCGGCACCGCCCTGCATGCCGGTGTCAGCGACCCCGTCGGCAACCCCGCGGGGCTCTCCGACGCCCTCGCCCAGGCACGCTACGCCCTCGCCGGGGCCCGTACGACCACGCCGTCGACGGCGCGGGTCGCGGGCCTCGTGGACCTCGCCGACCTCGAGACGCTCCTGGCCGGAGTCCCCGCCCATGTGCGCGGGGTCTACCTGGACACGGTCCTCGGCCCGCTGCTGCGAGCGGACCAGGGTTCACGGGCCATGCTGCTGGAGACCCTGAAGGTCTTCCTCGACCACAACTGCTCGTGGGCCAGGACGGCCGAGGCCCTGCACCTGCACGTCAACACGGTCCACTACCGCGTCGAGCGCATCGAGCGCCTCACGGGCCGGGACCTGTCCCGCCTCGACCACCGACTCGACGTGCGCGCGGCGCTGATGTGCCGCTGACCGCCCGGTCCGTCGGGGGTGATCGCGACGCACACCGACCTCACCGGGCGGTGACCACGGCACCGCCGTCGAGCCCCGGCTCCTCCACGGCCCCGCGCGTCACGGGCGACGCCGGAGGGCGGCCGGCTCCTTCAGCTCGGTCTCGACGAAGGCCAGCGGGGCGGTGCCGGCGTTGACGACCTCGTGTTCGCCGCCGGCCGGGCGGGCGTACGACTCACCCGCCCGCAGCTGCGAGGGCGTGACGGTGCCGTCGGGGGCGATCGCCTCGATCCGCCCGTCGGTGACGGGTACGACGACGTAGTCGTATTCGTGCACGTGGCGGCCGGTGCTCTCCCCGGGCGCGAAGTCCCACCGGGTCACGCGTACCCGCTCGTCCTCGTGCTGCAGGGTCGCGCGTGCGGTGGTCGTCATGGGTGTCTCCACTTCTCCGATCGGCGCATCCCGTACGTCCGAGGGATGCGGCCATGTCCCAGGTGGCAGGCTAGCCGCAGGGTGGTGTCGTCTCGGTGTCCGGCGCCGTACGCTCGACGTACGCGCGTTCGGTTAACCTGACCTCGCCGGGCGGGCGCCGCCCTGGTGGAACGCAGGGGACGGAACGGGCAGGGGCAGATCTCAGGTGAGAGACGGAGACCGGGCGTGTGCCCGTCGGGAGCCCGCGGGGAAGGGCCTGTCGAAGGGGGCGGCGCGCGACGCCTGTCCCGGCCCGGTCCACGGAGCGAGGCACCGTGGATGACGTCGCGCTCACAGCCGCCGCCCTGTACGTCATCGTTCTCCTGCGGGCCGGCGGGACCTTCGCCGTCGGATGGCTCGCCGGCGCGGGGGCCAGGCGCAGCAGGTTCTCCGAACGGATGTCCACGGCGAAGTTCCAGCGTGTGGAGCGGGCCATCCAGCGGTGGGGCGCGCCGGTGGTGGCCGTCTCCTTCCTGACCGTCGGTTTCCAGACCGCCGCCAACTTCCTCGCCGGCAGCATGCGCATGCCCCTGTCGCGCTATCTCCCCGCGCTGTTCGTGGGCGGAGCGGCCTGGGCGCTGGTGTACGCGACCGTCGGGCTCGGAGTCCTCGACGTGCTGGCGGGACTCTTCGCCGAGCGGCCGGTACTCGCGGTGGCCGCCGTCGTCGCCCTCCTCCTCGCGGTGTGCGGTGGGGTGGCGTACCGGCGGCGCAGGGCCGCCAGGTCCCCCCGCGTCGCCGACACCGGCGCCGCCGCCGAGGAGTCCTGAGCCCGGTCGCCGCCACCCGGCCCACGGCGCGGGGCCTCGACGTCGCCCCTTCGAGGACGGGCCCGTCGACGACGGACCTCAGCGCTCCGCTCGGTGCGCGCCGGCCGTGCCCCGGGCGGCCCGGCGCGCGAGCAGGGAGGCGCGGTGGGCGTCGTCGGTGGCGAGGTCGACGGCGGTCCACGCCATCGCCAGGCCGCCCTCCAGGAGCGCCAGGTCGGCCTGGGGCGTGGTGCCGTACCGGGTGAACTCCGGGTTGTGCATGATCGTGTCCCCGCAGTCGTAGCCGATCATGGGGTGGATGGTGGGCACGAGGTGCGAGACGTTGCCCATGTCCGTCGATCCGCCGCGCAGGGTGGGGTCGACGTCCTGGACGGCCCGACCGAGATCCCGGGCGGCCGACAGATAGCCGCGGGCGATGGCGAGGTCCTGGCGCAGGTCGGCGTAGTCGTTGCCGACGGCCTCCAGCGCGAGTTCGGCCCCCGTGGCCAGCGCGCCGGCCTCGAAGCAGGCACGGACGCGGTCCTGCAGCGCCCGCAGCTCCTCCAGGGTGCCGGCCCGGCAGTCGTAGTCGGCGGTGACCCGGTCGGGGATGACGTTGGCGGCGTCTCCGCCGTGGGTGACCACACCGGAGACCACCGCCCCCGGCAGCATCTGCTGGCGGTGGGCGGCGATCGCGACCTGAGCGATCATCATCGCGTCGGCCGCGTTGATCCCGCGCTCGGGCATCGCCGCGGCGTGGGCCGCGCGGCCGGTGTAGCCGACCTTCCAGCTGCCGATGGCCTGGGAGGTCATGCCCACGGCGTCCTGCGGGGCGGCGTGGACCATCATCGCCGCCGCCACGTCGTCGAAGGCGCCGGCCCGCAGCATGTCCACCTTCCCGCCCCCGGACTCCTCGGCGGGGGTGCCCAGGAGCTTGACGGTGATGCCGAGGTCGTCGGCGTACGGGGCGAGGGCGAGAGCGGCGGCCACCGCGGCGGCGCCGTTGACGTTGTGCCCGCAGGCGTGGCCGATGCCGGGCAGGGCGTCGTACTCGGCGCAGACGCCGATGACCAGGTCCCCGCTGCCCGCGGTCGCACGAAACGCGGTGGGCAGTCCGTACGCGCCGCGCTCGGTGTCGAAACCGGCGGCCTCCACGAGGTCGGCGATGCGCCGGGCCGACCGGTGCTCCTCGTAGGCGAGTTCGGGGTCCGCGTGCAGGGCGTGGCTGAGGTCGCGGAGGTCGTCCCGGCGGGCTTCGAGGACGGCGCGGGTCCGGTCGCGCAGGGTGGCGGTGGTCATGCGTGGTCCTTCTCGGGCTGATGCGTGCGGTAGAGCAGGGCGAGTGCGGCGCCGGCGATGGAGACGACCGCGCACAGCGTCCACGAGGTGGTGTAGGCGCCGAGCGCGGGCAGCGGCCGGCCGACGGGGGTGTGGTGGGCGAAGACCGTGAGAACGGCCGCGGCGCCGAGGGAACCGCCCACGTTGATCAGCAGCTCGTTGATGCCGGACCCGACGGCGGTGCGGTCGTGCGGGACGGACTCGACCGCGAGGGTGCGGGTGGAGTGCTGCATGAAACCGGTGCCGAGACCGGCCACCGCCGTGCCGGCGAGGAAGCCGGTCAGGTCCGTGTGGCACAGGGCGGAGACGACGTATCCGAGGGCCATCAGGAGGCAGCCGCAGACGAGCGTGAGCCGGTCGGAGAGGACACGGGCGACCGCGGGGGCGGCGAGCGCGCCCCCGGCGAGGGCCAGCAGGTTGGGCAGCATGGCCAGGGCGATGGCGAAGGGGTCGAGGCCGGGGCCGTAACCGTCGGAGGCGGTGCTGGTGCCGAGGAAGACGGGGTTGGCGACCTGGAGGCCCAGCATGCAGAAGGTGAAGGTGAGCGTCACGAGGGAGACCACGGCGACGTTGCGGCGACGGAACATCCGCACGTCGATCATCGGGTCCTCCGTCCTCAGCTCGACGCGGACCCAGATCGCCGTCACGACCGCGCCGCCGATCAGGCACCCCAGCGTGCGCGGGGAGCCCCACTCCCAGCCCGGGGTGCCGCCGAGACCGAGGCCGAGCATCACGGCGAGCAGCCCGACGCAGAGCAGGATGCCGCCCGCCCAGTCGATCCGGCCGCCCGGCCGGTGGTCCGACTCCGGCAGCAGGCGCCAGCTGACGGCGAGGGCGATCGAGGTGGCGACGGCGGGCACCCACAGGGCTGCGGTCGGGCTGTCGACCGACCGCGCCACCAGGCCGCTGCTCACGAGGCCGAGGGTCAGACCGCCGACGAGCGCGGCGACCATCACGCTGATGCCCCTGCGACTCTCGGCGTCCTGCCCGGAGCGGTTGCGCAGGATGCCGACGAGCAGCGGGAAGAAGCCGGCGAAGGCGCCCTGGAGGATCTGTCCGGCGAGCAGCGTCGAGAAGTCGCGGGAGACGCCGACCAGGACGGAGCCCAGCAGCACGATCGCGAGGTTCCAGCGCAGCGTCCTGCGGTGGCCGTACAGGTCTCCCATGCGCGAGAGCACGGGGGTGAAGGCGACGCTGGAGAGCAGATTGGCGATGCTGATCCAGTTCAGATCCGCCGCCGACACCTTCAGGGTGTCCGTGAGGCCGCGCAGGATCGGGGAGAGGAAGCCCTGGGTGATGCCGCTGGAGAGCTCCACCAGCATCACGGAGGCGAGCACGGCGGCCGCCGGCGTGGGGCGTATCGCCGATCTCGGGGAGGCCGGGGGTGCAGCGGTGTCCGTCATACGTACCACCAGGGGGGAAGGAGTGGGCCCTCGCGGGCGGGCAGAAAGGGAGGCGGCGGAGAGCCGGCCGGTCGGAGCAGTCCGTCCGAGCCGTCGGGCGACGCGATCCGCACCACAATGTGGCCAACGCCCACCGCGCTCGACAAGAGTCGGCGTCACAGTCGGACGAAGGAGACAATCGAGGGGACCTCGGTGGCGGATTCCGGCAGCGGTCCTCGTCCGGCGGGCGGGATCCGGCACCCGCCCGCACGGCCGCCGACGTGCCGTAGGGTGCGCCGCGCAGCGCGTCGAGACGGAGGGCCCCATGACCGCAGACGCCCCCCTGGCGCTGGACACCGTGGACCACATGGTGCTCCGGTCCCTGCACCGCAACCCGAGGGCGCCCTTCGCCGAGATCGGCGCGGACGCCGGGGTGCACGAACGCACCGTGGCCCGTCGCCTGGAACGGCTCACCGCGACCGGGAGGGTCCGCTTCACCGCCGCGCTGGTGCCCGAGTACCTGGGTGAGGGGGTGATCGCCGAACTCGCCGTACGGTGCGCGCCGGGCCGACTGCACGAGACCGCCCTGTCGCTGGCCCGCCGCGCGGACACCCGGTCCGTGGAGGTGGCCACCGGCGGTCTTGAGGTGTACGCCGAGATCGGCGCCCCCGACCACGACACCCTGCTCACCCTGATCGACTCGGCGATCGGCCGCCTCGACGGCGTCGTCGACATCCGCTCCCAGGTGGTGCTGCGCCTTCTCCTGACGGCCAGCGACTGGGCTCCGTACGACGACGTACCGACGGACGTACGGCGCCGGACGGCGGCGGGGGTGCCCCTGCCGGATCCGCCGGCCGTGGACGACCTCGACCGGCGTCTGGTCTCCCTGCTCGGCGCGGACGCCCGCATGTCGACCACCCGCCTCGCCCATGCCCTGCGGGTCGGCGAGACCACGGCCCGCCGCCGGCTCGCCCGCCTGATGGCGTCCCACGTCCTGCACCTCAGGCTCCACGTCGACCCGGCGGTCCTCGGCTACCCGGTGGAGGCCCGCTTCCGGCTCTCCATCGCCCCGAGCCGCCTGGAAGCGGCGCTCCGCCTCCTCGCGCGCGAGCCGGCCGTCCGGCACCTGGTCCTCACCACCGGCACCAGCAACGTCCTCGGCTACTCCAGCCACCGCGACACCCGTGAACTGCACGCCTTCACCACCCGCGTCTTCGCGGGCCTGGACGGGGTCACCGCCACGGAGACCGCCGTCCTCATGCGCACGTACAAGCGGGCGAGCATCGCCGAGCCCCCGCCCCAAGGCGCCGTCCCCGCGCCGTGACCGCCCGCCGGACCGGCATGCCCGCCCGGCGCGCGCGGGGCACCCTGGAGGCATGGCCCGAGCCAACGACCAGGTCGAGGCGCTGCTCCAGGAGTACGCCGAGTTCATCGCGATCCGGGGAGGGGAGGCGTTCAGGGCGAGGGCGTACGAGAAGGCCGCACGGGCCGTCGGCGGCTACCCCCAGGACGTCTCCACCCTGGACGCGAAGGGGCTGCGGGAGATCCCGAACGTCGGCAGGTCCGTCGCCGACAAGATCCAGGAGTATCTGCGGACCGGCCGCATGTCCGCCGTCGACGAGGCCAGGACGGCGGTGCCGGAGGGCGTGCGCGAGCTGATCGCGATTCCCGGGCTGGGACCCCGCAAGGCCATGACCCTGTACGAGGAGCTGGGCACCACCACCGTCGACCAGCTCGTCGACGCCATCCACCAGGAACGGCTGCGCGACCTCAAGGGCTTCGGGGAGCGGAGCGAGGCGAACATCCTGCGCGGGATCTCCGCCCTGCGGAAGGCGGGCGAGGGCCGCATCCTCGTCAGCACCGCCCTGGACATCGCCGAGCAGCTCGTCGGGGAGCTCTCGCAGATCCGCGGCTGCGTCCGGTGCGCCTACGCGGGGTCCCTGCGCCGCATGAGGGAGACCGTGGGGGACCTCGACATCCTGGTGGCGGCACGCGGGTCGGCCGCCTTCATGGACGCCCTCGTCGCCCTTCCGACCACCGCCGAGGTCATCGCGCGGGGTGCGAAGAAGACGTCGGTACGGACCTCGGCGGGCCTCCAGGTCGACCTGCGGGTGCTTCCGCCGGCCTCCTGGGGCGCGGGCCTCCAGTACTTCACCGGCTCCAGGGCCCACAACATCCACACCCGCGAACTCGCGGTGCGCCAGGGCCTCAAGCTGTCCGAGTACGGCCTCTTCGACGCCGAGAGCGGCGAGAGCGTCACCTCCGAGACGGAGGAGGCGATCTACGAGCGGCTCGGACTGCCCTGGATCCCCCCGACCCTGCGCGAGGACCGCGGCGAGATCCAGGCGGGCCTGCGCGGCGAACTCCCCGATCTGGTGGCCGACAAGGACATCCGCGGCGATCTGCACACCCACACCGACCTCACCGACGGGCTGGCCCCGCTGGAGGACATGGTCGCCGCCGCTGCCGCCCGCGGTTACGCCTACTACGCCGTCACCGACCACGCCCCGAACCTGTCCATGCAGCGCATGACCGCGGAGAAGATCCTCGCCCAGCGCGAGCGAGTACGCGCACTCGACGGCGCGCACCGCGGGATGCGGCTGCTGCACGGCACGGAGCTCAACATCGCCCCGGACGGCTCCCTGGACTGGCCCGACGAGTTCCTCGCGGACTTCGACCTCTGCGTGGCCTCGGTCCACTCCCACTTCGACCGGAGCAGACAGGAACTGACCCGCCGTCTCATCCGCGCCTGCGAGAACCCGTACGTCGCCGTCATCGGGCATCCCACGACCCGCCGCATCGGCAGACGCCCGGGCATCGACGCCGACTTCGACGCGGTCTTCGCGGCCTGCGCGCGCACGGGCACGGCCCTGGAGATCAACGCGCACCCGGAGCGGCTCGACCTGTGCGACGAGGACATCCTGCGCGCGAAGCGGTACGGCGTGAAGTTCGCCGTGAACTCCGACGCGCACGCCGTCACACATCTGCCGTACGTGCGCTACGGGGTGGCCACGGCCCAGCGCGGCTGGCTGACGGCGGACGACATCATCAACACCTGGCCGCTGACACGGCTGCGCCGGTTCCTGGGCGCGAGGGGCAGGCGGGCGAAGGGCACCTGAGGCGTGGCGCCGCGCAACCGCCTCACCAGCCCCGACCGGGCCTCCGCCGTGACATCTTCACGGTTCGGCCACCGCTCGGTGGCCGGTCTGTCCGGGCCTTCTCAGCGGCCTCGGCGCCGGATTAGGATTGCTCTGCGTGCCGGTCGAATCGCGGTGTGTGGTGCGGGGGGTGTCGTTCGTGACCGGTATCGCCATTTCGTCATCGGATCCGTGACTCATGGAATTGGGTGACCCATGCCGCCTCGACTCGTCGGCCATCAAGGCTCTCTGGCAGGACAGAACTACCCGATCGGCACCACACCGGTAACCCTGGGGCGCAACACCGACAACACCGTCGTGATCACCGGGGGCAACGTCTCGCGCTTTCATGCCGAGGTGCGTCGCGAACGTCATGGGTTCGTGCTGTACGACAGCGGCAGCAGCAACGGAACACGGGTCAACGGCGTCCGTGTGACCTCGCACGAACTGCAGCCCGGAGACCTCGTGGAGATAGGAACCGAGACGTTCCGATTCGAAGCGGCCGACGCGATGGAGACGATCCTCGACCTCTCCGTGCTGAGTCCGCTCACTCCCTCCAAGGCGGCACTGGCGGCCGCGCCGGTGCTCCGTGTCACGGTCTCGGGCGGTGGCCCCGTCGGCCTGAGCTTCGCCCTGCTCCTGGAACACCTCATGGGGCATCGCGTGTCCATCACCGTCCACGACGGCCGGTGGACACGGGACGGGGAGAAGGTCGTCTGGAAGAGCGAGGGGCAGGGCAACGTCAGGCGGCAGCAGGTCGTCACCGTACAGAGCCGGCAGTATCTGAACCTCCCCGAGGAGGTGCAGCGGCGGCTCTTCCGGGGCGACGCGTACACCGAGATGTGGCCGGTGGGCCCCGATTCGCTCCGTGGCCACAACCCGAGAAACCTCCGGATCGCCTACATCGAGGACACCCTCCTCGAACTGGCCAACGAGAAGCCGGACCGGATCCGGCTCGTACCCGAGACGTTCGACCCGGCCGAGTACCACGAGGCCGAGTCCGCCGACCACGTGCTCGCCGTGTGCGAGGGCGGCCGCTCCCGGACGCGGGAGTACTTCACCGACAGGTTCGGCAACGCCGACAAGTCCATCTACTCGCTGCACGGCCGGCACATCCAGGACGTCGTCCTGGGGCTGCGCGTCAGATCGACCCTGACGGACCCCATGACGGTCCTGCTGACCGTGGCTCAGAACCGCTTCCTCCTCAACGCCCTCCGCGGCGAGGGCTTCCTGAACATGCGGCTCACCGACGCCGAGGCGGCGGAGGTGGTCGGCATCGATCCGGTGCGGCACGTGTTCGAGGACTGCATCGCCTCGCGCCCGTGCGTCATGGGGCGGGACGGCGACGGGGACTTCCAGTGCGCGACGCACAGCACGCTCTTCCTGCCCGCGATGGTCCGGGGCTCGGCGCTGTGGAAGCGGGTGCTGGAGGGGCTCGCGCTGTTCGGTGTCGCCGAGAGGGACCTGAGCGCCGTCACGGCCTTCCGGCTCGACATGGTGCAGCGGCCCAGGTTCACCACCCGGCTGCGCTCGGCCACGTCGACCAGCCCGGGGACCTACGGCTTCCTGCTCGGCGACGCCGCCAACGCCATCCACTTCTGGCCGGGACGCGGGCTCAACAGCGGACTGGGCTCGGCCATCTCGCTGGCCCGGTCCCTCAACGGAGCGTGGACCGGAAGGCCGTTCCGGGACGCCGACTTCGCACGGCACGAGGCAGCCATGTCCATGCTCCAGTACCGGCACAAGAGCCGGGCCTGGAACACGATGATCACCACCGACGAGAACGGCGTCAGCTGTGCGATCAAGGAGAAGATCGCGCAGAGCATCGAAGGCGCGGAAGGCAAGGACCTCGACAGGAAGGCCGACGTCGACGCGCTCATGGAACGGTTGCGGGGCATCCGCGACCGCCTCTCCTCCCGCCTCCCCGGCATGCCGGACGACCCGACGCTCCGGGACCACCTGGAGACCCTCGACTCCACCACCCTGCGCACCCTGTTGGAGAGCGGGGCGTGGGACACCCTGATCGTCGGCGGTGAAGAGGTCGACATCGACATCTTCTACCGACAGGACGCGCCCGCCGCGAGCGCTCCCGACAAGGCTCCCGCCACCACGTGAGCACCCCGCGGGTGCCGGGCCGAACCGCCCCGGCACCCGCACCGCTCGCGCCCGCCCGGCGACTCGGCCCGGGGGGAAACGTCCTGGGCCGCCCTCACCCCTCGGCCGGGCCGCCCTCCAGTTCTCTCTCGAATCCGGACAGCAGGGCGTCGAGGGCGAACGCGAAGCGGGCGTCGGCCGCGTCCTCGCCCGACTCCCGGGCGGCCGCGACCAACAGGGGGTACGCCTCCGGGTCCAGCGAGGCCAGGCTCCCCGCCCCGTCGATGCGGCCCGCGTGGGCGGCCGCATGCCCGACGGCGAAGCTGGTCAGCGAGTAGAGGACGTCGAGGGTCCTGGGCAGGGAGAAGCCCGCCTCGTGCAGCATCTCCACCACGGCCTCCAGCGTGCGCAGATTGCGGGGCGTCAACGCGGGCCGGGACAGCAACAGCGGCGCGGCGTGCGGATGCGCGTCGAGCGCGGCGACCAGCGCGTGGGCGTAGGCGCTCAGATCCGCCCGCCAGGTGCCGGCTCCGAACTCGGTGGGCACGGCCTCGGCGACGACCTGCTCGATCATCCCGTCCAGGAGGGCGGTCTTGTTCGGCACGTGGTGGTAGAGGGTCATCGCCTCCACGCCCAGTTCGGCGCCGAGCCGCCGCATCGACAGGGCCTTGAGCCCCTCCTGGTCGACGAGGCGCAGCGCCGCCTCCAGGACGGCCTGTCGAGTGAGCCCCGCACGCTGCCCACGCGTCCTGTTGGCCGCCATGGCCCCCTCTTCTCCGAGCCGGAGGGACCCCGGACCGATTGACGATTCTTACGCTGTAAGTATAACGTCCCGCAGCAGTCTTACGTCGTAAGAATCACAGTCTCAGCGGCCCGACCGGGACGAGAGGACGAGCGGACGATGACCATCACCGAGCCCTCCGAGGCGAGGAAGCGCACCACGCCGCCACCGGACGACCCCGCTCCCGCCGGGGAGCGGCCCCCGGAGGGAGCGCTGTTGAGGCCGTACGCGGGGAGCTTCGCGGCCTTGATCGTCCTGCAGGTCGTCGGCGCGGTGGCGGGGCTGGCCCCGCTGCTCGCGGTCGTCGAGCTGGGCCGGCTCCTGCTCGCGCCCGGTCCGGTCGACCCCGACCGCGTCCGGCTCGTCGTCGTCGCGGGCTCGGCCGGACTGCTCGTCAAGCTGCTGCTGACGGCCGCCGCCGCGGGAATCGGCCATCTGCTGGACGGGCGAGTGCAGTTGGACCTGCGCCGCCGGCTGGCCGCCCGCCTCGGCCGCGTGCCGTTCGGCTGGCTCTCCCGCCGGCACGGCGGTGAGCTCGCCAAGCTGGTGGGCGACGACGTCGGCGCCGTACACCCGTTCATCGCCCACACCCCCGGGGAGCTGGCCTCCGCCTTCGTCGTCCCGCTGGTGTCCCTGGTCTACCTGTTCACCGTCGACTTGCGGCTCACCCTCGTCACGCTCGTCCCGGTGCTCGCGGCGGTGGCGCTGGTCCCGCTGATGATGACCCCGGCCCGGCTGCGCGAACAGGCCGACTTCGACACGGCGATGGCCCGGATCGCGCGCTCCGTCGTGGAGTTCGTCCAGGGCATCGCGGTGGTCAAGGCGTTCGGCGGGGGCGAGCGGGCGCACCGGGACTTCCGGGCGGCCGCGGACGACTTCGTCGCCGTCTTCCGCCGCTGGGTCCGCGGGATCTCCCTGCCCGCCGCGGGCATGCAGCTGGTCCTCTCGCCGCCGTTCGTGCTCCTGACCGTCCTGATCGGCGGCGCGGCACTGATCACCGCCGGGGACCTCGCCCCCGCCGACCTGCTGCCGTTCCTGCTGCTCGGACTCGGACTGACCGCCCCGGTGGCGGCGCTCGGGCACGGCTTCGACGAACTGCAGGCCGCCCGCCGCGCGGTCGGCCGGATCCGCGAGGTGCTCGCCGTGCCGCCCCTGCCGGAGCCGGCGCACCCCCTCGCGCCGCGCGGCCACCGCGTGGAACTGCGCGACGTCCGCTTCGCCTACGAACCGGGCCGCGACGTGCTGCGGGGGGTCGACCTCGTGCTCGAACCCGGCACGGTCACCGCGCTCGTCGGACCCTCGGGAAGCGGCAAGTCCACGCTCGTGCGACTCCTGCCGCGGTTCGCCGACCCGACGAGCGGCTCGGTGCGCCTGGGCGGCGTGGACCTGCGCGAGCTGGGCGGCCGGGAGCTGTACCGCCGGGTCTCCTTCGTCTTCCAGGACGTCCACCTGCTGCGCTCCTCGGTCACGGACAACATCGCGCTGGCGGTGCCGGACGCCCGCCCGGAGGAGGTGGTCCGCGCCGCGCGCCTGGCGAACATCCACGACCGCGTCCTCGAACTGCCCCGAGGGTACGAGACGGTGATCGGCGAGGACGCCCGGCTCTCGGGCGGCGAGGCCCAACGGATCGCGCTGGCCCGGGCGTTGCTGGCCGACACCCCCGTGCTCGTCCTCGACGAGGCCACCTCCTTCGCCGACCCGCTCACCGAGCGGGCGATCCGCCGTGCGCTGGACACGCTGCGGGAGGACCGCACGGTCCTGGTCGTCGCGCACCGTCCGGAGACGATCGCCGGCGCCGACACCGTCGCCGTCCTGGAGGACGGAGCCGTCGTCGAGTACGGCACCCCCCGCGAACTGCTCGCCACGGACGGCAGGTTCTCCGCCCTGTGGCGCCCGGGACGGGCGGCGGGCGCACCCGGAGCGGGTGGGACGCCATGACCCCGGCGCACGGCCCGCACGGCCCGGCGACGACGTGTCCGCGAACCCCCACCCACCAGCGAGGAGCCGACTCCCCATGATCCGCGTACTGCTGCGCGTGCTGGGTCACCGGCACGCCCGGCCGATGCTCCGCACCCTCGCCCTGATGACCGCGACCGCGATCGTCGAGGGCCTGTCCTACTCCCTGCTGGCACCGGTGCTGCGAGCCCTGCTCGGGGACGCGCCCAGCGACGTCTGGCCCTGGCTGGGCGCGTTCGGAGCCGCCGTCGCGGCCTACGCGGTGCTGCGCTACCTGAGCGACCTCTCGGGGTTCCGCGTCGGGGCCGCGCTGCTGCGGGGCGTGTACCACCGCCTCGGCGACCACTTGGCCCGGCTGCCGCTCGGCTGGTACGGCCCGGCCCGGGTCGGAGAGGTGTCCGTCCTGGCCGGCCAGGGCGTGCTGCGGGCGATGAGCGTGCTCGCCCACCTGCTGGCACCCCTCGTCTCCGCGGCCGTGACACCGCTGACCGTCGTCGTCGTGATCCTCCTCCTCGACTGGCGGCTGGGCCTGGCCGCGCTGGCCGCCGTCCCCGTCGTGGCCGCGATCCAGATCCTGACCGGGCGTTCGGCGGAGGCCGAGGAGGCCGAGCGCGCCGCACGGGACCACGAGGCCACCGGGCGGGTCATCGAGTACGTCCACGCCCAGCCGGTGCTGCGCGCCGGCGGCCGGAGCGCCGAACGCTTCCGTCTCCTCGACGACGCCCTGGGCCGGGTCCGGCAGGCGTCCCGCCGTGCCACGCTCTCCGCGCTGCCCGGCGCGCTGGGCCTGACGCTGACGGTGCAGGCGGTGTTCACCGCGGTCCTGGCCCTCGGCGCGTACCTCGCGCTCGGGGGAACCATCGGGGCCGCGGAGCTGCTGACGGTCCTGGTGCTGGCCGCGCGCTGCGCGGACCCTCTCCTGTCGCTGGCCGAACTCGGCGGCAGGCTGCGCGGCGCGCGGGGCGAGCTGACCAGGCTGGACGCGGTGCTGCGTACGGAGCCGCTGCCCCAGGACCCCGACCCGGTCGAGCCCGTCGGCCACCGGCTGGAGTTCGCGTCGGTCGCGTTCCGGCACGAGGGGCGAACGGTCTTCGACGGCCTGTCGCTGTCCGTCCCCGAGGGGCGGCGACTGGCCGTGGTGGGACCGTCGGGCGCGGGCAAGACCACCCTGCTGCAGCTGCTCGCGCGGTTCTACGACGTGGACGCGGGCGCCGTCCGGGTCGGCGGCGCGGACGTGCGCACCGTGCGGACGGAAGCGCTGATGGCGCGGTTCGCCGTCGTCTTCCAGGACGTCTACCTCTTCGACGGCACCATCGAGGACAACGTCCGCCTGGGCCGGCCGGACGCCACCCGTGCCGAGGTGCGGGCGGCCGCGGCCGCGGCGCGACTGGACGAGGTGGTCGAGCGCCTCCCCGACGGATGGTCGACCACCGTCGGAGAGGGCGGCGCCCGGCTGTCGGGCGGCGAGCGCCAGCGCGTCTCGATCGCCCGGGCCCTGCTCAAGGACGCGCCGATCGTGCTGCTCGACGAGATCACCTCCGCGCTGGACCCGGTCAACGAGGCCGCCGTGCACGCCGGCGTCGAGCGCCTGATGGAGGGCAGGACCGTGGTCATGGTGGCTCACCGGCTGCGTACCGTCCGGCACGCCGACCGGATCGTCTTCCTCGACGCGGGAAGGGTCGTCGAGGAGGGCGGCCACGACGAACTGCTGCGTCGTGGTGGCCGGTACGCGGACTTCTGGCGGCTCACGTCGGAGCCGCCGGCGGGGCCGCCGCCCACGGACCGGCGAGCTCCGTCGGGGATGTCCTGACGGGGTCCGGCGCAGACGCGGGAGGGCGACGCGGGGGAGCGGTGGGGCCCCTTCGCCGCTACCGACCGATGCGCCCCGGACCGCGCAGGAGGCTCTGCGCGTCGATGACCTCCCGCTCCGTCGCCGACGCCGCCGGGAGGACCACCGTCTCGTCGGCGGTGGGCTTGCGCAGGAGGAGCAGCGCCGCGTCGTCGTGCAGCCGGCCCCCCACGTGGGCGAGGAGCTCGTCGTGGAGCGCTTCGAGGGTGCGCGTCGGCTCGTCGGACACGTGCTGGGCCAGCCTCTCGGAGAGGGGGTAGAACAACCGGCCGCGGTCGCGGGCCTCGGTGACGCCGTCGGTGTACAGCAGCAGCTGATCCCCGTCCGCGAAGGGCAGGACGTGCAGGGCGGGGGTCTCGCCCGTGAGGGACCGCAGGCCGAGGGGCGGGGCCGGACGGGGCGGTTCCACCGGCAGGACCTCGGCTCCGCGGACGAGCAGCGGAGGGGCGTGTCCGCAGTTCACGACCTCCAGCACGCCGGGTCCGGGGTGTCCGGCGACCACGGCGGTGACGAAGTCGTCGCAGCGGAGGTTACGCGCCAGGCTCCGCTCGATCCTGTCGACGACGGCGAGCAGGTCCGGCTCCTCGTAGGCCGCCTCGCGGAACACCCCGAGCACGAGGGCGGTGACCCCCACGGCCGGCAGCCCCTTCCCCCGTACATCGCCGACGATCAGCCGGACCCCGTACGGGGTGGGCACGAGGGCGTAGAGGTCCCCGCCGATGCGGGCCTCCGCGGCGGCGGCGCTGTAGCGGACGGCCACCTGGAACGGGCCGACCACGGGCGGGACGGGCTGGAGGAGGGCCTGCTGCGCGGCCTCGGCGACGGAGCGCACGGCCGCGAGCACCCGCTCACGCCGCCCGCGCAGGGCGCTGGCCAGGGCGCCGGCCAGCGTGACGGCCCCCAGGGCGGACAGGACGGCCGCCAGCTCGTGGGCCGGCGCGCCGTCACGGATGCCGAGCATCATGCCCAGCGCGCCCGCGAGGAGACCGACGCAGAGGACGCCGCGAGGTCCGTTGGTGGTGGCGGCCAGCGCGGGACCGGCCGCGAGCAGCGGCAGCCACGTCAGCCCGACTCCGCCGAGGAGGTCGACGAGCACGATGACGGAGACGATCAGGACCGGCAGTACGGGCATGCCGGAGGCCAGCTGCATCGCGACGCGCTTCCGAGTCACCTTCCCCGGGACGACCCCGTGCTTCCTGGGGGGCCGGGTCGGCCCGTGCTCTCGGGTGTGACTCATGTTTCGCCCGCAGTCCTCACCTGTGCGCGGAGCGAGTGCTCCGTAAATGTCTGATAAATCCAGGAAAGGTGATGCGTTCGGGCGTCACAAGGGCCCGAATTTCAGATAGTGAGCGACAGGCCCCGGGTCACCCGGTTCGCGGCCGGGAGCAGCCGATTCCTGATCTCGTCGAGGCGGGAGAGCCGGTCCGCCCGCAGGGAGACGCCGAGCGAGCCGAGTGTCTCCCCGCTGTACACGGGCACCGCGACGCAGACGGTGCCGAGGGAGTACTCCTCCATGTCCGTGACGGCCGGCGCCAGCGGGGAGGCGTCGAGTCGCCGGAGCAGCTCTCCGACGTCCGTGATCGTCCGTGGTGTGAGGTCCGCCAGCTGGTGCCGGGAGAGGTACTCCCTGCGGGCGTCCTCGCCCAGCTCGCGCAGCACCGACTTGCCCAGCGCGGTGGCGTGACCGGCGTCCTCGAACCCCACCCAGAGGTCGACGCGCGGTGCCCGGGGGCTGTCCACGATCTCGGCGACCCGGATCTCCCCGTCCTCGTAGAAGGTGAGGTAGGCGGCGGTCCCGAACTCGTCGCGGAGCGCGGCGAGCGTCGGCCGCACCCGGCTGAGCAGCGCCTGCCCGTGTCCGGCGGTGTGGAGCGCCTGCATCTTGTCGCCCAGGACGAACCCGCCGTCGTCCAGCTTCCGCAGGTATCCGTCGTGCACCAGGGTCCGCAGCAGGTGGTAGGCGGTGGCCAGGGGCAGCCCCGTCTCCCGCGCCAGCTGCTTCGCCGGCGCGCCGTTCCCGTGCGCGCTCACCGCCTCCAGCAGACGGAAGGCCCGCTGCACGGAGGTGATCAGCGTGGGGGCGGGGCCGTTGTGGGCAGCCATACGACCAGCGTGCGCCGGGCGCACGGCACAGGCAAGATTCGCCCCCGCCGACCGGGCCCGCACCGTGGCGGGAGAGCCCCCGTGTGCCGCGACTCCCCGGCGTCGACGGAGAACTCCGCCGAGCTCGCCCCGCAGGTGGGGGGAGCATGGGCACCGAGACCCTCCGCCGCCCCGATGTCCGTGGCCTAGGAGCGCGGGATCCTCGTGTGATGCGCCGAGAGCCAGGTCGCGAAGGACTGCAGTCCGGGGTGGAGGGCCCGCACGGCGGCCAGGTCGCGTGCCGCGGTGAAGGAGTGCTCGCAGTCCCGGTAGAACTGGAACATGTTGCCCGCCTCGTCCGCGCCCGGATGGCCCTGGGCCCGGTAGGCGTCCGGGGTCAGCGGCCGGTACGCGTACGGCACGCCGACCCGCTCGGTCAGCGCGGCGGCCATGTCGGCGACCTTCAGGTGCTCGCCCGCGATGCTCACCGTCGCGCCGATGAGATCGGTACCGCGCTCCAGTACGGCCAGTGCCGTCCTGCCGATGTCGACGAAGCCGATGCCGGACAGCCGGCTGTCCCCCATCGGGAAGTCGAGGACCATGACGCCGTCGTCGGCGCGCCGCGGGGCGAACATGTCGAACAGGTTCTCCCAGTAGAACGTGGTCCGCAGGTACGTCGTCGGCACGCCGGCCTCGGGGAAGTACTGGTCCGCCTCGGCCTTGGCGTCGAAGTGCGGGACCTTGTAGGAGCCCTGCAGCGTCGGCATGCGGGAATCGTCGACCGGCACGCAGTGCCGGGTGTCCTCCAGCGTCGACCAGACGGCGTGCTGGACGCCCGCGTGACCGGCGGCCCTCGCGAGCGCCTCGGCCTGCGCCTTCTCGTGCTCGGCGTTCATGCCCTCCCAGAAGTCGGTCATCAGAAAGGCGCCGTACGCACCCTCGAACACCGGTCCCAGGCTCTTCTCGTCGTCCATGTCGGCCCGGACCACCTCGGCCCCCAGCCGCGCCAGCGCGACCGCGGGCTCCGATTCCGGGTGACGGGTCACCGCGCGCACCGTGAAGTCGCTCTCGTCCTTCTCGAGGATCGCCCGGCTCAGGGACCCGCCCTGGCGCCCGGTCGCGCCGAACACGGTGACAACGCGCTTCTCGGCCATCCTCCCCGCCTCCTCCGTGCAGGTGCCGCCCGCGTCGCCGGCTCCCGGGACCGAGGGCGGCCGCTGCGACGCGGCTACCCGGTCGAGCGGTGGCCAAGCACCGCGCCCGTCCGGCGACGGGGGCGGGAGAGGCCCGGGTCAACCGGCCCGGACGGCGCGCCGGCGTGCCAGGGCCTTGGCGTACAGCAGGTGGACGATGGCCTCGGCCGCCAGCAGAAGGACCACCAGCCAGGGCGCGAGCGTGTCCGCGCCGAGGACGACGAGGAGCGGGACGCCGACCCCCGGCACCGCCCAGACGGCGACCTGACGCAGGGGGCGGCCGAATCTCAGGGCGATCAGGGCATGCGCCGCGTGGTAGAGCGCCAGGCCCCCGCAGAGCGCCCACACCGCGCCGCGGGCCAGGTGGTCGTGACCGGACTCCTCCACCGCCGTCGCCAGGCCGGCGGCCAGGGAGATGACGGCGGCCGTGACGAAGAAGTGCAGGAAGCCGCCCACGTCACGCGCGAGCAGATAGGCGTCCCGCCCGCCGGCGGCGCCGATGACCCGCTCCGCGGCGGTCGAGGCGAAGTCGAAGTACGACCACCAGAGCGCGGCCAACAGGACGAATCCCAGCACCGCCACGACACCGGCGGCGGCCGTCCAGGTGTGGTCGGTGGAGGTGATCAGCGCCAGGACGGACTCGCCCAGCACGATGATCACGAAGAGTCCGACCCGTTCGACCAGATGGCCGGTGTGCACCCGGCCGGGAACACCTCGGCCGCGCGCGGTGAGCAGCAGGATCATCTCGGCGATCAGCAGCCCGGCCCAGACCGGGTAGATCCAGGGCGCCGGTACGGCGGCGGAACCGGCCCAGAGGAGCCCGGAGAGCAGGCAGTACGTCAGCGGACGCCAGCGCGGAACCGCCCGGGGCGCGGGGAAGCGGGTGGCGGGCCACCACAGCGCGAGGAGGACGAAGCGCGTTCCCGCGTAGCCCAGGGCGTACGCGGGAGCCCGGTCGCCGTCGGCCTCCGGCACGGCGGCGGCCATCACCGCCAGACAGAGCATCGCCGCCAGCATGGCGAGCCGGCGCCGGGCGCTGTCGTCCTGGAAGAGGTTGGCGGAGACCGTGAGGTTCGCCCACATCCACCACGGCGGGAAGTAGAGCGCGAGGAAGACGCCGAAGTCGCGCCAGTCGGGGTCGCCGTGGAGACCGTGCGAGAGCTGGGCGACGAACGCGACGAACACCAGATCGAAGAAGAGCTCCAGCCAGCCGGCGTGCCGGGGCTGGGCCGAGGGCGCGGGCGACGGGGCCGTGGTGTGCGGAGTGCTCATCGGTCCATCCGGAAAGGGTGGGTTCGACTGCGGCGCGGACTGGCTGCATCAGATCACGGATCGGCCCTCGTCGCCGCCGAGGGAATCCCGCCCGTACCCGCCGCGCTCCGCGGGCGCGGGTTCACCGGTCGTCGGCGGGCCAGGGCTGCTTCCGGGCCGGCTCCTCGCCCCCCTGGTCGAGCCGGAACGGCGGGTACGCGTCCGTCATGAGGCCCGCGTAGGCCGCCACGCGGAACACCCAGCGGTTGAGTCCGACGACGAGGACGAACAGATCGCGCGGGTACCGGCCGGTGAACGCGAGCGCGATGGCCGCGAAGAGGGTCAGCAGGGTGATCAGGCCACCGCTCCACCAACTCGCCCTCATGCCCCCGGCGAAGACGGCGATGACGAGGTAGTGCGGGATCGCCAGCAGCCACCACTTCACGAGGACGAGTCCGCGCGAGAGCCGCTCCGGGTAGGCGATGTCCAGCCGCGCCGGGTAGTCGGGCTCGGGACCCAGGCTGAAGGGCGGGTAGCGGTCGGTGCCGAGGGCGCTGTACGAGTAGTAGGAGACGCGCCAGGCCCAGCGGAGCACCCCGACGTTGAAGTCGAAGAGGGGGCGCGGATAGCGCTCGGTGAACAGGATGGCGAAGAACGCGATCACGGTCACGACCAGGAACGCGATCCACAGGAAGATCAGCACGATCCAGTGGGGGATCACCAACAGCCACTTGACCAGCCACAACCAGCGGGACAGCGGGGAGTCGAGCCGGGCCGTCACCACGACCGGAGGGTAGGAGGAACGGGAGGTGTCCATGATCGTCACTTCCTCGCCGGACCGGTGGATTCGTAGCGGTGCGATGCGTGTGCCCCCGTCTTCAGGATCACCCCATTCCGGCCCTGGGCCCACCGGAGCGGGTCGGGGCCCCGACGTGCCCCCCTTACTCGCCCTCCGTCCCCGCCCCGAGCCGGTGGCGGACGATGGTGGTCAGGGCCGCGAGCCGCGTCGACGCCGACGGCACCGGCGCGGCGGGGTTCTCGATGCGCCGGGCCGGCTCCGGAAGCTGGGCCAGGTCGGCCTCGAAGCGGGCGCGCGCGGCGTCCAGGGTGTCGGGCGGCTCCGTCCGGAGCCCGCCGCGCATCACGGTCCGCAGCAACGGCTCCGTACCGTCCGGCGGCTCCTCGTTGGCCAGGCCGACGACGTCCCGGAGCCCCGGCCCGCGGAAGACCTGTTTCGGCGCGGGCGCCGTCACCTGCGCGGAGGCGAGCCGCATGACCGGACGCCCGTCGTACTCGACGAGCCGGTAGGACGCGTCCAGATACGGGGCGTCGGCGGCCACACCGATCTTCGCGCCCACGGCGAAGACGTCGACGGGCGCGCCGTCCCGTACGAGCGCGGACACGCCGTACTCGTCGAGTTCCCCGCCCGCGACGATCCGGACGTCCCGCAGGGCCGCCGCGTCGAGGATGGCCCGGGCCCGGTGAGCACGGGCGCCGAGGTCTCCGCTGTCGATGCGGACCGCGCAGCCCGGACCCCGCCCCAGCTCCGCCAGGACGCGGGCGGCCGTCGCCACCCCGCGATCCGTGTCGTAGGTGTCGGCCAGAAAGGTCACCGGGCCCGGGTGGGCGCGCGCGAACGCGCGGAAGGCGTCCTCCTCGGAGGCGAAGGACTCGACGTACGAGCGGGCCATGGTGCCGGACGCGGGAACGCCGTACTGGGCGGCGGCCGCGACGTTGCTCGTACCGGCGAAGCCCACCAGCGCGCAGAGCCGCGCCGCCTGCAGACCGGCCGCCGGTTCGTGGGTCCGGCGCGAGGAGCAGTCCACGAGCGGCCGCCCGGCGGCGGCGAGCACACACCGTGCCGCCTTCGCGGCGACCGCCGTCTGATGGCAGAGGAGCGCCACGAGATACGTCTCCACGAGCCTGGCCTGCGGCAGCGGCGCGGTGACCTCCAGAAGGGGTTCACCGGCGAAGACGAGCCGCCCCTCCGGGACCGCGCGGACCTGGCCGTCGAACGACAGCCCGCGCAGCGGTTCGAGCTCCTCGGCCGGCCGCCCCAGGGCCTCCGCGAACGCGCGCACCTCGGCCCCGCCCATCCGGAAGCGCGAGAGGTGGTCGAGCGCGGGTTCCAGCCCGGCGGCCACGAGGAATCCGTGCCCCGGCGGCAGGTCGCGCACGTAGAGGCTGAAGGTGGCCGGCGCCGGCATCTCCTCGCGCAGATAGGAGAGGGCCATCGTGACCTCGTACAGCTCGGTCGTGGTCACCAGGGACATACTTCGAGGATGCGCGGCCGATCCGCGCGCCGCACGCCCAGCGCGGGCGGGCCCCGGCCGCCGGCTCACGGTCGCCCCGGGGTCAGCCGACCGGGAACCCCGTCAGGTGGTGGTGGAGCACCACGCTCGCCATGGCGAGCGCCGCCGCGGCCGTGACGGTGAACAGCAGACGGCCGGTGAAGGTCCACCACCCGCGGAGCCACCCCGCCACCGCCCCCGTCACGACGATCGGCGTCAGGGCCACCAGTGCCGTCCCCAGCGCCGTGACCGCGGAGAGGAGCGGTGAACCGAGGAGGACCGTCTCCATCATCGCGTTGCCGTCCACGACGACCGCCGCGAGCGCGGCCGCGAACCCCGCCGCGACCAGGCCGGTCGCCGCCGCTGTCGCCCGGGCGGCCCGGGCGGCGGTCGGCTGCCGGGTCCGGCCGCGGGCCCGCCCCAGCGCGGCGTTCGCCGGGAACGCGATCGCGGCGAGCACCAGCACGCCCAGGCCGAAGGCCAGCAGGCCCATGTGGAGCGACGGGTACTGATGCCAGGTCAGCCGCTCGTACGCCGTCGACGGTGTCGCCGACGAGGCCAGCACCCCGCCCTCGGTGAAGGCCATCGTCGCGCCCTGGCCGCCCCGCTCGCGGAAGAGTCCGTCGCCGAGGGCGAGCCAGCTCTGTTCGGGGCGGTCGGGGTCGGGGGAGAGGCCGGTGGTGCGCAGCCCGTTCGCACCCTCCTTCTCGACGGTGACCGACGAGACCAGCCCCTCGACCGCCATGAGGCCGGTGCGGCTGACCCGGGCGGGGCGGTACACCCCGGGGTAGGAGTCGAGCGCCGGGTCCGTGACGGCGTCGCCGCCGGCGCCCGGGGGCGTGGGCGGCTCGGCCGGGACGAGGAGGTCGACGATCCGCTGGATCAGGTCCTTGCCGTCCCACGCGGCCCGTCCGTCCGTGCCGTCGCCGTTGAAGACGACGAACACGCCCACGTCGTGGCCGGGGACGAGGAGCAGGTTCGCGTGGAAGCCGGGGAGGTCGCCCTCCTTGAACCAGCCGGTCCGGCCGTCGCGCCGCCATTCCTCGAAGCCGTAGCCGACGCCGGGCAGCCGGGGATCCTGCCGGTGGTGCACCTGCTGCATCAGACGGTTCGCCGGAGCGTCGCCGGTGAGCTGGTCGGTCATCCAGCGGCCCATGTCGGCGGCGGTGCTGACGGCCCCGGGCCCGGACGGGCTCCACGCTCCGTACTGGCCCCTGTCCTCGGTCCAGCCGGACGCGCCGTCGGGTCGGTAGCCACGGGCGAGACGCGCCGCGATCGGGGCGGGCTGGGGCTGGGCGAAGGTGGAACGCGTCATCCCCAGCGGCCGGAGGACGTGCTCGTCGACATAGGAGGGGAAGGACTGGCCCGACACCTCGGCGACGAGCTGGCCCGCGAGCGCGTAGCCGTAGTTGTCGTACGAGGCGATCGTGCCGGGGGCGCGGATCCGGGACGGGCGGCGCGTCACGAGGCTTTCGGCGAGCGGTTCCACGTCCCGCGCGTCCGCTCTGCCGCGGCCGACGAGGTCGGTGTCGAATCCGGCGGTGTGGGTGAGCAGCCGGTGCAGGGTGACGGGGCGTCCGGGGTAGGTGTCGGGGACCGTGACCGCGCGGAGGTGGTCGTTGACGTCCGCGGCCGGGTCGACCTTGCCCTCGGCCACGAGCCGGGCGGCGGCCTGCGCGGTGAACAGCTTGGCGAGCGAGCCGAGGAAGAAGGTCGTGCGGTGGGGATCGACCGGTGTCCCGGTGCCGACGTCGGCGACACCGTATCCCTTGGTCAGCACGGTCCTGCCGCCGGAGACGACGGTGACGGCCGCGCCGGGGATGCGGTCGTCCGCGAGGTGTCCGGCGACGGCGGTGTCGACGAGGGACTCGAGGGTCCCGGTGCGGGAACCGGCGTCGGCCGGAACGGCCGCGTGGGCGGCGGTGGTCACGGAGACCAGCGCGATCGTGATCGTGGCGGCCGTCGTGACGAGGGCTCGTATCGGCGTCGTACGCATACGTCGACGATCCCGTCCGGCCCGGGGACCGCGGCAGTGCGAGGCGCACCGGCCTGTGTGTATTTCGCATGGGCGGGCCGGGCGGGGCGCACAGGTGTGCGTCTACCGTGGCCCCATGAACGCCCGTCAGGCCGACCGTGCCGCCGCCGGCTCCGAGTCCGGTCCGACGCCCGCCGTCGTCTCCGTGGTCCTCGTCGTCGTGATCCTCGGGTTCTCCTTCGAGCCCGGTGTCCTCCTGCCCCGCCCGGCCGCCGTGCCGATGCTGCTGCTCCAGATCGTCACCTGCCTGCCCGCGACGCGGCGGCTGCGCGGGGCGTGGACCCTGGCCGCGCAGATCCTGCTCGCGCCCTGGTCCGGCCTGCCGGGCTTCCTCGGCGCCTCCGTCCTCCTGGTGGTCGAACGGCCAGTGCGCTGGGCCCTGTTCGCGATCGCCGTCCTCGGCGGAGGGCTGCTCTCCACCGGTGGCGGCGGCGTGCATGCCGCGCTCAACGGCATCGGCAACGCGCTCGCCCACGGCCTGATCATCTACGCGCTCACCCGCCTCAGCGACCTCTACACCGAACTCCGTGCCACCCGGGGCGCTCTGGCCCGGGCCAGGGTCGCGGCCGAGCGGGAGCGTGCCGGGCGTGACCTCGACGCGGTCCTGGGGACGGCCCTGGCGGAGATCGTCCGGCTGGCCGGACAGGGAACGGGGAAGGCGCGGCAGTTGGTGGAGGTGGCGCGGGCGGCGACCGATCGGGTACGGGCCGCTCCGCCCGCGCACTCCGCCGACGGCCCGGACATCCCCCCGGGCACCCTGACGCACCGGCTCGTGTGGCCCATCGTCGTCGCCACCCACGTCGAGTACCTGATCGTGGGCGTGGCCTTCCTGCTCGACGGCGGGGTGACGGGTGGGCGATTCGCCGCGTACACCGCCGCGTTGGCGGCCGTCGTCGGTCTGCAGGCGTACCACTCGCTTCCCCGCCCGCCGGGTGTGCGTCCCCCCTGGGTGGCCTGGACGCTGGGTGCGCAACTGGCCCTCGCGCTCGGTGTGCTGGCGGCTCCGGACGGGCCGTATCCGCAACTGGTCGCGTTCGCGGCGGCCTCGGTGCTGGTCGTCCTGCCGGGGCGTGTCGCCCGGCCGACGGCGGCGGCCCTGACGGCCCTGGTGGCGGTCGTGCTGCTCGTACGGGCGGACGGCCCGGGGGCCCGGGGCACCGCGGTCCTGGTCCTGGACGTCGTGGTGATCGCTCTGGTCTTCTACGGCCTGGCGCTGCTCACCGGACTCGTCCACCAGGTGCGGGAGGCCCGCGGAGCGCTCGCCTCCCTGGCGGTGGCCCGGGAGCGCCGGCGTATCGCCCGGGACGTCCACGACCTGCTCGGCTACGGACTGTCGGCGATCGCCCTGAAGGGCGAACTGGCGTCCCGCGACCCGGATCCGGCGAGAGCCGACGGCCATCTCGCCGACGCGGCCGCACTGGCGGCCCGGGCGCTCGCGGACCTGCGGGCGATCCCGGGGGAGGGCACGGAACTCACGCTCGCCGAGGAGGTGGAATCCGCCCGGAAGGTGCTCGCCGCCGCGGGCGTCGCCGTGCGGACACGGGGAGAGGCCGCGGCCATGGACGAGGCGGCGGAGACGCTCCTCGCCACGGCGCTGCGGGAGGCGGTGACGAACGTGCTCCGGCATGCGACGGGCGCGCGGCGGTGCGAGGTGGAGGTCGGACCGGGCATGTTGCGGGTGGCGGACGACGGGCGCGGGCCGCTGGTGCGGGACGGCG
Organism: Streptomyces sp. NPDC047971; assembly: GCF_040653355.1. NCBI lineage: Bacteria > Bacillati > Actinomycetota > Actinomycetes > Kitasatosporales > Streptomycetaceae > Streptomyces > Streptomyces sp. NPDC047971. The sequence continues at coordinate 133,060 of NZ_JBEZNW010000003.1, read as the reverse complement.
CCGGGGAGCCCGGCGTCGGCGGCAACGGGCTGGGGAACCTGCGCGAGCGGGTGGCCGCGCTCGGCGGGCGGCTGGACGCCGGATCGGTGCCGGGCGGCCGCGGCTACGTCCTGACCGTCCGGCTGGAGCCGGTGCCCGCTCCCGGATCCGTGGCCGTCGGAGGATGACGTCGCGTCATCCCAGCCAGCCCTCCTCCCGGGCGATCCGGACCGCGTCGAGCCGGTTGCGGGCGTCGAGTTTGGTGACCACGGCGCCGAGGTAATTCCGCACGGTGCCCTGGGAGAGGTGCAGTTCCCGGGCGATGTCGCCGAGTTCGGCGCCGGTGGACGCCAGCCGCAGCACGTCGGTCTCCCGGGGGGTGAGCGGGCTCTCCTTCGCGGTGAGCGCCGCGGCGGCGAGCTTCGGGTCGATGACGTGTTCCCCGGCGGCCACCCGGCGGATCGCCGCGGCGAGCTGGTCCGGCGGGGCGTCCTTGAGCATGAATCCGCCGACCCGTGCGGCCAGCGCCGACCGCAGGGCCTCCGGGCGGCCCAGCGCGGTGAGGATCATGATTCGGCATTCGGGCAGCGCGGTGGTGAGGGCGCGGGCGGCGGAGAGGCCGTCCGCGCCGGGCATCTCCAGATCGAGGACGGCGACGGTGGGCCGGTGGGCCAGCGCGGCCGGGACGACGGCGTCCCCGCGGGCCACCTCGGCGACGACCTCCATGTCGTCCTCCAGACCCAGCAGGGCCACCAGCGCGCCGCGGATCAGGTGCATGTCCTCGGCCAGCAGAATGCGAATCATGGTTCTTCCCCCCGGGAAGATCGTAGCGACTTCCCGGCGGCGCGGTCCGGCGCGCGCCGCCCCACCGGCCGGCGGCCCGGTCGTCACTCCCGCCGCCGCCCGGGCCACGCGGCCGGCGCGTCAGGATCCGTCGGCGGCCGCTACCAGGGCGGCGACGTCCAGCTTCCCCATGGCGAGCATCGCCTTCATCGCCCGCTGGGCGCGGGCCTCGTCAGGGTCGCTGAGGAGTTCCTCGAGGACGGACGGTACGACCTGCCAGCTCAGACCGAACTTGTCCTTGACCCAGCCGCACGGGCCCTCCTGGCCGCCCTCGGACAGCTTGCCCCAGTAGTGGTCGACCTCCTCCTGGTCCGCGCAGTCGATCAGGAAGGACACGGCCTCGTCGAAGGTGAACTCGGGGCCGCCGTTGATGGCGGTGAAGGGCGTGCCGTCCAGGACGAAGTCGACGGTCAGCACGGTTCCGGCAGGTCGCGGACCCGCCTCGCCGTAGTGGGAGACGTTCCTGATGGCCGAGTTGGGGAAGACCGAGCAGTAGAACTCCGCGGCCTCCTTGCCCTGCGTGTCGAACCAGAGGTTGGGGGTGATCCGGGGCATCGCGTTCTCCTGATCTCGCGTCACCGCCCGTCCGGCGGCCCGCGCATCATGGCCGCCGCGTGCCCCGAATCCACGCCACTGTTCGCCGCGCCGCCTCAAGACCATGCGGACGAGGGAAGGCGCGGCGCCGATCCGACGGTTACCGTCCCCGGTCGCCCGGTCGCCCGGTCGCCCGGTCGCCCGGTCGCCTGGTGGTCAGAGGATGTGGATGCGTTCCAGGGATCCGTCGCTGTCGCGGATCACCAGGTCGCTTCCCTTGGCGCGTTCGCGTTCGACGTATCCGAGCAGCAGCACCGCCCGGTTGATCACGTCGGCCTTGCTGACGCCGGTCGCGGCGGTGAGCTCCGCGATCGCGGTGACAGCCGGGGGGCACAACGTCACCGAGTACCGCTCGCTGTCGGGATGGGAGGGGAGCTGATCCATGGCAGAGCCTTCCTGGCGATCCGGTGCACCGGCTTCTTCCTGATGCACCGGCGCATCGGAATTGCACCATGAACGCGCGCCCAGTGCACCGTATTTACATCGAAAGCGGTGCGTGCTCCCATGGTCGACTCACGCGAGCCCTTGCTTGACCTGCCGGGTCACCTCGTCGGCGAGGATCTCCGCCACACCCTTCTCGATGCCGTCCAGGGCCTGCGCCGCGACCTCGGCGGGGGAGACCTTCCGCTCCACGGGAACCCGGGCCGCCATGTCGGTGTCCATGTAGGCGACGTGCAGGGCCGTGACGGCGATGCCGCGGGGCGCGAGCTCCTCGCGTGCCGCGTTCGTCTGCGCCCACGCGGCCGCCTTGGTCGCCGCGTAGGAGCCCAGGGCGGCGGGGTGGAGCCAGGACAGGACGGACAGGACGTTCAGTACGGCGCCGCCCCCGTTGCCCTCGATGACCGGGGCGAAGGCGCGCGTCACGGCGAGGGGCCCGAAGAAGTTCGTCTCCATCTCCCGCCGCACCGCTTCCGGTTCCCCCGTGAGCAGCGTGGCGCCGGTGGAGATCCCGGCGTTGTTGACGAGCAGCGTCGCGTCGGACGCGGCGCGGGCGGCCGCACGGACCGACTCCTCGTCGGTCACGTCCAGGCTCAGCGGGACGACGCCCGCGAGCTCCACGGTCTCGGGGCGCCGCGCCGCCGCGTAGACCCTCGCTCCGCGCCTCACCAGTTGCTCGGCCAGGTGGCGCCCCAGGCCCCGGTTCGCCCCGGTGACCACCGCGACGGCGTTCGTCAGTTCCATGGCTGCTCCCAGCTATTTAGATTACCTATCCAATCTAAACGGTACCCTAGGATAGATGCCGAGCGACATCCATATGTGGGGGTGCCCGATGGGCCGCGTATCGCAGGCGCAAGCACAGGAGAACCGCAGGCGGGTCGTCGAAACCGCCTCCCGCCTCTTCCGGGCGCAGGGGACGCACGTCAGCGTCGCCGACCTGATGAAGGAGGCCGGACTGACCCACGGCGGCTTCTACAAGCAGTTCGCCTCCAAGGAAGCGCTGGTCGACGAGGCCACCGCCCACGCGTTCGCCGAGCTCGCCCGGCGCCGTACGACAGGGGTCGAGCGGCACGCCGGGGAGCGCGAGGCCGCCCGGCGGGCGCTGATCGAGGCGTACCTCTCCGTCGAGCACCGGGACGACCAGGCGGACGGCTGCCCGGCGGCCGCGCTCGCCTCCGACATGGCGCGCGGGCTCCGTGCCCAGGAGGCGGGCCGGGTGTACGCCGAGGGGGTCCGCGACTTCGCGACGGCGCTCTCCACCGACGACGAGGACGGCATCACCCGGCTGTGCACCATGGTCGGCGCCCTCGTCCTGTCCCGGGCCACCCAGGGCTCCCCCCTCTCCGAGGAGATCCTCTCCGCCGCCCGCGCGGCCCTGACGGAAGCCGACCGGCCGACGGAGGCCGCCACCGGAAGGGGAGGCGCCGGCGACCCGGCACCCCCGGCGGAGCAGGGCCCGTCGGGCGTTCGTCGGCCCTCGCGGCCCGGCGCGGCGTAACGTCGTTCTTGTGGACTTCACTGCGGACAGCCTCGTCTCCCGCGCCGCTCGTGATCTCAGCCTGCGACCGGATCAGCTGATCCAAGACGTGGAGCGGGCCCTGCGACGTGAGGTCCCCCAGGTGTGGACGGACCCGGACATCGCCCTCGACGCGGCGCAGACCGTCGCCGAGCATGTGCTCGCGGCCCTGGCCGGCATCGAGCGCGGCATCGAACCGAGCCAGGTCGACACGCCCTCGTCCGACCTGGAGCGCGCCCGCCGTCTCGCCCGGCACGGGACGCCCATCAGCGTGCTGCTGCGGGCCTTCCGCCTCGGGCAGGGCGTGCTCGTCGACAGGATGCTGGCGGAGCTGCCCCGGCTCACCGGCGACGCCGAGCTGATCAGCGCGGCGGCGCGCAAGCTCATCGCGACGGTGACCGGCTATGTCGACCGCGCCTCGGAGTACGGCGTGTCCGCCTACCAGGAGGAGCGGGACCAGCGACTGCAATGGCGGCTGTCCATGGTGAACGAGGCGAGCATGCGCATCGGCACCACGCTGGACATCGCCCGCACCAGCCAGGAACTGGCGGACTTCGCCATCGCGCACTTCGCCGACCTCGTCACCGTCGACCTGCTCGACTCGGTGCTCCGCGGACTCGACACCCCGATGCGGCCACCGCTCACCCTGCGGCGGGTCGCCGAACGCTCGGCGGCCGCGGAGCACGCCGACACGACGACGCTGCCGCGCACGTCCTTCGTCTGCGCGGACGGTACGCCGACGGCCCGCGCGCTCATCACGGGCCAGCCCTCCCGCCACGACCTCGACACCGGTCGGCCGGCGCCCCCGGACCCCGGGCGCGGTGCCGAGGACGGAAGCCACTCGACGCTCGTCGTACCGCTGCGGGCCAGGGACGCGACCTTGGGCGTCGCGCAGTTCGTCCGCCACCGCGACAGCGGTCTGTACGACGACGAGGACCTGCTCCTCGCCCAGGAGATCGCCGCCAGAGCGGCGGTGGCGGTGGACAACGCCCGGCGGTACACGCACGCCCATGCCGCGGCCCTCACCCTGCAGCGCAGCCTGCTCCCGCACGAGACCGCCGAGCAGTCGGCGGTGGAGGTCGCCTTCCGCTACCTGCCGGCGGGTGCCCAGGCGGGTGTGGGCGGCGACTGGTACGACGTGATCCCGCTGTCCGGAGCGCGCGTCGCCCTCGTGGTGGGAGACGTCGTCGGCCACGGCATCCACGCCGCCGCCACCATGGGACGGCTGCGGACCGCCGTGCGGACCCTCGCCGACGTCGACCTGCCGCCCGACGAACTGCTCACCCACCTCGACGACGTCGTCCTGCGCCTCTCGGCGGAGGCGGCGCCCGCGCGGAACGCGGCTGCGGACGTCCGGGACTCCGCGCCCGCTCGGCAGGCGGCGGACGTCAGGGACGCGGGTGCCGAGCGGGACGCGGCCCCCGAGCGGGGCGTCGGCGGCCGGGGTGTGGCAGGGCGGAATGCCGCGGACGTCGGCACCGCTCCGGACGTCGATTCCGGCCGAACTTTCGGGCCGGGCACCGACCAGGACGCCGACGGCGCCGCCGACGGCGAGTCCTTCGGTGACATCGGAGCCACCTGCCTCTACGCCGTCTACGACCCCGTCACCCGGCAGTGCTCCCTGGCCCGAGCCGGCCACCCGCCGCCCGCCCTGGTCGCCCCGGACGGCACCGTCGAGATCCTCGACCTGCCGCACGGCCCTCCGCTCGGCCTGGGCGGCCTGCCCTTCGAGGCGGCCGAGTTCGAACTGCCCGAGGGCAGCCTCCTCGCCCTCTTCACCGACGGCCTGATCGAAGCCGGGGACCGGGACGTCGAGACGGGCCTCGCGCTGTTGCGCCGCGCCCTCGCGCGGCCCGCACCCTCCCTGGAACGGACCTGCGACAGCGTGCTCGAAGCCCTGCTGCCGCCCCGCTCGGACGACGACGTCGCCCTGCTCCTGGCCCGTACCCGCACCCTCGGTGCCGGCCAGGTCGCCGACTGGGACGTGGAAGCCGCTCCCTCGGCCGTCTCCAGGGCCCGGGCGGACGTGACCCGGCAGCTGACCGCTTGGGGGCTGGAGGAGCTGGCCTTCACCGCCGAACTGGTGGTCAGCGAACTCGTCACCAACGCCATCCGCTACGGCCGCCCCCCGATCCGGCTGCGCCTGATCCGCGACCGCGCGGTGATGTGCGAGGTCTCCGACACCAGCAGCACCACCCCGCATCTGCGCCGCGCCGGAGTCTCCGACGAGGGTGGGCGCGGCCTCTTCCTCGTCGCCCAACTCGCCGAGCGGTGGGGCACCCGGCATGCCCGGCAGGGCAAGACGGTGTGGGCGGAGCTGTCCGAGACGGCCGGATTCCCGATGGGGGACTTCGCATAGCGTCGGTGGGGGACTTCGCATAGCGCCGACGGGGGAGCCCTGCCGGCCCCGCGGGTCCGGCCTGTGCGTCCGGCGCGTGCGTCTCGCCCGCGCGACCCGCTCGTGCGTCCGGCCGGACCACGCCCGTATGTCGCGCTCGTGGTCCGGCCGGGCGTCCCGCGCCTCGTCGTTCGCGGAGGCGGCCCGGTTCCGTGGCCGGAACGGCGGGGCCCCCGATTCACCAACAGGACGGCTTCGCACGGGAGTTCGTCTCGCCCCCGAGGGGCTGGTGAGGGGCCGCGGTCCGCCCTCCCGAACCGGATCCCAACCTTGGCCGGATTCCACCTTGTCCCGGTTCTCAGGGGGGCCTATTCGGTGCGGGTAAGGATAGGCTAACCTCTCCTTCGTGCAAGCAGGTGAAGAGACCGTCGCGACCTCGCGTCCCCACGGCCATGAACTTTCGGCCACGGACGTCACCGTGGCCTACGACGGCGTCGATGTCGTCCACGACGCCTCGATGACGCTGCGTCCGGGCGAGGTGACGGTCCTCGTCGGGCCGAACGGCAGTGGCAAGTCGACGCTGTTGCGGACGCTCGCGCGGCTGCAGCGGCCCCGGACCGCCACCCTGGTCATCGACGGCGACACCGACGGCCTCGCGCTCAGCCCCCGTGACTTCTCGCGTCGCGTCGCGCTGCTCACCCAAGGGCGGCCCACGCCCAGCGGCCTGACGGTCCGCGATGTCGTCGAGTTCGGGCGGTACCCGTACCGGGGACGCTGGGGCAAGGCCGACCCGGGCGGCCGGGCCGCGGTGGACCGCGCGCTCGCCATGACCGGAGTCGAGGAGCTCGCCGAACGCGGTGCCGAGCACCTCTCCGGCGGACAGCTCCAGCGCGTCTGGCTCGCGGGCTGCCTCGCCCAGGAGACCGGCGTGCTCCTGCTCGACGAACCGACGACCTACCTCGACCTGCGCTACCAGGTCGAACTCCTCGACCTCATGCGCGATCTGGCGGACGACCACGGCATCGCCGTGGGGGCCGTCCTGCACGACCTCGACCAGGCTGCCGCCGTCGCCGACCGGATCGCGCTGCTCCAAGCGGGCCGGATCATCGCCGAAGGCCGCCCCGAAGACGTCCTGACGGCGTCCCGCCTGACGGACACCTACGGCATCCGCATCGACGTCGACACCGACCCCACCACAGGGCGGCTGCGCACCCGCGCCATCGGCCGCCACCACACGCGAAGCGAAAGGCTCAGCCCCACCTCATGAGACGCCTCCTCCTCACCGCCGCGGTCGCCACCACGGCGGCGCTCACCCTGACCGCCTGCGGTACCACCGAGCCCGCCAAGGACGACGCGAAGAAGTCCGCCCAGCCGATCACCCTCACGGACGACACCGGCGCCAAGGTGGAGCTCGACGGACCCGCCAAGAAGGTCGTCGGCACCGAGTGGAACGTCGTCGAGACCCTGATCTCGCTCGGTGTGGACCCCGTGGGCGTCGCCGACGTCAAGGGCTACAAGACCTGGGACTCCGCCGTTCCGCTGAAGAACGAGCCCAAGGACATCGGCACGCGCGGCGAGCCGAGCGTGGAGACCATCGCCGGTCTCAAGCCCGACCTCATCGTCGCCACCAGCGACCTGCCGCCGGCCGCCGTGAAGCAGCTGCGCGGGATCGCCCCGGTCCTGAACCTCACGGCCGCCGACGCCAAGGACCCGATCGGCCGGATGACGAAGAACCTCGACGCCATCGCCAAGGCCACCGGCACCACGGCCAAGGCCGACACGCTCAAGAAGGGCTTCGAGGCGAAGCTCGCCGAGGGCAAGAAGGCCCTGGCCGACGCCGGTCTCGGCGGCGCCAAGTACGCCTTCGCGGACGGCTACCTCGTCTCCAACCAGGTCCAGATCCGCCCGTTCACCAGCGGTTCGCTCATCGGCGCGGTCAACGAGAAGCTCGGCCTGAAGAACGCCTGGACCGTCGAGGGCGACCCGGCCTACGGCCTCGGCACCACCGACGTCGAGGGCCTCACCAAGCTCGGTGAGGGCGTGCACTTCGCCCACATCAGCAACGACGGCGACCCGAGCAGCAACCCGTTCGAGGGTGCCCTGGCCAAGGACAAGGTGTGGACCTCGCTGCCGTTCGTCAAGAAGGGCGACGTGCACCGGCTGCCCGACGGCATCTGGATGTTCGGCGGCCCCGAGTCGATGAACCAGTACGTCGACTCCGTCGTCAAGGCGCTGACGAAGTAACCCCGATGGCCGTCACCGCACCTTCCTCCGCCACCCTTCCGTCGGCTGTCGCGTCCCGGTCGGGCGCGGCAGCGGTGACGGCCCTCCTGCTCCTCCTCGTCGGGGGCCTCGCCCTCGTCGACATCACCCAGGGCACCGCCTCCGTCGGCGCCTCCGAGGTGTGGAAGGCGTTCACCGGCCGGGCCGACCCGGCCGACGCGTCCGTCGTCATCGCCTCCCGCCTGCCGAGGATGGCCGCCGGCCTGTGCGTCGGCATCGTCCTCGGCATCGCGGGCGCCGCCCTCCAGGCCGTCAGCCGGAACGTGCTCGCCTCTCCCGACACGCTCAGTGTCAACGCGGGCTCCTACCTGGCCCTCGGGCTGGTCTCCGCGAGCGGGATCTCGCTGCCGCTGCTCGCCTCCTCCGGCGTCGCCTTCGTCGGCGGCCTCGTCGCCGCCGCCGTCGTCCTCGGGCTCTCCGGCCTCGGCGCGGGCACCGTCCGCCTCGTGCTCGCCGGCAGTGCCCTCACCCTCGGCCTCACCGCCGCCACCGAGGGGCTGATGCTGCTCTTCCCCCAGGAGACGGAAGGTCTGTTCACCTGGAACCAGGGCAGCATCTCCCAGAACGGCTTCGACGGCGTCCTGCAGATGGCGCCCATCGGACTCCTCGGCCTGATCGGTCTGCTGCTCGTCTCGCGCAGGGTCGACGCGCTGGCCCTCGGCGACGACGCGGCCCGCGGCCTCGGCGTCCCCGTGCGCGGCACCCGCGTCACGGCCGTCGTGCTCGCCGCACTGCTCTCGGCCGCCGCCGTCACCCTCGCCGGACCGATCGGCTTCGTGGGCCTGTGCGCCCCCGCCCTCGTCCGGCCCCTCGTCCGCAGGTTCCGCGCCTTCTCCCGTGCGCGAGCCGCGCTTCCCCTCGCCGGACTCGCGGGCGCCGCCCTCGTGCTCGGCTCGGACGTCCTCCTGCGCGCCGTCATACCCGCGGACACGGCGGTCGCCGTGCCGACGGGCGTCGTCACCAGCCTCGTCGGCGCCGTCTTCCTGATCGTGATGGCGACGCGGGTCCGCGACACCGCCGGTGCCGCAGCGGTCGACCGGCTGCGCATCCGTAGCCGGTCCGCCTTCCTGACCACCACGACCCTGCTGGTCGCGGCACTCGTGGGGGTGATGATCGCCGCCGTCCTGCTCGGCGACAGCAAGCTGCTCCTCGGCGACGTCGTGAACTGGGTCCAGGGCAACGCCGGCCGGACCGTCTCCTTCGTCCTCGACACGCGCGTGCCACGGGTCCTCGCGGCGCTGCTGGCCGGCGCGGCGCTCGCCCTGGCCGGAACGCTCGTCCAGGCCGTGACCCGCAACCCGCTCGCCGAACCCGCGACGCTGGGAGTCTCCGGCGGTGCCGCGCTGGGCGCGGTCCTCCTGGTCACATCGGTGCCGCTGGCCGCCTCGTGGAGCGTCGCCGGTGCCGCGTTCGCCGGCGCCGCCGTCAGCTCGGTCATCGTCTTCGGACTGGCCGCGCGCGACGGGTTCCGGCAGAACCGCCTCGTGCTCGTCGGTTTCGGTGTCGCCACCGGCTCGGCAGCCCTGGTCAGCCTGCTCATCGTCCTCACCGACCCGTTCAACGCCACCAAGGCACTGACCTGGCTGTCCGGTTCGACCTACGGGCGGACCATGCCGGACGTCCTCCCGCTGGCGCTCGTGCTCGTCGTGGGCACGGTGGCCGCGTTCGCGAGACGTACCGAACTCGACCTCGTCTCGCTCGACGAGGACACCCCGCGGCTCCTGGGGATCGGCCTCGGCCGGGTCCGCCTGGGCTTCCTCGCGCTGAGCGTCCTGCTCAGCGCCACCGCCGTGGCCGCCGCGGGCACCATCGGCTTCGTGGGGCTCGTGGCACCGCACGCGGCCCGCGCCCTCGTGGGCCGGCAGCACACGCGCGTGGTTCCGGTCGCGGTCCTCCTCGGCGCGATCCTCGTCTGCGCCGCGGACCTGGTCGGCCGTACGGTGATCGCACCGGCCCAGCTCGGCGCCGGAACGATGACGGCCGTGATCGGCACGCCGTACTTCCTCCACCTGCTCATCCGCAGTCGCCGCTAGGACGTCACCGCCCCCGTCCCCGCCCGAGGCGGCCTCGACGGGGGTGGGTCTCCAGGACGTCACCGCCCCCGTCACCACCCGCCCGAAGAGGCCGTGACGGGGGCGGTGCGTCGCTCGGGGCTCCCGCGGGATCACCGCACAGGGCGGGCCGGTCCGACGGACACCGGGCGGGCCGCGGCGACGCCGTCGGCCGATCGAGCGCGACCCGTCCCGGCCGCGAGGTGCCGGGGCGGAGCGGTTGCCCGATCCTGGTGGCATGGGTGCCAACGGTGCCGGCGGCGGCCCGGGCGCCGGAGGAGCCGGCCGGTCGAACGGCCGGCTCCGGCTGCCCGACGCCTACCGGGCCGCGGCCCGCCGCTCGCTGCGGGTCACGCTGGCCGCCGGGGCCGGGTTCTTCCTGTTCCTGTACGGCTTCGATCAGCCCGTCGCGGCCACGTACGCGCTCTTCGCCGCCGTGTCGCTGGCCGGTCTCGCGCACATCCCGGGGACCGGGCGGCAGCGGGCCGTGGTCCTGGCGAAGGTGCTCCCGGCCACCTGGGCGCTGGTCGCGGTCGGCACCTTCCTGGCCGTACGGGACTGGAGCGCGGTGGCCGGGATGCTGGTCATCGGCTTCGCGCTGGCCTTCGTCGCCGTGGGCGGTCCACGCCCGGCGGGCGCGGCGCCAGGACTCCAGCTGCTGTACATCCTGCCCTCCTTCCCTCCCTACGCCCCCGAGACCATCGACGAGCGGCTGACCGGGACCACCGTCGGGATCGTCCTGCTGATCCTGGCCGAGACCTTCGTCCTCCCCGAACGGCCGACCGTGCCGTACCGGGAACTCGCCGCCCGTGCCGCCGCCACCGCCGAGCGCTGCGCCGCAGAGCTGGCCCGCCCGCCGTTCGGCCCGTCCACGGCCACCGCCGAGGAGGCCGCGGAGGCGGCCGAGGCGCTCCGGCCCTCGCACGTCCCCGAGGCGGAGCGGCCCGCCGGAGCCGGCGTCCGCTCCCGGGGACTGGCCCACACCGGCCTCTCGGCGCGGACGCTCCTCAACCGGCTCGCGCGGCTTCCGGCCGTGCGGGCGGGCCGGACCCCGGAGGACGAGGGCCTGGACCTGCTGCGCGCCGTCGGCCGGTCCGCGGCGGACAGCGCCGCACTGCTGCGCGGCGCCGCCGGAGCGGGGACGCCACAGGCCGGACCCGCCAGGGAGCGGGCCCTCCTGGCCACCCTGCCGACCCGGGGGGAGCCCCCCGCGACGCTGCGCCGCCGCGCCGCCCTGCTCGAAGTGGCCGACGCCGCGCTGGCGCTGTCCACGGCCGCGGGACTGGCGGTGCGGGGGCGGCTCACCGACGGGGCCGGACCGCCCCTCGGCCGCTTCTGGTACGCGCGGATGAGCGCTCCGCGGCTGTGGTGGCGGCGGCTGGTGGGAAACGCCGGGAGCAGGTCGGTCTTCTTCCAGAACGCGGTGCGGATCAGTCTGGCGCTGGCGGCCGCCCGGGCCATCGCCGGCCTGGACACGCTGCCGCACGGCTTCTGGGCCCTCCTCGCGACGCTGACACTGACCCGCACGACGCTGGGCGCGACCTGGGGAAGCATCCGCCAGGCGGTCACCGGGACCCTGATCGGAGCCTTGTGCACGGCCGGGTTGCTCGCCCTCGTCGGGACGGACACCACGGTGTACGCGGCCCTGCTGCTCCCGATGCTGCTGATCACCTTCACGGTGGGGCCGGTGAAGGGGGTGGGCTGGGCGCAGGCGTTCTTCGCGCTGGTGGTCTCCTTCGTCTTCGCCCAGTTGGCGGTGACCACCTGGCGGCTGGCCGAGGTCCGGCTCCTCGACGTGCTCATCGGGAGTGCGATCGGCGCCGTCTTCGGCCTGCTGGCCTGGCCGCGCGGCGCGCACACCGAGGTGCGGCGATCGAGCACGGTGCTGCTGCGCACGGCCGCCGAGACCGTCGTCGCCACGGCCTCGACCATCGCGGCGGGCGGGCCACGGGATCCGGGCGCTCCGCCGGTCAGCGGCGCGCTACGGCACGCGCTCGTCCTGGCCGAGACGGCCTACGCGCAGTTCCAGAGCGAACCGCGGGGGCCGACGTCGGCACGTCCCGGATCCGGGGAGTCGCCCGGAACGGAGCCGCGGCCGGTCGACTGGCAGGCGGTCCTGCTGACCGGGCACCACGTGCTGTGGGGCGCGGAGCGGCTGCTCGCGGCGCCGCCGACCGCACCGTCGGAGAGGGCGCCGGGGCCGGTGGTCGTCGCGCCGCTGGACCCCGCCGTCGCGGCGGTCCTGACCCGGCTCGGGGACCGGGTGGCGGGACGGATGCTGCTGCTCTCCGCCGTCCTCGACCCGACCGGAGACGCCCCTCGGCCGCCGGTGCCGGCCGCGCCGCCCGACGCGCCGGAGACCTCGCCGGTCGAGCCCCCTGGCCGCTTCTACGCGGTGGAAGCCTGGCTGAAGGCGTTGCTCCAGGACCTGGAGCGGATCGACCGCTCCTCGTACACCCCATGACGCCGGGTCAGCCGCGTGCCGGGATCGGGGCCGGTCGGCCGGCGCGGCGTCAGGCGGGAGGTGTCCGCGGTTCGATGCGGAAGTCGAAGGCGAGCGTGCCGGGGTCGACGGCGGTCACACCGCCGTCGACGGTGAGCACCGCCCCGTTGACGAAGGAGGACGCGGGCGAGAGGAGCCAGGCGACGGCCTCGGCGACCTCGCGCGGCTCGCCCGGGCGCCCGACCGGAAGCACGCGGGTGACCTCCTCGTACGCCGCCTCGACGCCGCCGTCCTCCAGCCCCGCCTCCTCGGCGAACCGGTTCATCCGGCGGTCGGCCATGTCGGTGCGCACCCAGCTCGGGCAGACGGTGTTCGCGCGCAGCCCCGAGGGTCCGTAGTCGACCGCGAGCGAACGGCAGAGCTGGAGCAGCGCGGCCTTGGAGGTGGCGTAGGCGGCGTTGCCCACGCCGTTGCGCAGCGCGGACACCGAGGCCACCGCGACCACGGCGCCCCGGGCGTCGAGCAGGTGCGGGAGCACCGCGCGCAGCAGATGGAAGGGGCCGGTGAGATTGGTCCGCATGACCGCGTCCCAGTCCTCCTGCGTCACCTCGCCCACGCCTCCGCCGCGCCCGATGCCGGCGTTCAGGACGAGGCCGTCGAGGCGGCCGTGCGCGGCGAGGGCGGCGTCGACGAGTGCGCGTACCGCTTCCGGGTCGCCGATGTCGGAGGGGACGGCCAGGGCCCCGGTCTCCGCCGCGACGAGGTGCAGCGGTTCGGGCCGGCGCCCGGAGATCACCACCTGGTGTCCCGCCGCGGCCAGCAGCCGGGCGGTCGCGGCCCCGATGCCCGTCCCGCCACCGGTCACGAGGTACACGCGCTGGTCCGCCATGTCTTCGAGCCTCCGTCGTCCGACCACCGTCGTGATCATACGTACGCAACGCGGGGAACCGCGGGCCGCCGCGGTCGGGCGGGGCGCCCGCGGCCGGTGTCGCGGCCCGGTGAACGGCGGCCCGTGTGAACTATCTTGGGCTGCAGAGAGACGAGAAGGAGGCACGTCGTGCCATCTGGGCAACAGGCGCGCGCACAGGCAGCCGCGATCACACCGGGCAGACGCTCGTCGGAGGCGGCCGCCGACGCGGCCTCGCCCGCCGAGCGGGTGCGGTCGCTGTTCGGCAGCCACCGGCTCTCTCCCGCGCAGCGCCGCATCGCCCAGTTCCTGATCGACCACCTCACCGAGGCCGCGTTCCTGTCGATCACCGAACTCGCGGAGCGCGTCGGCGTCAGCCAGCCGTCCGTGACCCGTTTCGCCTCGTCGCTGGGGTTCAGCGGCTACCCGGCGCTCCGGGAGGCCCTCCAGCCCATCGCGCTCAGCGCCGTCGCGGGGACACCGGGGGAGGGGGAGGGGAGCCTCAGCAACGAGCTCCAGTCGGCGGTCGACGCCGAGATCGAGAACCTGACCGCTCTGCGGCGGGTCCTGGCGGACCCCGACCAGATCCTCGAGATCGGCCGTGAGCTGGCCCGATCCGTCCCGCTCACGGTCCTCGGCCTCAGGATCTCGGTCTCCCTCGCCGAGTACTTCGCCTACGCGGCCCGCCGCATCCACCCCGACGTGCGGGTGGTGACGCGGGGCGGCACCGTCGCCTACGACGGGCTGCTCCAGGCCCGTGAGGCGGGCGGGACGTGGGTCATGGCCTTCGCGATGCCCCGGCACGCCAACGAGACGCTCGCCGTCGTCCGGGCCGCCCGCGGCGTCGGACTGCGCGTCGCGCTGATCACGGACCTGGCGCTCGGCCCGCTCGTCGACGAGGCCGACGTCGTCTTCACCGCCGGTACCGGCTCACGGCTCGTCTTCGACTCGTACGCGGCGCCCGGGGTGGTGTCCGCCGCCATTCTTCAAGCCATGGCCGACGCGGACCCGGAGCGGACGCAGACCCGGCTCGAAAAGTATGAGCAGGCTGCTGACCAGCACCATTTCTTCCTGGACGACTGAGTTCACCCGCGGGTGAATGGGCGTCTTCCTGCCATCGGAACGCATGAATTTTTTCATGCTCTTGCTTACTCGACGGTATATATGTTTACTACGGGTGCCCCCACGGGCCCGAACAGAACACCTCGGGGTCGCCCCCTCCTCCTCAGGCCACCCTGGTGTTTCGACGGCAGCGCGCCGCGCAGAGCGCGGGTGCATCTGTGGCGGCTCCGGTCTACCCCTGGGCCGGAGCCGCCGCGCAGAAGCCGCCGGGTCGAGCGGGGGCGTTCATCTGAGATCCTGGTGTGCGTTCGTGGCCGCTGTCCGGCCGGGTCGGAATCCGTTGCCGGGAGTGCGCGCTGAGTACCGTCGTGGCCGAGTCGCTGTCCCTCGCCCTGCTGCTCGGAGTGCTCGCCTTCGCCGTCGTGCGGCCCCGGGGACTGCCCGAGGCGGTGGCCGCCGTGCCCGCCGCCGCGCTGCTCGTGGGCTGTGGCGTGGTGTCGCCCCAGGTCGCCTGGGAGCAGACGCGGGACCTGCTGCCGGTGGTCGGCTTCCTCGCCGTCATCCTGGTGCTCGCGCAGCTCTGCGCCGACGACGGGCTCTTCCGGGCGGCCGGTGACGCGGTGGCCCGGCGGTGCGGGCGCACCCCGGGATCCCTGCTCGGCGGGGTGTTCGCGGTGGCCGCCGTGATCACGGCGGGCCTGAGCCTGGACGCGACGGTGGTGCTGCTGACCCCGGTGGTCTTCGCCACCGCGGCCCGGCTGGGCACCGGAGCGCGACCCCATGTCCACGCGACGGCCCACCTGGCGAACTCGGCCTCCCTGCTCCTGCCGGTCTCCAACCTCACCAACCTGCTGGCGTTCACCGCGAGCGGGCTCTCCTTCACCCGGTTCGCCGCGCTGATGGCCCTGCCGTGGCTGGCCGCGATCGCCGTCGAGTACGCCGCCTTCCGCCGTTTCTTCCGTACCGAGCTGGCCAAGCCCCTGGACCCGCCGATCGAGGCCGAGCGGCCGGCGCCCGTGCCCCGGTTCACGCTGTGGGTGCTCGGCCTGACCCTCGCCGGCTTCGCCGCCACCTCCTTCGCCGGGGCGAGCCCGGCCTGGGCGGCGCTCGCCGGAACCCTGCTCCTCGGCGCCCGTGCCCTGCGCCGGCGCACCACGACCCCGCGCAGACTCGCCGCGTCGGCGGCACCCGGGTTCTGTCTCTTCGTCCTGGCCCTGGGCGTCGTGGTCCGGGCGGTCGTCGACCACGGCCTCGGCGACGCGCTCGCCCACGCGTTGCCGGACGGCGACGGGCTCCTGCCCCTGCTCGGGATCGCGGTGGTCGCCGCACTCCTGGCGAACCTGATCAACAACCTGCCCGCGACCCTCGCTCTGCTCCCGCTCGTCGCGCCCGCCGGAGCGGGCCCGGTCCTGGCGGTGCTGATCGGGGTGAACATCGGCCCCAACCTCACGTACGTCGGCTCACTCGCCACCCTCCTGTGGCGGCGCATCGTGCGGGAGCACGACGACCGGGTGTCCCTGCGGGAGTTCACCCGCCTCGGTCTGCTGAGCACACCGGCCGCGCTGGTCGCCGCGACCGTGGCCCTGTGGGCCTCGCTCCACGCCGTAGGGGCGTGAGCGGCCCCGGGGAACACCGGAGCCGTGCCGCCGCCGGTTCGGCTCCGCAGAACGGGGCCGGCGCGTCCGGGACGTGTATGCCGGGCACGAGCGATCGGTGGTCGATCACATCACGGCGTCACGGCGTCACGGGCAGGCACTCGGTGAGCAGGGCGACGACGTCGTGCCAGGCTCGCCGCGCGTGCCGCGGGTGATAGCCGACACCGGGGGGCGCGGCGTGGTCGACCGGCGGGTGGTGGAAGGCGT
Source organism: Streptomyces sp. NPDC047971 (assembly GCF_040653355.1). Classification (NCBI taxonomy): domain Bacteria; kingdom Bacillati; phylum Actinomycetota; class Actinomycetes; order Kitasatosporales; family Streptomycetaceae; genus Streptomyces; species Streptomyces sp. NPDC047971. Next base: position 116,744 of record NZ_JBEZNW010000003.1, on the reverse strand, counting down.
GCAGGGCTCCGCCGTAGACCGTGAGGCGCCAGTCGACGCCCGCGGCCTGCATCTCGGCGGTGAACGCCTCCCGCTGCGCGGGCGGCATGATCGGGTCCTCCGAACCGACTCCGGCCCACACCGGGCAGCGAATGCGTGCCGCCTCGCCCGGTCGGCCCGTGGTCAGTGCGTTGACCGTCCCGATCGCGCGCAGATCGACGCCGTCGCGCCCGAGTTCCAACGCGATGGCGCCCCCGGTGCCGTATCCGACGGCCGCGACGCGGTCGAGGTCGGCCCGCGGTTCGGCCCGCAACACGTCCAGCGCCCCGTGGCCGACGGACCGCATCCGGTCGGGATCGGAGAGCAGCGGCAGGCAACGGGCCAGCATCTCCTGGGGATCGCTCAGATAGCGCCCACCGTGCAGGTCGAAGGCCAGCGCCACGTACCCCAGCTCCGCCAGGGCCTCGGCCCGGCGGCGCTCGACGTCGCTGAGCCCCATCCCCTCGGGTCCGATCAGGACCGCGGGCCGGCGATCGGCACCGGCCGGGAGCGCGAGGTGCCCGATCATCGGCAGGTTGTCGGCTGCGTACTCCACCGCACGCGTGGTGACCGTCGTCATGCGACAGGACGGTAGTGACCGTCACGTCCGCCCGGACGGGTGTTCACCGCCGGCGGACAGGGGGCCCGGAGCCCTGGGGGAGGTACTGCCGACAGGTCGGTCGGTGGTGTCGTCGGTACGGCGCGGCCCCGGCTCGTCGAGCCGGGGCCTTCGCCATGGCCGGGTCCGCGCGACGCCGGGAGGTCAGCCGAGGACGAGCAGCGCGGCGAGGGCAGGGCCGATCGCGCCGCCGAGTTGGTAGAAGAGGACGAACAGGCCGATGGCCGCAGGCCGTTGCGCCGCAGGCGCGGGCTGGGAGGCGCGGACCGACAGGACGGCGTTGGAGCCGGTGGCGACGAACACGGCGCCCGCCGCGGCCAGCAGCAGCGCCGGCCCCCAGGAAGCGAGGGCGGCCGTGAGCGGCGCGGCCACGCCGACCGCGACGAGCAGGGCCAGCACCGTGCGGTGGCCCAGTCGTACCGCAGCCGAGGCGAGCAGCCAGGAGAGGGCCGAGCCGGTGAGGAGCGCGACCAGCTGTCCCGTGCCGATGGCCTCGACGCTCCAGCCCGTCCGGCGCTGCGCGAGCCGGGGGAGGGCGAAGAGAAGGACGAAGTAGGAGGTGGAGAACGCGAAGGCGAGCAGGGCCGAGCCGAGGAACGTACGCGAGCGCAGCACGGCGGCCGGTACGAACCCGTCCGGGCGGCGCCGTATGTGGAGCCCGAGCGGGACGAGCGCGGCCGCGGCGGTGACTCCGCCGGCGAGGGGAACGGTGGGGATCAGGACGAGTCCGGACACGACCGCCACGACCAGCCCGGCGCCGACCGCGTCGAACGGCACGGGGAGCGGGGACCGTCCGGGTGCGGAGCGCGCGGTGCGGCGCCAGATCACGGGTACCGCGAGGAGGGCGAGGGCGGAGAGGGTGAGCGAGATCCGCCAGTCGGCCGCGTCCGCGAGGACGGAGCCGAGGAGCGGACCCACGGCGCCCAGGACGCCGAACCCGGCGGTGATCGCCCCCATGCGCCGGGTGGAGCCGGCGAGGTTCATCGCGACGGCCACCAGCCCCGCGCCGCCCGCCGCCTGTGCGGCCCGGCCGAGCAGCGCCAGCGGGAACCAGGGCGCGGCCACGACGACCAGGGTGCCGACGAGCGTGGTGATCGCGGCGGCGAGGAGGGCCACCCGCAGGCCGCGGTGGCGGACGAGCGCCGCGGAAAGGGGCGTTCCGACCGTCATGGCCCAGGCGAAGGCGGTGACCATCCACGTCGCCTGGGTGGTGGAGACCGCTAACGAGTGGGCGATGTCCGGCAGGATCAGGACGGGCGCGTTGGCGCCTGTGGCGATGGGCGCGGCGAGGAGTGCCAGCCAGAGGGCCGGGACCCTGCGGGGCGGCGTCGCGACGGTGGGACGTGGTGCGGATACGGCGGCGGACATGGTGCTCCCTGGGCGCTCGTGGGTCGGTGGTACGGGGGTGAACGGGCCATCCGTTCAGCGTCGACAATGTCAACGTTGAGATAAAAACATCGACGTTCACTCAACGTCAAGTGAGTCAACGTTGAGATATTCTCGGGTGGAGGCGACATCACCGAGGAGGACACGTCATGGGCGACGAGGAGCGCGGCGCGGCGGGCGGCGACGCCGTGGACGGCATCATCGGGCAATGGGTCGAGGAGCGGCCCGACCTGACCGAGGCGCTCTGGCCCGTGGAGGTGCTCGGCCGCCTCCAGCGCCTCGGCGTGGTGCTGGAGAAGGAGTTCCGCGCCTTCGCCGCCGAACGCAACCTGGAGCTGGGCGAGTTCGACGTCCTGAGCACCCTGCAGCGGTCGGGTCCGCCGTACGAACTGACCGCCGGGGCCTTCCGCAAGGCGTCCATGGTCACCTCCGGCGCGATCACCAACCGGATCGACCGCATGGAGGCCAAGGGCCTCGTCGAGCGGATCCGGGACACCGAGGACCGCCGCTCGGTGAAGATCCGCCTCACCGAGCGCGGCCATGAGATCACCCGCGACTACATGAGGGACCACCTCCTCAACGAGGCCCGCATCCTGGGGCTCTTCGACCGGGAGGAGTGCGACGACCTGGCGGGGCAGCTGCGTCGCCTCCTGCTCTCGCTCGGGGACACGTCGGTCGGCTGACGGCCGAGGCGGTCTCCCGGGAGGAGCCGCGGGACGTAAGAATTCCGTCACCGGTCCGTCGGTGGCCCCCAGCCCCTCTCACCCCGTTGAATGGGCGGGCAACGGAGAACGAAGGGGGAGGGCGGCCATGGGACGGCAGAACCGACGACGAGGGCCTCTGGTGGCGGGCGTGGTGATCGTGACGATCGCCCTGACGGCGGTCGGGCTCTTCTGGTTCCAGCCCTGGAAGCTGTGGCAGGACGAGACCGTGCGCGAAGCGCTCCCCACGACGGCTCCCGCTCCGGACGCGGGGGCTCCGTCGCCCTCCGTGCCGGAGGAGCCGCGGACGGTCGCGCGGGGCAGCCTCATCAGCCATGAGCACGCGACCACCGGGACGGTGAAGCTCATCCGGCTGCCCGACGGCACGCACACCGTGCGGCTGGAGGGCCTGGAGACCAGCAACGGCCCGGACCTGCGCGTCTGGCTCACCGACGCGCCGGTCAAGGAGGGCGTGGCCGGCTGGCGCGTCTTCGACGACGGGAAGTACGTCAGTCTCGGCAAGCTCAAGGGCAACAGGGGCGACCAGAACTACGCCGTCCCCGCGGGTGTCGATCCGTCCGGCTTCAGCAGCGTCACCATCTGGTGCGACCGCTTCGACGTCTCCTTCGGAGCGGCGCGACTGACGTAGGGCGCCGCACGCCCGCCGTCGCCGCACGCCCGCCGTCGCCGCGGCCCGCGTCGGCGGCGGGCGGGCGTCGGTCCGGGCCTTGACCCGGCCGGCCGGGGAATACATGCTCGATTCCTGTCGTTTTGGCAGCTGACACGACCTATGTCGATGCCGCGAAGCCGATGGCCGAGCGTGTCGAGCGACCCTTCGGAAGGCCATGGACAGAGCCCGAGGAACCCGCCGCGCCACCGCCGCGACCGTCGTCGCCGTGCTCGTCGCGCTCGTCGGCTGTTCGGCGGCCGCGAGCGGCGAGGACACGGCCCGTACGGCCCTCACGTCCGGACCCGCCTCCGGCACGACGCCCGCGGCCTCCGCCCCCGCCGCTCAGGCGCCCACCGCCACGCCCTCGTCGCAGGCGCCCGAGCCGGACCCCAGCAAGAGGTCACGGAACGCCGAGATGGCCATACCGTCGATCGGGATCCAGGAGCTGACCGTCGTGCCGTACGAGGGCACGACCGACGACCCGGCCGGGACCCGGATACAGGACCGTGGCGTGGCCGCGAGCCCGTACGGCGAGCGGGGCGGCGTCGGCCCCGGCGAGATCGGCAACTACCTCGTGACCGCCCACCGGCTCTCCGCCGGCGGGCCCATGCGCGACCTGCCCTCGGTCGGCGTCGGCGACAAGGTCCAGGTCACCTTCGGGGACACCGTCTACGAGTACACGATCACCGAGACGCGGACGACTTCCTTCCGCTCCGCCGCCTCCCTCGCCGAGCAGCGCGCCGCGGTCCCCGGAGAACCGGGTGAGAAGCCCACCCGCGCCATGATCACCCTCTCCACCTGTGCGACGCCGGAGGACGACGCGGCGGGCAACTTCTGGCGGGACGCCCAGGGCAACCCCGAGCACCGCATCGACAAGATAGGCGTCCTCTCGGCGACCCGGACCGCCTAGCGGATGCCCGCCCTCCGGCCGGTTCGGACCGACCGGCGTCCGGCCGGTCCGGCCTGATCGGCGTCCGGCCGGTCCGGCCTGATCGACATGGCGCCCCTGGCGCGGCCCGGCTCAGGAGAGCGCCCGGGCGGCGTGGGCCCGGACGTCGGCGTCGGGGTCCGTGAGGACGGACGAGAGCGCGGCGCGGGCCTCCGGGGCCTCCCGGTGCGGGACGAGGGAGAGGACCGCGGCCTTGCGGACGTCCGCGTTCGGGTCGGCCAGGGCCTTGGCCAGCGTGGGGACGGCCTGGACGGCGGGCGCCGCCCGGAGCGCGGTCGCGGCGCCCGCGCGGACCTGCCAGGCGGGCTCGACGAGCGCGGCCGTGGCCGCCCGGGCGTACTCGGGCGGGCAGCCCGTCGTCGCCAGCGAGGCGAGCGCGGCGCCCCTGACCAGGGGGTCGGCGTCGTCGAGCAGGGGCAGCAGCGGAGCGGGCGCCGGTTCGCGCACGGCCGCCAGACCTCGGGCCACGGCGACCCGGACCTCGCGGGCCGGGTCCCCCGCGGCCACCACCAGCTCGGGCACGGCGTCCACCGAGACCAGCGCCCGCACGGCGTGGATACGGACGTCGATGTCGGCGTCGGCGAGCGCCCCGGCGTACACCGCGGCGTCGGCGAGGCGCAGGGCACGCAGGACCTCCAGCGCCGCGGACCGGACGCCCCGATCGGTCACGACGAGCGCCGCGCGCAGCGCGTCCCCCAGCTCCGCCTCCGCGGGCAGCACCTCCACCAGCTCGCGCAGGGCGGCCGCGGCCGCGTGCCGGACCTGGGGCGCGGTGTCCCGCAGCCGTTCCGCGAGCGCCGGACCGGCGCCGGCGGGGAAGGTCTCCCCGAGAGCCACGACGGCGGCCGAGCGGACGGCGGGATCGCCGTCGGTGAGGTAGGGGCGGAGCGCCCCCAGGTCGGGCGACTCCTCCGCGAGGGCGAGCAGCCGCAGGAGGGCGGGGCTCGGCCCGTCGGCGGTGTCCGGGCCGGCCGCCCCGGACCCGGCGGTCGGGGACACGTCCGGGGCCGGCGCGCCGGACGGGGACGCGTCCGGTGCGGTGTCGTCCCGTCGCGCCGCCGGAGCCGCGTCCCGCCGGCCCGCCGTGGCCGTCGGGACCAGCCGCACCTCGCCGAGCCACCGCTCCGGCCCCTGCTCGGGCGTGAACTCCGGGACCGGGACGACGTAGGGCTCGACCGGCCGGGCCGTGAACTCCATCGCACCGTACGCCGACTTGCGCAGGTCCAGGTGGTGCAGCCAGCCCGTGTCGTCCCGCTCCGGGTGGTCGAGGCGCTCGTGGTAGAGCCCCCAGCGCGACTCGGTGCGGGCCAGCGAGGCACGCGCCGCCATCTCCGCGCAGTCCCGGATGAACGACACCTCGGCGCAGCGCATCAACTCGTGCGCGGTGCGCGCCCCCATCCCCGTGATCTCCTTCGACATCCGGTCGAACGCCTCCACCGCCAGGGACAGCTTCGCCCCGGTCTTCGGCGGTGCCACATAGTCGTTCACGAACCGTCGCAGCTTGTACTCCACCTGCGGCTGCGGCGGCCCGTCGGGGTTGAGCAGCGGCCGGTAGGCGAGCTCATGGGCGGCGGCCAGCTGGTCCCCCGGCAACTCGCCCTCGTACGCCCGGTACCGGGAGGCGTCCTCGCCCGCCAGATCTCCGTAGACGAAGGCCCCGATCATGTAGTTGTGCGGCACGCAGGCCAGGTCTCCGGCCGCGTACAGCCGGGGCACCGTGGTCCTGGCGTGGTCGTCCACCCGTACCCCCGAGGCGGAGTGCCCGCCGCACAGGCCGATCTCCGAGATGTGCATCTCGATGTCGTGGGTGCGGTAGTCGTGCCCCCGGCCCTCGTGGAAGGTGCCGCGGGTGGGGCGCTCCGTCGTGTGCAGGATCGACTCGACGGCGCCGATCGTCTCCTCGGGCAGATGGCTGAGCTTGAGGTACACCGGGGCCCGGTCGGAGGCGAGTTCGGCCGCGAACTCGGCCATCATCTGCCCCGACCAGTAGTCGGACTCCACGAACCGCTCGCCGTGCCGGTTCACCTGGTAACCGCCGAACGGGTTCGCCACATAGGCGCAGGCCGGCCCGTTGTAGTCCTTGATCAGCGGATTGACCTGGAAGCACTCGATGCCGGTCAGGGCCGCCCCCGCGTGGTACGCCATGGCGTACCCGTCACCGGCGTTGGTCGGGTTCTCGTACGTCCCGTACAGATAGCCGGAGGCGGGCAGCCCGAGCCGGCCGCACGCGCCCGTGGCGAGGATGACCGCGCCGGCCCGGACGACGACGAACTCGCCGGTGCGGGTGTGGAACCCGGCCGCGCCGACGGCGCGGCCGTCGTCCGGGTGGGTGAGCACCCGCACGGGCATGACCCGGTTCTCGATACGGATCCGCTCCCGCATCTCCCGGCGCCGCAACTGCCGGTAGAGGACCTTCTTGACGTCCTTGCCCTCCGGCATCGGCAGCACGTACGAACCGGAGCGGTGCACCTGGCGGACCGCGTACTCGCCGTGCTCGTCCTTCTCGAACTTCACCCCGTACGACTCCAGTCGCCGGACCATCGCGAAGCCGCGGGTCGCGGTCTGCCGGACGGTCGACTGGTCGACGATGCCGTCGTTGGCGCGGGTGATCTCGGCGACGTAGTCGTCGGGTTCGGCCCGGCCCGGCACGACGGCGTTGTTGACCCCGTCCATGCCCATGGCGAGGGCACCGGAGTGCCGGACGTGCGCCTTCTCCAGGAGCAGGACGTTCGCGCCGCGCCCGGCGGCCGTCAGCGCGGCCATGGTGCCCGCGGTGCCGCCGCCGATGACGAGGACGTCGCAGGACAGTTCGGTCGCGTCGGCGAGGGCCGGGATGGTCAGAGGAGCGGCCGGGGCCGGTGGGGTGTCCACGGAATGCCTTTCAGAGGGAAGCGAGGATGCGCCGACGCAGCTCGGCCGTGGCGGGCGCCCGGCGCGCGTCCCGCTGCCGCGGGTGCGGGACGTCGAGCACCCGGCCGGACGGAAGGAGCGCGACGCGGTCGCCGAGGTGGACGGCCTCGTCCACGTCGTGGGTGACGAAGACGACGGTCGCCCCCGTGCCGCGCAGGATGTCGACGAGGAGGTCCTGCATCTCGGCGCGGGTGTGCGCGTCGAGCGCGCCGAAGGGTTCGTCCATCAGCACCGCGCGGGGCCGGCCGGCCAGGGCGCGGGCCAGCTGGACGCGCTGGCGCTGGCCACCGGACAACTGGTGCGGCAGCTTGTGGCCGTGACCGGCGAGGCCGACCCGGTCCAGCCACTCGGTCGCGGACCGCCGCCGTTCGGGGCGCGGGACCCGGCGGATCGCCAACGGCAGCTCCACATTGGCGCGGACGGTCCGCCAGGGCAGCAGGGCGTCGTGCTGGAAGACCAGCGCCCGGTCCGCGGCGGGTCCGCCGATCGGCTCCCCGTCCTGGGTCACCCGCCCGCCGAGCGCGGGCAGCAGTCCGGCGAGGGTGCGCAGCAGCGTGGACTTGCCGCAGCCGGACGGGCCGACCACGGCCAGCAGCTCTCCCGGCGCGATCCGCAGTCCGGCGGCGGTGAACACCGTCGTACCGTCCGCGTGGCCGAGCCGGACGTCGTCCAGGGCGAGTTCCGCGCCGGTGGGCACGGACGCGAGGCCGGCGGGGGCGCTGCTCATGAGACCGACTCCTTCTCCGGGTCGTGGACGGGGACGCCGGCGCGGGCGGGTACGAGGGGGGTGCGGGAGGCCCGGTGGCCGAGCGGCGTACGCGAGGCGCGGGGCGCCGCCGGCCGCGCGGCGGGCCTGGGCAGCCAGGAGGTGACGCGGCGGCCCAGGAGCTCCACCGCGGTGGAGGTGAGCCAGCCGAGGGCGCCGATGGTGACCATGCCGACGAAGACCCCCGGGTAGTCGACGACCGTGTACTCCTGCCAGGTGCGGTAGCCCACCCCGTACTCGCCCGAGATCATCTCCGCGGAGATCACACAGATCCACGAGACGCCGATGCCCACGGAGAGGCCGCCGAAGATGCCCGGCAGCGCTCCGGGCAGCACGACCGAGAACAGCACGCGCGCCCGGCCGCCGCCCATGGTCAGCACGGCCTCCTCCCACACCGGGGAGAGCGCGCGCACCGCGTGCCGGGTCGACACCAGGACGGGGAAGAACGCGGCGGTGAGGGTGATGAAGACGATGCCCTGCTCGTTGGTGGGCAGCAGCAGGATCGCGACCGGGACGAGGGCGATGGCCGGTACAGGCCGGACGACCTCGAGGAGCGGGCCCAGCAGGTCGGCCGCCCACCGGGAGCGGGCGACGGCGGTGCCGACCGCCACCCCGAGCACCGCGGCCAGCAGGAAGCCGACCACGATCCGTCGCACGCTGTGCCCCAGGTCCTGCCAGTACGCGGCCGTGCCGACCCGGTCGGCGAAGGCGGAGGCCACCTCGCCGACGGTCGGGAACTGCTCGAACCGCAGCCACAGGGTGACGTCGAGGGAGGTCAGCAACTGCCACAGTCCGAGGGCGGCCCCGATCGAGGCCGCGCGGAGCAGCCAGCGGCCCGCGCTCATGACGCCAGGCCGACGGCGGTCGCGTGGTCGACGATCCGGGACCCGGCGTGCGCGGCGACGTACGCCCGGGCTCCGGACGGGGTGACGAAGGCGCGCAGCTCGGCGCCGTCGGCGACCCACACCGCCCTGTCGGCGAACCACAGCGTGCCGGTCACCGCGTCCGGGACGTAGGCGGCCCGCACGTCCGCGCCCTCGGCGGCCCTCAACAGCTCCTTCGGGCTGTCGAACGTACGGGTGGTGCTCTGCCCCTTCAGCCACAGCTCGGGCTTGGCGGCGGTCGCCCTCGGGTACGCCGGGGCCGGCACGGCCCGCTTCAGCGGCGCCGGGTCGACGAACGCGTCCACGTCGACGTCACCCACGAGACCGGCCGCCTTCAGCAGCGGTACGTCCTCCTTCAGCGCGGCGATCAGCTCCGGGCGGAGCGCCGGGTCGAAGGTGGCGATGCCGTGGGCGCCGTTGTAGAGATAGACGACCTCGGCCGGAAGCCCGGTCTCCCTGGCGACCGACTCGGCCGCCGCGACCGGGTGGGCGCGCAGATGATCGGTGGCCCGCCGCTGCGCGGTGAGGAAGTCGTCGAGGATCCCCGCCCGCTCCGTGGCGAACTCCTCCCGGACGGTGACCCCGTGGAACGTCGGCAGGTTCAGCTCGGCACCGTCGTACAGCGCCGTGGCACGGCCCTGGAAGGCCAGCAGCCCGGGCCAGGCGACGAACTGGGAGAGCGCGTCGGCGCTGCCGGCGGTCAGCGCCGACGCGCCGACGCTGGGCTGCTGGTTCAGCTTCCGGATGTCCTTCTCCGGGTCGACGCCCGCGCGCCGGAGGGCGCGCACCAGGGTGCCGTCGGCGGCCGAGCCGACGCTGGTGGACACCTTCCTGCCGCGCAGGTCGGCCAGCGAGCGCACCGGCGAACCAGGAGCGGTGACCACGGTGTTGAGCCCGCCGCGCAGGTTGTAGCCGGTGACCGAGACCAAGCGCGTGGGCTGTTTGAGCTGCTTGCCGCGGGCCGCGTTGATGAGCAGCGGGAAGTCGCCCATGGAGCCGATGTCGATCTTGCCGGCGGTCATCTGGGCGGTGATCGGCGCACCGGTCGCGTAGTCCTGCCACGCGACCTTGTAGGTGACGCCGTCCTTCTTCCCACGGGCGGCGAGCTCCTCCTCGAAGTAGCCGAGGGAGCGCAGCAGAGTGCCGGCCGTGACGGTGTTGATGGTCTTCGACTGGTAGCCGACGGTCACGGTGACCGTCCGTGCGCCGTCCGCGTCGTCGGCGCCCGCGGCTCCGGCGCAGGCGGTGGCCGACGGGACGAGCAGGGCGAGCGCGAGCAGCGGGAGGAGCGGGCGACGCGTCGGGGTCTTCTTGTCTGGCATGGGAGTCGGGCCTTTCACCGGAGCAGATAGGGCATGTTGACGGTCACCGCGCCGGTGGGGCAGCGGGCCGCGCACGGGCCGCAGTACCAGCACTCGTCCACGTGCATGTACGCCTTGCCGTCGTCCTCGCGGATGGCGAGCGAGTCGAGCGGACACATGTCGACGCAGAGGGTGCAGCCGTCGATGCACTTGGACTCGTCGATGGTCACGGGCACGTCGGCGCGCTGCGGCACGAGAGGCATGGCTGTCTCCGGGAAGGGGCGGAAGGGAGGAGGTGGGGCGGGGCTCAGAGGGAGCGGCGCAGCACGCCGCTCATGGTGATGCGGTCGCCGCGGAACCGGATGAACTCCAGGTCCACCGGTCGTCCGTCGGGCAGACAGGTCAGCCGTTCCAGCATCAGGACGGCGGCCCCGCGCGGGGCCTGGAGCACGGCGGCGGAGTGCGCGTCGGCGTTGACCGCTTCGAGGGTGATCTCGGCATGCCCCAGCGGGCCGCCGGTCACCGTCTCCAGGAGCCGGAACACGTCGGTGTTCTCCAGGTCGCAGCCGAGGAGTTCACCGCCGATGTCCATGGGCAGATAGGACAGGTCGAGGGAGAGCGGGAGTCCGTTCAGCCGGCGCAGCCGCTCGATGCAGAGCACGTCGGTGTGCTCGGGGAGGCCCAGCCGGTGGGCGACCGGGCCGGAGGCGGCGACCGGCCCGACCGTGCGCACCTCGTTGGTGACCCGGCCGTGCTCGTGCAGGGTCTCGGCCAGCCCCTGCAGCCGGTCCAGGCCGTGGGGGTACTTCTCGCACACCACGACGGTTCCGACCCCCGGCTGCCGCTCGACGAGCTGCTCGCCGCGCAGCAGGTCCAGGGCCTGCCGGACGGTGTTGCGGCTGGCGCGGAAGTCGGCGGCGATGGCGTCCTCCAGCGGCAGGACGCCGCCGGGGAAACCGCCCGTCAGGATCTGGTGCCGCAGCAGGTCGGCGAGTTGCCGGGCCCGGTCCGCGCGCAGCCGCCGACGACGCGCGGCGGCGACCGGCAGGGCGGCGGGGGTGGGTTCGGCTGACATGTCTGGGAACGTACCGGCGCGGTGGCCCGGATGGTGTTGCCGCAGTATTGCGCCACCTGACGCTCCGACCGCACCCCTGTGACCTGCGGTTTTCCGGACGGACCGAGAAGATCCGCCACCCGCCTGTTCACCAGGTGGACACGGCCGGCCGACGGGCCCGCCCCGCGGCCTACCCCTCGGAGCGGGGCAGGTGCGTCACGGCCTCGTCGTAGCCGCCCTCGGCCGCCCGGCCCGCGGGGGCGTACACCAGGTTGAGGACCCCGGTGGGGAAGGTCTCGGAGGAGAGCAGCTTCAGCGGTGTCGGCGTCTCGGCCTCGTCGAAGAGCCGCATCCCCTTGCGTACGGCGATGGGGTGCACCAGGAGGTTCAGCTCGTCCAGCAGTCCCGCGGCGAGGAGCTGCCGTACGAGGGAGACCGAGCCGCTGATCGCGATCCGGCTGCCGTCGGGCTCGTTCTTCAGCGCCCTGACCGCGTCGAGGAGATCGCCCCGGTGCTGCTCGGAGTTCCGCCAGGTGAAGGTGAGCGGCCGGCGTGAGACGACGATCTTCCGGGCGTCGCCGATGACCTTGGCGAAGGCGGCGTCCTCGCCTCCCGCCGCCTCCCGCTCGGGCCAGGCCCCGGCGAAGCTGTCGTACGTCCGGCGCCCCAGGAGGAGGGTGTCCGCCCGGCCGATGACGGCGTCGACCGCGACACCCATCGCGTCGTCGAAGTACGGGAAGTGCCAGAGGTGCGGGTCCTCGACGACTCCGTCGAGCGAGATGAACAGCTGGGAGACGATCTTCCTCATGTGACGCTCCACGGGGGTGTCCGACGGTGGCTCCCTACCGACGGTAGACGCCGCGGGGTGCCGGAAGTCATCGGTGGCGCGGGGACGCGCCGGGCGCTCGTGCCGCTTCCGCTCACTTCCGCCAGAAGAGGTGGTGCGTCACGCCGCTGGGACTGGGCACGACCTCCAGGTGGAAGCGGTCGAGCAGCTCCTCGGGCGTCTCCCAGAGCCGTACCCCGGATCCCAGCTCCACCTCCGAGACCGCCACGTGCAGGGTGTCGACGAGGTCGGCCTCCAGGAACTCCCGGATGGTGCTCGCCCCGCCGCCGAGGCGGACGTCCTTGCCCCGTGCCGCCTCCTTCGCCCGCGCGAGGACGGCGGCGGGGGAGCCGTCGACGAAGTGGAAGGTGGTGTCGGAGAGCGTGAACGACGGGCGCTCGTGGTGGGTCAGGACGAAGACCGGGGTGTGGAACGGGGGCTCGTCGCCCCACCAGCCGCGCCACTCGTGGTCCTGCCAGGCCCCACGCTGCGGCCCGAACTTGTTGCGGCCCATGATCTCGGCGCCGATGTTGCGGGCGAAGTCCCGCGTGAAGTAGTCGTCGAGTCCTCGGGTCCCCCCGGGATCGGTGCGGTTCGGCCAGCTCGCGGTGGCGCCGGCCCAGGCGAACATGGTGCCGGGGTCGGCGTGGCCGAACGGTCTCTGGAGGCTCTGGCCCTCACCCGCGCCGAAGCCGTCCCGCGAGACGACGAAGTTCTGGACCCTCAGCAGCTGCTCCACGCGCTTCCTCCCGCGTCGTCGACAACGACGAGGATAGGGCGCCGGTGGAAAGATGGACATAACAACGCGAAGAGGATTTTCTCCCCCACCCGGTGGTGCCTCTGAGCCTCCCGCGGGCGCCGTGAAGGCTCTCCCTCGGACCCCCTTGATCGATCAAACGCGGGTCGGGTTAGCATATGAGCGCCGCCTAGCTCGAAAGATAATCCTGTGACTGTCAAAGACGACTCGTTCACCAACTGGAAGATCCGCGAGGAGATCGCGGAGTCGATGATCCCGATCATCGGGAAGCTGCACCGTGAGCGGGACGTGACCGTCCTGCTGCACAGCCGCTCCTTGGTGAACAAGTCGGTGGTCAGCATCCTGAAGACGCACCGGTTCGCCCGGCAGATCGCCGGCGAGGAGCTGTCGGTCACCGAGACGCTGCCGTTCCTGCAGGCGCTCACCGCGCTGGATCTCGGTCCTTCCCAGATCGACATCGGCATGCTCGCCGCGGAGTACAAGACGGACGACCGGGGCCTCTCGGTCGAGGAGTTCACCTCCGAGGCCGTCGCCGGTGCCACCGGTGCCAACAAGATCGAGTCCCGCGAGGGGCGCGACGTCGTCCTCTACGGCTTCGGTCGCATCGGCCGCCTCGTCGCCCGCCTGCTCATCGAGAAGGCCGGCTCCGGCAACGGTCTGCGCCTGCGCGCGATCGTCGTCCGCGGAGGCGGCGAGCAGGACCTGGTCAAGCGCGCCTCGCTGCTGCGCCGCGACTCCATCCACGGCCAGTTCCAGGGCACCATCACCGTCGACGAGGCGAACAGCACGATCGTCGCCAACGGCAACGCGATCCGGGTGATCTACGCCAACGACCCCTCCGAGGTCGACTACACGGCGTACGGCATCAAGGACGCCATCCTCATCGACAACACGGGCAAGTGGCGCGACCGCGAGGGCCTGTCCAAGCACCTGCGTCCCGGCATCGACAAGGTCGTCCTGACCGCCCCGGGCAAGGGCGACGTCCCGAACATCGTGCACGGCGTCAACCACGACACGGTGAAGCCGGACGAGCGCATCCTCTCCTGCGCCTCCTGCACCACCAACGCGATCGTCCCGCCGCTGAAGGCCATGGACGACGAGTACGGTGTGCTTCGCGGCCACGTGGAGACCGTCCACTCGTTCACCAACGACCAGAACCTGCTGGACAACTACCACAAGGCCGACCGCCGTGGCCGCTCCGCGCCGCTGAACATGGTCATCACCGAGACCGGCGCCGCCTCCGCCGTCGCCAAGGCGCTGCCCGAGCTCAAGGCGCCGATCACCGGCAGCTCGATCCGCGTCCCCGTCCCGGACGTCTCGATCGCCATCCTCAGCCTGCGCCTGGGCCGCGAGACCACCCGCGACGAGGTCCTCGAGTACCTCCGCGACGTCTCGCTGCACTCGCCGCTGAAGCGCCAGATCGACTTCACCACCGCCCCCGACGCCGTCTCCATGGACTTCGTCGGCTCGCGCCACGCCTCGATCATCGACGCCGGCGCCACCAAGGTCGACGGTGACAACGCGATCCTCTACCTCTGGTACGACAACGAGTTCGGCTACTCGTGCCAGGTCATCCGAGTCGTCCAGCACGTCTCCGGCGTCGAGTACCCGACGTACCCGGTGCCCGTGGCCTGACCTCGCAGGTCCGGCCCGTCCGGGTCCCGGTGAACGGGGCGGCGGTGGAGCGGTGCGGCAGGTCCCGAAAGGGCCCGCGCACCCTCCCACCGCCGCCCCGTCGGCGTTTCCGTGGCGCCTGGACGAAGGCCCGGCCGCTCCCCGGTCATGATCGCTAGGATGGCGCCGATCGCCGAAGGCGTGGACCGGCCGCGGGGCGACACCGCTCGCGCGCCGGGGAGTCGGCGGCCGTCACCCCCGGCGGGTGAGGAGGCCGTCCGTGGCCCGGGGGAGGCTGAAGCGGTGAGGGTTGTCCTGTTGGGACCGGTCGGAGCCGGTACGGACGAGGCGCTGCCGATCGACATCGGCGGGGTGCGGCTGCGGATGCTGCTGGCCCGGCTCGCACTCGAAGGCGGCCGGCCGGTCCCCGCCGACACGCTCGTCGACGGACTGTGGGGCGCCGATTCCCCGGCCGAGGCGGGCAACGCCCTCCAGGCCCTGGCCTCGCGGCTGCGCAGGGCCCTGCGCGGGGCCGCCACGCTGGAGTCCGTGGCCGGCGGGTACCGGCTCTCGGTGCGCGACGAGGACGTGGACGCCCACCGGTTCGAGGAACTGGCCGCGCGAGGCAGGCGCGAGCTGGCCGCGGGCCGCGTCGACGAAGCGGCGTCGGTGCTCGCCGAGGCGCTCGCGCTGTGGCGCGGCCCGGCCCTCGCGGACGTGCGGGACGCCCCGTTCGCCCGCGCCGCCGCCACGCGCCTCGACGACCTGCGGGCCGTGGCGGCGGAGGACCGCTTCGACGCGGAGCTGCGGCTCGGCCGGCACGCCGACGTCCTCGCCGACCTCGAAGCGGCGGGCGCCGAACGCCCGTTGAGCGAACGCGTCGCCGGTCTGCGGATGCGGGCGCTGTCCGCGGCGGGACGCCAGTCCGACGCCCTCGCCGTCTACGAGCAGATGCGCGGCAGGCTCGGCGACGAGCTCGGCGTCGACCCCTCGGCCGAACTCCAGGAGGCGCATCTCGCTCTGCTCCGCGGGGAGCTGACCGCGTCGGCCACCCAGCCCGAGGCGGCGCCCAGCCGCCTCCCGGCCCGGCTCACCAGCTTCGTCGGCCGCGACCGGGAACTCGACCGGGTCGCCGGTCTGCTGGCGGCGTCCCGGCTCGTCACCATCGTCGGATTCGGCGGTGCCGGAAAGACCAGGCTGTCCTTGGAAGCGGCCGGCAGGCACCCCGCGTACCGGCGGGGCCGGGTGTGGTTCGCGCCACTGGCCGGCGTGGGCCCCGGTGACCGGCTCGCTGACGCCGTGCTCGGCACGATCGGTTCCCAGGACGGGCGGCTCTACGACGCCGGGCGGGCACAGGCGCCGGTCGACCGGTTGGCCGAGCTCTTCGACGGCGGCGAGGCGGTCCTCGTCCTCGACAACTGCGAGCACCTCGTCGAGGAGGCCGCCGAACTCGCCGAGGAGCTCCTGAACCGACTGCCGCGGCTGCGGATTCTCGCCACCAGCAGGGAGGCGCTCGCCATCACCGGCGAGGCGCTGTGCCCGCTCGGCCCGCTGGAGCTTCCCGAGCGCTCGCGCGAGCTCGCCGAGGCCGCCGAATCGGCGGCGGTGCGGCTGTTCGTCGACCGCGCCGCGGGCGTCCGGCCGGGCTTCACGCTCGACGACCGCACCGTGGGCGCCGTGGTGGAGATCTGCCGACGCCTCGACGGGATGCCGCTCGCCCTGGAACTGGCCGCGGCCAAGCTCCGCGCGATGGGCGTCGACCAGATCGCGCGCCGGCTCGACGACCGCTTCCGCCTCCTGACCTCGGGCAGCCGGACCGCGCTGCCCCGGCAGCGGACCCTGCTCGCGCTGGTCGAGTGGAGCTGGGACCTCCTCGACGAAGCCGAACGGGCGCTGGCCAGGCGACTGTCGGTGTTCCCCGGCGGCGCCACGGTCACCGCTCTGGAAGGGGTCTGCTCCGACGACTCCCTGCCGTCCGACGAGGTGCTGTACGTGCTCGGCTCCCTGGTCGAGAAGTCCTTGGTGACCGCCACGGAGGAGGACGAGCCGCGCTATCGCATGCTGGAGACGGTGCGTGCCTTTGCGGCCGACCGGCTCGCCGAGTCCGGCGACGAGGTCGCAGCCCGGTTCGCCGGCCACTTCCTCGCCCTGGCCGAGGAGCTCGAACCCCTGCTCCGCACCGGAGAACAGCTCCGGGCGATCGCGGTCTTCGACGCCGAGCACGACAACATGGTCGGCGCGCTGCGCTCCGTGCTCGACGCCCGCGACGCGGCGATGGCCGCCCGCTTCGTCCGGGCGATGTTCTGGTACTGGGGGATCAGGGGCATGACCACGCAGTTCGAGACGTTCCTCGACGAGGTCATGGAATTCGGCGACGCGCTGCCCCACGAGACGCGGCTGGCCTTCGGTCTCGTGCGCAGCGCGGCGGGCGCCCCGGACGCGGAGGGCTCCCCGGGCGGCGGCGCCCCGGACGCGGTGGGCGCCGCCGCGCCCGCGCCGGAGGAGAGCGTCGACACCGTGGAGGTGCTCGGCTTCCACCCGGCCCTCCCGTTGCTGCGCATGTCCCAGCTCGCCGGTGACGCCGACCGTGAGCGCGGGCTCCGGCAGTCCCTGGAATCCCCGGACCCCTGGGTGCGGGCCGGCGCGCACTGGGCACACGACTTCGTCCTCTCCGAGCAGGGGGACAGGGAGACCGGGGCCCACGCACGGCGCGAGGCGCTGCGGGGCTTCGAGGAGGTCGGCGACCGCTGGGGGCTGGTGATGAGCCTGCTGCCCACGGGCGCCACGCATTCCCTGCGCGGCGAGCACGACCAGGCACTGGTGGCCTTCGAGCGGGCCGTGGCGATCAGCTCCGAGCTCGGTACCGAGGAACACCTGATGTGGACCAAGTACCGGCTCGCCATGGAGCGGATCCGGATCGGCGACGTGGACGGGGCACTGCGCGACATCCACGCCGCGGAGCGGCAGGCCCGGGAGCGCGGCCATCGCCGGCTGGAGGCCGGTCTGCTGCAGGTGCTGGCCGTCGCTCACCGGGCCGCGCGCGATCTGGCCCGCGCCGACGATGCCCTGGAGCGGATGGAGACACTCGTACGCTGGCTGCCCTACCCCGAGGAGACGTCCCGGGACATCATCGCGGCAGGCTGGGCGGGCAACCTGCGGGCGAAGGGCGCGGTCGCGGAGGCCCGAGCCCTGCTGCCCAGGGCGCTGCGCGGCTACACCGCTCGCGGCGACAGCAACGGCCTGGCCGGAATCGCGGAGCAACTCGCCGCGCAACTCGTCCTGGAGCACCGGCACACCGCCGCGGCGACCGCTCTGGGGATGAGCGAGGCCATCCGTGGCGCCTTCGACGAGGGCAGTCCGGAGCTGCGGGCGCTGGTCGCCGGGCTCACCGAACGCCTCGGCGAGGACGCCTACCGCGAGGCGTTCCTCGCCGGCGCCGGGCTGCCGAGACAGGAGGCGCTGAACCGGCTGAACGAGGAGGTGGGCCGGGTGCCGGGCGCTTAGGGCGTGTGTCGAGAGTCCCGCCTGCTTCGGCCCGCCCTCCGGGCGGACGGCGCCCCTTTCGACACACACCTAGGTCGTCCCCTCCGGATCCGGCCGGCTCGCTCCGGAGGCAACGGTCTGGAGCGACCCCGGCGCCTGCCGGCCCCCTCGTCCCGTCAGAGCCAGGAGCACCTCGCCCAGGCCAGGGCGGCGCATGCCCGTGTCCTCGGTGCCGATGCCGGCGCGTTCCAGACGGCGGACCAGCGCGGAGAGCAGCATCGGGTCGGACGCCGGCACCGAGAAGAGACCGGAGTGGGGGTCGTGCCGGGGCGAGGCACAGGACAGCTCCGTCAGGATCCGCTCCACCGCCTCCCCGTCTCCGGGCAGCGTCGGGCGCACGCACAGCCGGGGCTCCCCGATCAGGCGCCGCAGTTCGTCGGGACGTCCCTCCGCGACGGTCCGGCCCCGGTCGAGCACGGTGACCCGGTCGGCCAGACCGTCGGCCTCGTCCGGGTACCGCGTCGTGAACAGCACCGAGGAACCCTCCCGCGCCAGCCGCCGCACCACGTCCCACAGCGCCTCGCGCGCCCGCGGGTCGAGCCCCGCGTCCGGCTCGTCCAGGAGCAGCACCGGCGGTCCGCCCAGGAGCCGGCCGAGCGCCCCGACTCCGTCGACGCCGGGCAGGAGCGGCCCGATCAGCTCCCGGACCCGGGCCCGGTCCCGTACGAGATCGTGGCCGCCGACCGTCGCGGTGCCGGCGTCCGGGTGCTCCAGGGCGGCCAGGATCCGCATCGCGGTGGTCTTGCCCGCGCCGTTCGGGCCGATCAGCGCCCGCACCTCGCCGACCCGCAGCTCCAGGTCGACGCCGTCCAGCGCGACCGTGTCCCCGTAGCTCTTGACCAGGCCCTCGGCCCGGATCGTGTACGACATGCGTCCCTCCCTCTCACCCCCGCGCACTCGACGGAGCATCCCGACGATGACCCGCCCGGCTGACAGATCGCTGACCGCGCGGTGACACCACCGGACCCGGGTGGGGACCGGCCCGGCGGGCCCTCGCGCGGGGGTCGCGTAGCCGCGTGCTCGCAGCGGGTCACCTCGACAGGGGCGGCGGCGATGTACAGCCCGGCGGATCGTCTCCGTCCATTTCACCGCCCCGGCGAAGCGGAACCGGCCGGACGAACCAGCGCCGGAACGGGGGCACTTGAGGCGGGTGGGGCCCGGCGGAGGGCTCGCGGGATCCGTCGGCCTCGTCACCGGGCGGGCGCTCGCCCCTGTGCCGGGGGCGTCTCGGCGGGCATACTGACTGACGATGACGAACCGATCCGCGCCTCGGCGCCACCTGTCCACCAGCCCCTTCGCGGCCCCCGTCGACCCCGTGATCAAGGAGTTCGCCGTCGGTGACCGCGTCTCCCACGATCGCCACGGGCTCGGGAAGGTCATCGGCCAGGAGTCGACGGGTGCGTTTCTCGTCGACTTCGGAGCCACCCAGGTCCGCGTCCTGAGCCCGTACAAGGGGATGCACAAGCTCTGACCGCTCGCTTCCCCGAACCGCCCCCGGTGCCTCGCGCCGGGGGCGGTTCGCTTCGCCCTGCCTACGATGGCCCCATGGCAGAACGCGAGGGATCCTCACCAGCGAGTGTTGTGCACCAGCGCACCCCCGGCGCTCCCGAGCTCGCCGCGGCGGCCGGAGTGTTCGCGCTGCTCGCCGACCCGACCCGCCTGCATCTGGTGTGGCTCCTGACGCGTGGGGAGTCGGACGTCGGCGCCCTCGCGGAGGCGTGCGGCGCGGCCCGGCCCGCGGTGAGCCAGCACTTGGCCAAGCTCCGGCTCGGCGGACTCGTCCAGCACCGCAAGGACGGTCGGCGGGTGGTCTACACGCTGCCGGACGGACATATGAGGCGGCTGGTGATCGAGGCGATCAGCCATGCCGATCACCAGGTGACGGGGGAGCCCTGGCACGACTGACGGACCGCCCTCCCGTTATGGATTCAACATGTGCGCAACCATGCACATGTCGGCTACGGTGGTGAGCATCCGGTAGCCGAACGAGGGCGTGCCCCATGCTGTCCGTGCTGCGCAACCGCACCTACCGCCGTCTGTTCACCGCCCAGGTCGTCGCCCTCGCCGGCACCGGGCTCGCGACGGTCGCGCTGAGCCTGCTCGCGTACGACCTCGCGGGCGCCGACGCCTCGGCCGTCCTCGGCACCGCCCTCGCGATCAAGATGATCGCCTCCGTGGGCATCGCCCCCGTCATCGGCGCCTTCGCCGATCGCGTGTCCCGGCGCGCGCTGCTGGTCGCCATGGACCTCACCCGCGCCGCGGCCGCCCTGGCGCTGCCCTTCGTCACCGAGGTCTGGCAGGTCTA
The DNA here is from genome assembly GCF_040653355.1 of Streptomyces sp. NPDC047971. NCBI lineage: Bacteria > Bacillati > Actinomycetota > Actinomycetes > Kitasatosporales > Streptomycetaceae > Streptomyces > Streptomyces sp. NPDC047971. Next base: position 96,441 of record NZ_JBEZNW010000003.1, on the reverse strand, counting down.
CGTCCTGATCCTGCTCCTCCAGGCCGCCTCGGCCGCCTTCACCCCGACCTTCCAGGCCACCGTCCCGGACGTCCTGCCCGAGGAGCGCGACTACACCCGCGCCCTGTCGCTCTCCCGGCTCGCCTACGACCTGGAGAACCTCCTCAGCCCCGCTCTCGCCGCCGCGCTGCTGACCCTCGTCCCCTCCGGACTCCTCTTCACCGGCACCGCCGCCGGCTTCCTCGCCTCCGCCGCCCTGGTCGGCTCGGTCCTGCTCCCGAGACCCGAACCGGTCGAGCGGACCGGCGGTGCGTACGCCAAGGCGGCCCACGGCACCCGGCTCTTCCTCGCCACCCCGCGCCTGCGGGCCCTCCTCGCGCTCGATCTGGTCGTCGCGGCCGGCGGCGCGATGGTCCTCGTCAACACCGTCGTGGTCGTACGGGAGGTGCTGGGGCGTTCGGCCGCCGACGTCGCCCTCGCCCTCGGCGCGTACGGAGCGGGCTCCATGGCCGTGGCGCTGCTGCTGCCACGGCTGCTGGACCGGGTCGGTGACCGGGCGGTGCTCCTTCCCGCCGCCCTCGTGACGGCCGGAGTCCTGGCCCTCCTCCCGGCGGGCACGGCGGCGAGCCCCGGCCCCTGGTCATGGCCGGCCCTGCTCGCCGCCTGGTCGCTGCTCGGGGCCGCCTGCTCGGCGGTCCTGACCCCGGGCGGGCGGCTGCTGCGACGCTCGGCGGGCGGCTCGGACCTGCCCGCCGTGTTCGCCGCCCGGTTCTCCCTCTCCCACGGCTGCTGGCTGCTCACCTACCCCCTCGCGGGATGGACCGCCGCGCACGGCGGCCTGCCCCTCGCGGCGGGATCGCTGAGCGCCGTCGCCCTCCTCGCGGCCGTCGCCGCCGCGCGGCTCTGGCCGCGCGCCGATCCGGCCGAGCTCGAACACGTCCACGCGGAGCTGGCGCCGGACCATCCGCACCTGACCGGTACGGGCCGGCGCCACGTCCACGACTACCGCATCGACGCCCTCCACCCCCGCTGGCCGGCCGCCGCGCTCACCGCGCGGCCCCGGTCCCCGCGAAACGCAGCGTGAGCAGCTGGAAGGGGCGCAGGGCCAGTTCGAGCCCGCCGTCCGTCACGGTGACCGCACCGGCCGGGACGTCGTCCAGCGGGCGCTCCAGCAGGTCGCAGACCTCGACCCCGCCGAGGTCGAAACCGGTGGTGAGCCGGGCGCGGGCCCGCCCGCCCCGCGACTCGTAGAGCCGGACGACGACGTCGCCGCTCCGGTCGTCGGCCAGCTTCACGGCGCTGACCACGACGGCGTCGTCGTCCACGGCGACCAGCGGGACCACGTCCGTGTCCCCGGGCACCCGCCGCTCCGGCAGATTGACCCGGTAGCCCTCGCGGACCGCGTCCCCGACCGAGGCGCCGGGCACCAGTGCGTGGCGGAACCGGTGCGGACCCTGGTCGGTGTGCGGGTCGGGGAAGCGCGGAGCGCGCAGCAGGGACACCCGCACCGTCGTCGTGGTGCCGCAGTCGTCGGGCCGTACGGTACGCGTGACGTCGTGCCCGTACGTCGACGCCGTCACCAGCGCGACACCCCAGCCGGGCTCCTCGACGTGGACGAACCGGTGGTTGCACGCCTCGAACTTGGCCGCCTCCCAACTGGTGTTGGTGTGCGTCGGGCGGTACAGGTGGCCGAACTGGGTCTCGGAGGCGTACCGGTCGCTGTGCAGATCCAGCGGGAAGGCCGCCTTGAGGAACTTCTCCGTCTCGTGCCAGTCGACCTCGGTCTCCAGATCGAGTCGCTTCGCCCCGGCGGACAGGGTCAGCGTCTGTACGGCGCGGGAGGAGCCGAACGAACGCGTCACCCGCACCGAGACGGCCCGCCCCGTCTCCGTCGCCACGGCCACCTCGTCCGCGTCGGCCAGATCGGTCACGGTGTTGCGGTAGAACGGGTCGACGTCCCACGCGTCCCACATGTTCGGGAAGTCGGGGTGGATCTGGAGCAGATTCGCCGCCGCTCCCGGGGCGACCGCCTCCCGTCCCTCGGCGAGATCGAGCACCGACACGACCAGTCCGCGCCCGTCCACCACCACCCGCAGCAGCCCGTTGGCGAGCACGAACCCACCGCCGGGACGCGCCTCCACCGTGCACCCGCCGGAGGAGCCGTCCGCCGAGGCCGCCCTGCGGCCCCCGCCCGCCGGCACCCCCGCCCGCGCGTGCGGAGCCGCGTTGAAGCTCACCTCGCCCGCCGCCGCGGGGTCACCGGCCAGCACCCGTTGCGCCCGCCCGATGATCCCCTCCAGCTCCTCGGCGACCGCCGCGTACGTCCGCTCCGCCTCACGGTGCACCCACGCGATCGACGAGCCGGGCAGGATGTCGTGGAACTGGTGCAGCAGCACCGTCTTCCAGATCCGGTCCAACTCCTCGTACGGATAGGGCGCTCCTGACCGCACCGAGGCGGTCGCCGCCCACAGCTCCGCCTCGCGCAGCAGGTTCTCGCTCGCCCGGTTGCCCTGCTTGGTCCGCGCCTGGCTCGTCAGCGTCGCCCGGTGCAGCTCCAGATACAACTCGCCCACCCAGACCGGCGGATGCGGGTACTCGGCCTCGGCCTTCGCGAAGAACTCCGCCGGCCGCTCCCAGCGCACCCGCGCCGAACCCTCCAGATCCCGCAGCCGCGCCGCCTTCGCGATCATCTCGCGGGTGGTGCCGCCGCCCCCGTCGCCCCAGCCGGTCGGCGCGATCGAGTGCCGCGCCCGCCCCTTGTCCTTGAAGTTGCGGACCGCGTGGGCGATCTCCTTGCCCTTCATCGAGCAGTTGTAGGTGTCGACCGGCGGGAAGTGCGTGAAGATCCGCGTCCCGTCGATGCCCTCCCACGAGAAGGTGTGGTGCGGGAAGGTGTTGACCTGGCTCCACGAGATCTTCTGCGTCAGCAGCCACTTCGATCCCGCCGCCTTGATGATCTGCGGCAGCCCGCCCGCGAAACCGAAGGTGTCCGGCAGCCACGCCTCCTCGTTCTCGACGCCGAACTCGTCCAGGAAGAACCGCTTCCCGTGCACGAACTGACGGGCCATCGCCTCCGAGCCCGGCATGTTCGTGTCCGACTCCACCCACATGCCCCCGGCCGGCACGAACCGGCCCTCCGCGACCGCCTTCTTGACCCGCGCGTACACCTCGGGCCGGTGCTCCTTGATCCAGGCGTACTGCTGCGCCTGCGACATGGTGTAGACGAAGTCCGGCTCGTCCTCGAGAAGCGCGGTCATGTTGGCGGTGGTCCGCGCCACCTTGCGGACCGTCTCGCGCAGCGGCCACAGCCAGGCCGAGTCGATGTGGGCGTGCCCGACCGCGCTGATCCGGTGCGCCGACGGCTCGGCGGGCGAGGACAGCACCGCGACCAGCTCCTCACGGGCGGCCGCCGCGGTCCCGTTGACGTCCTGGAGGTCGATGGCGTCCAGCGCCCGTTCGACCGCCCGCAGGATGTCCCAGCGGCGGGCGCCCTCCACGGGCAGCTCCGCCATGAGTTCGCCGAGCACCTCCAGATCGATCACCAGCTGCCACACCGTCTCGTCGAAGACGGCCAGGTCCATCCGCTCCAGCCGGTACTGCGGCCGGTCGCCGGCCGTCTCCTTGTCGCCGAGCTCGGTCGGCAGGAAGGGGTGGTAGTCCAGGATCACCGGGTTGGACGCCGCCTCCACATGCAGCAGCACCTCCTCGCCACCCGCCGCCGGGGCGGCGATCCTGACCCACTGGTTGCGCGGGTTGAGCCCCTTCACCGGCGAACCGTCCGCCCGGTGGACCAGCCCCTCGCACTGGAAGCCGGGCATGTTCGCGTCGAAGCCGAGGTCGATCAGCGCCTCGACCGTCCGGCCCGCCCAGCCCGCCGGTACCGTGCCGGAGACCGTGAGCCAGCTCGTGCCCCAGGGCGCTCCCCAGGCGTCGCCGACGGCGATCGGGGTGCGCGGGGCCGCGATCCCCTCCGCCACCGGCACCGGTTCGTCGGGCGCGGTCCAGATCCCCACCTCCAGGGGCACCGACTCCGGGTGGATCGCCGGCCGGATGCGCTCGTCGAGGACGCGCCGGAGACGGGACTCGATCAGGGTGCGGTCGTCATGCATGGCAGTCGCTCCATCACGTAGAGAGGGTGGTGGTCAGGCCCGGCCGACGTCGTCGACGGTGACCGTCTCGGTGATCCCGCGTGCGCTGAGATGATCGCGGTCCGCCGTCTTCGACGCCAGTACGACGCTCGGCCGCGCGCCGTCCGCCGCCAGTCGCATGAACGCCTCGAAGAAGGCGCCTCCGGGGGCGCACGTCGAGCGCTTCGGTGCGTCGTCGGGCAGGTCGAGGACCAGGGCCGTGGAGCGCGGCCGGGGGCGACGCGTCCGCGCCCGGGCCCGCGCCACCGCCTCGGCGAGCTCGCGGCCGGCCGGCTTCACCGTCCGTTCGGTGGTCAGCAGACCGAGGCTGTACTCCAGTTCGGGGAAGTCGGCGAGCGACCGGTCGACGTCGTGGGAGCACCACCAGGTGACGCCCCACAGGTCCTGGCAGTCGAGCACGGCGTCCACCGTCGTACGGGTGAAGGCGGCGGCCCGGTCGGCGGCGATGTGCGGGGCGGGCGCGCCGACCTCCTGCAGCCACACCGGCCGACCGGGTTCCTCGGCCCATGCCTTCGACAACTCGACCAGGTAGGCGGCGTGTTGTCCGGTCGCGACGGAGGTGGGGCCGTACCGCTGCGCGGTGCCGTTGAAGACCCAGGAGTGCACGGCCGTGACCGCGCCGATCCTGGCCGCGTGGGCGGGCGTGAAGGGATGGTCGTCGAGGTACCAGGCGGCGTCGTACTCCGCATGCAGGTGCGGCCGGCCGGGTGCCCCCTGCTCGCAGGCCGCCAGCATGCGGCGCAGCCAGCTCTCCGCCTCGGCCGGCGTGATCCGGTCCGGGTCGGGGTGCGGGTCGCCGGAGAACTGGTTGATCTCGTTGCCCAGGGTCATGCCCAGGAAGCCGGGCCGGTCGGCCAGGGCGGAGGCGAGGGTGCGCAGATAGGCGGCCTGTCCGTCGAGGACCTCGGGGTCGGTGAACATGTTGCGCCGGTGCCAGGTCAGGGTCCACGACGGCCGGAAGTCGAAGCTCGACAGATGGCCCTGCAGCCCGTCGACGGCCACGTCGAGCCCGCGCTCGGCCGCCGCGTCGACGAGCTCCACCAGCTGCTCCACGGCGCGGGGGCGGATGAAGGTGCGGTTCGGCTGGAAGACGGGCCACAGCGGGAAGACCCGCAGGTGGTCGAGGCCGAGTGCGGCGATCGAGTCGAGGTCGGCGCGGACGGCGTCGAGGTCGAAGTCGAGCCAGTGGTGGAACCAGCCCCTGCTGGGGGTGTAGTTGACGCCGAACCGAGGGGCGTGCCCGTGCTCGGCGGGGAGGTCCTGGGGAGTGGTCATGCGGGGCGTCGAGTCCTTCCCGGATCCGGTGCGGAGGTCATCCCTTGATGGCGCCTTCCTCGACGCCCTTGAAGAAGAACCGCTGGAGCGCGGCGAACACGGCCACGATCGGCAGGAAGGCGATCATGGTGCCGGCCGCGATCAGCCGGGGGTTGGCGGTGAACGTGCCGTCGAGGTACTGCAGTCCGACGGTCAGGGTGTAGTGCTCGGGATCGTTGAGGACGATCAGAGGCCAGAGGAAGTCGTCCCAGGCGCCGATGAAGGTGAAGATCACGACCACGCTCAGCATCCCCCGGACGTTGGGCAGGCCCACGTGGACGAGGCGCTGCCACACGCTCGCGCCGTCCACGAGCGCCGCCGCGTCGAGCTCGGGCGGCACGGCCTGGAAGGCGGTGTACATCAGCAGCACGTTCAGCATGGCGATCGCCCCGGGCAGCGCCACCCCGAGCAGGGTGTCCGTCAGTCCCATGCTCCGGACCGTGACGTACTGCGAGACGATCGTGACCTCGCCGGGCAGCACCAGCGTGGCGAGGAAGAGACCGAGCACCAGGCGCGCCCCGCGGAACCGCAGCCGGGACAGCGCGTACCCGGCGAGGGTGGCCCCCACGACGTTGCCCGCCACCGCGATCGCCGCCACGGTCAGTGAGTTGACGGCGTAGGTCCACACCGGGACGGCGTCGGCGACCTGGGCGTAGTTGGAGAGGGTCCAGTCCTGCGGCAGGAAGTCCGGGGTGCGGGAGTACACGTCCTCCCCGGGCCCCTTGAGCGAGGTGGAGAGCTGCCACAGGAACGGGCCGATGGTGAGCAGCAGGACCAGGGTCAGGAGCAGATAGCGGGCCGCCCGCGTGGCCGGGGCGGGCGTGCCGAATCCGCGTGCGGGCATGGTCAGGCCGCCTTCCGGTTGAGCCGGGCCAGGAGCAGCATCGGGCCGACGGTGATGACGAAGAGCAGCAGGCTGAGGGCGGAGGCGTAGCCGATGTGCCCGGTGAAGCCCCGGCTGTACATCTGTATGAGCATCACCACCGACATGTCCCGGCCGCCGGGGCCGCCGGTTCCGTCGGACAGGACGTACAGCTCCGAGAAGACCCGCAGGGCGGAGACCGAGATGAGGACCGAGACCAGCATCATCGTCGTCCGGACCCCGGGCAGGGTGACGTGCCAGAAGCGGCGCACGGCGGAGGCTCCGTCGACGGCGGCGGCCTCGTGCAGCTCGCGGCCGACGTTTCCCAGCGCGGACAGGTAGATGACCATGTAGTAGCCGAGCCCCTTCCAGACCGTGAGTCCGATGGCGCTGAAGAGCAGGAGCCAGCGGTCGGTGAGGAAGTCGACGGGCCGGTCGGCGAGGCCGAGCCGGCCGAGCAGCCCGTTGACGAGGCCGCGGTCGTCCAGGACCCATCCCCAGATCAGCCCCACCACGACGGCGGAGGCGACGACCGGGGTGTAGAAGGCGGTGCGGAAGAAGGTGATCCCGGGGAGCTTCTTCTCCACGAGGAGGGCGAGCAGCAGCGGCAGCAGGGTGAGCAGGGGCAGACAGACGAGCAGGTACACGATGCTGTTGATCAGCGCGTCGGTCAGCTGCTCGTCGTTCAGGGCGCGTTCGTAGTTGGCGAGGCCGGTGAAGCGGCCGCCGCCCAGGGGCTTGGCGTTGGTGAACGACAGGATCACCGTGTTGAGGGCGGGCCACAGGTTGAACACGACGAGCCAGACCACGGCAGGCCCGGCGAGCAGCCACGGGGTGAACCAGCGCCGGTGTGTCATGGGGTGCCTTCCGGGAAGGGGAGCGGCGCCGGGGGAAGGCGGCGCCGCTCGCCGGATCAGTCCTTGAGCAGCTGGTCGGCGCGGGCGACCGCGGTGTCCAGGGCCTCCTTGGAGCCGGCCTGGCCGCTCAGCGCGAGGGCGATCTGCTGGTTGACGACGGTCTTGACCGCGTCGTTCGCCTGGACGGGCTCCAGCATCGTGGCCTGGGCGAGCGAGGCGAAGGCGGTGACCTTGGCGTCCCCGGCGTTGGTGCCGTCGCTCTTGCTGAAGAAGGGGTCGGAGGCCGATGCCCTGGTCGACGGGAAGATGCTCGTGAGGTGGGCGAAGGCGGCCTGGTTCTCGGCGTTGGTCACCCAGCGGGCGAGCGCCAGGGCGGTGGCCCGGTTCTTGGTGCCCTTCGCGACCGAGAGGCCCTGGACGTACAGCGGAGGGGTGCCCATGGCGGGGGAGGAGACCACCGTGGGGGCCAGGCTGGGGTTGTCGGTCGCCAGCGAGGTGATGTAGTTCCCGCCCGCGGTCGTCCAGGCGGCCGTACCGGAGCTGAACAGCTTGGTGTTGCCCGCGTACGTCTCGGTCAGCACGTCCTTGGGCAGCAGCCCCTCCTTGAAGGCGGCGCGGTAGGTGTCGAGGACCGCGGCGGCCTCCGGGGTGTTGAAGGTGAAGCGGGTGCCGTCGTCGGACATGAGCTTCACCCCGGCGTTGGCGAAGTCCATCAGACCGGGCTTGCGGCTCATCAGATAGACCGAGCCGTCGGACTTCCGCTTGACGGTCCTGGCCGCGGCGATCAGCTCGTCGAGCGACGCCGGCGGCTTCTTCGGGTCCAGGCCGTAGCGGGTGAGCAGGGCCGCGTTCCAGTAGTTGACGTCGGTGTTGAGGTACCAGGGGTATCCGTACGTGCCGTCGTGTCCGGCGAAACGGTAGGCGTCGGTGCCGCCCTCGACGTAGTCGGCGTCCAGCTTCGGGTCCGCTTTCGCCACGTCCAGCAGCATGGACTGCCGCACCAGCGGCAGAGCGAAGTCAGGCGGCAGATTGACCACGTCGGGAAGGGTGCCGCCGGCCGCCTGGCTCAGCACCTTCTCCGCGTAGCCTTCGCCGGGCTGATCGAGCCATTCGACCTCGACGCCCGGGTTCTTCTTCTCGAAGGCGTCGATCACGCCCTCCATGTACGCGGTGAACTTCGGTTTCAGGGCCCAGGTCTGCAGCGAGACCTTGCCCTTCACCTCGCCGCCGGCCGCCGCGCCCGTGTCGTCGGAGCCGTTCGGGTCGCCGAGGCCGCAGCCGGCGAGCGTGGCCGCGGCGACCGCGGCGACGGCCGCCCGCACCCAGTGGCTTGTTCGCATGTGAGAGGTCTCCCGGTCTGTTCTGGCGGAGGATGCAGAGTTACTAAACCGGTCTAGCGATGGGGGACTATGCTCCGGCTACACTCCGCTGTCAAGACAGTGCGCGAGGAACGAAGGGGCGCTGCGTGGCCAGACCGACGATCGCCGACATCGCCCGCAGGGCCGGGGTCTCCAAGGGCGCGGTGTCCTTCGCGCTCAACGGCAGGCCGGGGGTGAGCGAGGTGACCCGGGAGCGCATCCTGCGGGTGGCCGAGGAGATGAACTGGCGGCCCCACAGCGCCGCGCGGGCCCTCGGCGGGGCACGGGCCGGCGCCGTCGGCCTCGTGCTCGCACGGCCGGCCCGCACCATCGGTCTCGAGCCGTTCTTCGGCCACCTGCTGAGCGGACTGCAGGCCGGTCTCTCGGTACGCGGTACGGCACTGAACCTGCTGGTCGTCGAGGACACGGCGGCCGAGATCGAGGTGTACCGGCGCTGGACCTCCGAGCATCGCGTCGACGGATTCGTCCTGGTCGACCTCCAGGTGCGTGACCCCCGGATCCCCGTCCTGGAGGAGCTCGGCGCCCCCACGGTCGTCATCGGCGGGCCCGGCAGGCACGGCAGCCTGCCCGGCGTCTGGGCGGACGACCGCGAGGCGATGGTGTCGATCGTGGACTACCTCGCGGCCCTGGGGCACCGCAGGATCGCCCACCTGGCCGGCCTGCCGGCCTTCCAGCACACCCAGCGCCGCATCCGGGCCGTACGGGACAGCGCCCGGCGCCTCGGTCTGGCCGAGGCGGTGTCGCTGCCCACCGACTTCAGCGACGCGGAGGGCGCCGCCGCCACCCGGGCCCTGCTGGCCCGGCCCCGGCGGCCGACGGCGATCATCTACGACAGCGACGTGATGGCCGTGGCCGGGCTGGGCGTGGCCGCCGAGATGGGCGTACGGGTCCCCGGCGAACTGTCGATCGTCTCCTTCGACGACTCCGCGCTCGCCCGCATCGTCCACCCCGCGCTCACCGCGCTCTCCCGGGACACCTTCGCCCTCGGCGAGCAGGTCGCGCGGGAACTGCTCACGCTCGTCGACGACCCGGCGGCGGCGCGGGACGTCAAGAACCCGACCCCGCGCCTGACGGTCCGTGAGAGCACGGCGCCCCCGGCTCTTGACCCGGCGAACTAAAGCCGTTTAGCCTCCCGGGGCGTGACGGGCCGACGGCGCCGCGCGTGGACGTCACTTCCACGCCCCCGGCTCCGCGCGGCGTCCCCGCTACGCCCGTCGGCGCGGTACGCCGGGCACCACGCGCCCGTCGGCGCGGTGCCGAGGCACCCCGCGCCGTGGTCCGAGCCCCACCCGCCAGGCACCCCTCTCGTCACGCGTCATCCGCACCACCAGTACCTCCCGTACGCCCAGCACCCCCACCCTTCGCTGGACCGGAGTATCGGATGAGACGACATCTGCCCCTCGTGCCGATCGCGGCGCTCCTCGCCGCCCTTCTCGGCCTCGCACCCCTCACGTCCGCCGCGAGCGCGTCGAGCCCGCCGACCGGAACCCCCGCGTCGGCGCGGGCGGCGGGAGACCAGCCCTACGCCTCGTACTGGCACCCCGACACCCTCCTGAACTGGGACCCGGCCACGGATCCCGACGCGCGGTTCAACCGCTCCCGCGTCCCCCTGCGCCCGCGCGTCTCCGACCCCGCGCTCAAGGCCAACGCCAACGCCCGGGCCGGCGAGGGGAAGATCGCGTCCCTGGTCTCCTTCGGCCCCACCTCGAACAACCCCTCCCAGGGCTCCACCGACCCGCACCACTACGCCTTCGGCCACTGGCAGTACATCGACACGCTGGTGTTCTGGGGCGGCTCGGCGAGCGAGGGCCTGATCCTCGCCCCCAACGCGACCGTCATCGACGCCGCCCACCGCAACGGCGTGAAGGTCTACGGCACCGTCTTCTTCCCGCCCACCGCCTACGGCGGCCAGATCCAGTGGGTGCGCGACTTCGCGAAGAAGACCGGTTCCACCTACCCCGTCGCGGACAAGCTCGCCCAGGTCGCGCAGTACTACGGGTTCGACGGCTGGTTCATCAACCAGGAGACCGCGGGCGGGGACGCGGCCCTCGCGACCGCGCTGCGCGACGAGATGCGGTACACCCGCTCCCTCGGCCCGGTCGAGTTCATGTGGTACGACGCGATGACCGAGTCCGGCGCCGTGAGCTGGCAGGACTCCCTCACCTCCGCCAACGACTCCTTCCTGCAGGAGGGTTCGCTGCGCACCTCCGACGCGATGTTCCTCGACTTCGGGTGGAGCGCCTCGGGGCTGAGCTCCTCCCGCACGCTCGCCCGCGGCCTCGGGCGCAGCGAGTACGAGCTGTACTCGGGCATCGACACCGAGGCCAACGGCTATGACACCGCCGTCCCCTGGGCCTCGGTCTTCCCCGCCGGGCAGCCGCACGTCACCTCCCTCGGCATCTACCGGCCCGAGTGGACCTTCACCTCCTCGGCGAACCGGGCGGACTCCCACGCCAGAGAGGCGCGTTACTGGGTCGGCGCCAACGGCGACCCGTCCGACACCACGACCACCTCGGCCTGGAAGGGGCTCGCGCACTACGTCCCCGAGTCCTCCCCCGTCACCGCCAAACCCTTCGTGACCTCGTTCGGCGCCGGCCAGGGGGACTCCTACCACTCCGGCGGGGTACGGGTGGCGTCGGGCGGCTGGAACAACCTGTCCCTCCAGGACGTGCCCCCGACGTACCGCTGGCTGGTCACCTCCACCGGCTCCGAACTCACCCCGTCGATCGACTTCTCCGACGCCTACGAGGGAGGCTCCTCGCTGCGCCTGACGGGCACCCTCGACGCGGTGAACACCGTCCGGCTGTACCAGACCAGGCTGCCGGTCGCCGCCGACACCAAGCTGTCCGTGGTCGTGAAGACCCCGGCCGCGGGCCCCACCCGCCTCAGGGCCGCGGTCTCCTTCACCGACGCGCCGACCACCTTCACCACCCTGGACCTCGGCTCCAACAGCACCACCGGCTGGGAGCGCAAGACCCTCGACCTGACCGCCCACGCCGGCCGGACCGTCGCCCAGATCGGTCTGCAGACCACCGGATCCGCCGCCTCGTACGACGTGCGGGTCGGGCAGATCGCGGTCTACGACGGCGCCGTGGACGCGGCGGCGGCGCCGACCGCCGTCACCGTCCTCGGCACCACCGACGTGAGCCCCGCGCGCAAGTCGCTGCGCCTGTCCTGGACGGCCTCGGCCGCCGGCTCCGTACACCACTACGAGGTCTACCGGCGCAACGACGACGGCAGCCGCACCTTCCTCGGCGCCACCCCCAACGACGCGCTCTTCGTCCCCCGGCTCGACCGGTCCGGTACCGAGGCCGCCACGACGCTCGACGTCGAGGCGGTCTCCACCGAGTACGGCCGCTCGCCGGCCGCCACCACCACCGTCGGCTGGTCCGGCGCGACCGAGTCCAACCTCGCGCTGAACCGTCCCGCGACCGCCTCCGGCCAGTGCAACGGCACCGAGACGCCGGCGAAGGCCGTCAACGGCACGGTCTCCGGCGGGAACGGCGACAAGTGGTGCACCACCACGACCGCCAAGTGGCTGGAGATCGACCTCGGTTCGCTCCGTACGGTCAACCGGCTCACGGTCGGGCACGCGGCGTCCGGCGGCGAGAGCGCGTCCTGGAACACCCGCGACTTCACCCTCAAGGTCCGCCGCTCGACCGCCGACCCGTGGACCACGGCGGCGACCGTCACCGGCAACACGGCGGCCGCCACCACACCCCGTGGCCGCCGAGGCACGCTACGTACGCCTGGACATCAGCAGGCCCACCCAGACCACCGACCCCGCCGCACGGATCTACGAGGTCGAGGCATGGGGGTCTTGACGAGGGCGAAATAAGGAGGAAAATCCCTAATACACCAGAAAACCAGAGCGAGCCGCACCCGTCGGCGAAGACGTTCGCCGACCCGCGTGACCCACTCGCTGGCTCTGGCCAGGCCCCCGGCAGATCCTCCCGGATCTCAGGGTGATCAGCGACGACTGAGAAGCCCGAGTGCGGAGACGGACTACCGGGGACTGCATGTGTGGAGGCCTCTCCCCGTGCCACGAATCCGAGCCGCACTGATCGACATCGACGGCGTGCTCACCGTCTCCTGGAAGGCGCTGCCGGGCGCCGTCGCGGCCATGGAGCGGCTGCGCGCCGACGACGTCCCCCTCGCGCTCGTCACCAACACCACGTCGAGGACGCGCGCCTCCGTGGCCGAGAGGCTGGCCGGGGAGGGCTTTCCCGTCGGTGTCGACGACATCCTCACCGCGCCCGCCGCCACCGCGGGCCACCTGCGGGAGCACTACCCGGGGGCGCGCGTTCTGCTGCTCAACACCGGGGACGTCGCCGACGACCTCGGCGGTCTGACGCTCGTCGACGAGGACGGCCCGCCCCCGGACGTGGTCGTCCTCGGCGGCGCGGGCGACGCGTTCGGCTACGCCTCGCTCAACCGCGTCTTCCGCCATGTGCGGGCCGGCGCGCGGCTCGTCGCCATGCACCGCAACCTCTACTGGCGTACCGCCGACGGGCTCGACCTCGACACGGGAGCCTTCCTGCTCGGGCTGGAACGGGCCGCCGGAGTCGAGGCCGAGATCACCGGCAAACCGTCCCCCACCTTCTTCGCCACCGCTCTCGCCCGCCTCGGCGCCGACGCGGGCGAGACGCTCATGGTGGGGGACGACATCGAGTCCGACGTCCTCGCGGCCCAGCGCTGCGGCATCACCGGTGTCCTGGTGCGGACCGGCAAGTACCTGCCCGAGACGCACGAGGCGGCGGAGGGCGACCCCGACCACGTACGGGACTCCTTCGCCGACGTCCCCGGCCTCGTGCGGTCGGGCGACGCGTGATCGCTCCGTCAGCGGGTGGCGCCCGCCTCCAGAATGCCCTTCAGGGTCCGCTCGTCCCTGGGCATCTCCTTGCGCACGTGCGGGCGTACGACCAGCGGGACCAGCGCCTTGCCGATGCCGTGGCCCTCGAAGTCGAGGGAGATCGTCACCCGTGAATGCTCGCCGTCGTCGATCGGCTCGATCCTGCCCTGGACATCGCCGCGCACCGGCCCGTCGATGCCGTGGACGTGCCAGCTCCGGGGCGGATCCAACTCGATGACCTGCATGATGCTGACCATCGAACGCCGCCCCACCCGGCGTGTCACGGCGACCTTGGAGCCGACCGTGACGGGTCCCGTGCCCAGGGGGCGGACCGAGACGGCGCTCTCCTGCCAGTCGGGCAAGTGGGTCGGGTCGGTCACGTAGGAGAAGACCTCCTCGGGGCTGCGGGAAATGTCGATGGATTCCTTGATGGCAGACATTTCGCCCTCTTGACTGTCTTCGTCATGGCTGTTGTCGCTTCATCCGAATGATCCCACGGGCGGGACCGCATTGCCATCGAGCACCTCGGCCTTCCCCCTGCCCGGCGCCTACGCGCCGCGTTCCCGGTAGAGGTCCCGGAGGAGCGCGATCTCGGCTCCGTGGTGCAGCAGTTCCTGGTTGACCCACCAGACGACATCGAGGAAGGGCTCCTCGGGATCGCCGCCGTGCGGGTACGTGCTGAGGCCCACCGTGTCCAGCCCCTCGTCGTCGACCGAGAGCAGGGCCTTCCGCCAGGCTTCCGCGCCGGCGTCGAAGGCGTCGACCGCCGAGGCGACGTCGCCTCGGACCGGATAGTCGTCGCGGGTCAGCCGGTGGCCGCCGGCGGTGTGGTCCGCGCGGAGCGTCATGAGCTCGCTCAGATGACTCAGCCGCCAGGCGATGGTGGTGAACGGCGGGGGAGTGGGGTGCGGAGGCGCGGTCGCGTCGCGCCCCCAGTCGCCCACGCCGGTCAGGACGGTCGCCCGCGGGCCCGGCCCGTCGGCGCGGCGCCGCACCGACCAGCAGCCCGGCACCGGTTCCCAGAGGTACTCCTCGTCGGTGAGCGCCTCGACCCCCACGTCCGTGCCGTTGCCGCTGTCCACGAACGGCCCCGCCATGCGCTGCCGGAGCCTGAGCCGTGCGAAGTCGAACTGGTCGAGCAGCGGGACCAGTCGGGGCGGCAGGGACATGCGGGCTCCTCGGCGGGGCGGGTCGGGTCGTCCGTACCCTGACACGCGAAGGCTCCGCCGGGCGAAGGGGTTTCGCCGACCGCCCCGTCACGCCGGTTCAGGCGCCCCGGCCCGACGCCCTCCCCACCGCCTCCACCAGGGGCAGGAGCCGGTGCGGAACGCGCTCGCGCAGGGCCATCTCCGTCCGCGTGCGGACCACGCCCGGCAGCTGGATCAGCTGCTGGATCACGTCCTCCAGATGGCCGTTGTCCCGGGCCACCACGCGCGTCAGCAGGTCCCCGCCGCCGGTGATCGAGAAGGCTTCGACGATCTCGGGCACGGCGGCCAGCGCGTCGCCGACCTCGTCCAGATGCCCCTGCGTGACCTCGATGTGGACGAAGGCGAGCACCGGGTGGCCGAGTGCGGCGGGGGAGAGGACCGGACCGGTGGCGGTGATCACCCCGTCCCGCTCCAGCCGGTCGATCCGGGCCTGCACCGTGCCCCGGGCCACCCCGAGGATCCGTGCGTACTCCCGCACGGAGGTGCGTGGCTGCTCGATCAGCAGCCGCAGGATGCGCGTGTCGAGCTCGTCCACCGCCATGGTCCGTTGGCCCCCTTCTGGCCGGTTTCACGTCGCGACGACTGTACCAATGGCCCAGCCCTGACCCGTCGAGTTGAGCCAGTGGGTGATCAGGTGTTTTCCTCTGAGGAGAGTACGAAGAGATGGCGCCGCGCGTGCGCCGGACCGGCGACGAGGCCGGGTACCGGACCGCGGCGCCTTTCCCATGTCCAGGGGCCGCCGCCACAAGCAGGCCCGGGCACGAGATCACGCGAAGAGGGTGTGTGTACGGCAGCAGGCGCGGAACCACCGCCATGAAGCAGCTCCGGGCGGCCGGGCGTCGGCTCGTCCGACTCGTGTTCGTGGCACCCGACCCGGGCCGGGTCCGGCTGCGGGTCTCCTCGCGAGCCGTGCTCGCCGTCGCGCTCTCCGTCGCGGCGGCCGAGCTCGCCGGACTCTCCCTGACCGCCTCGATCACCGGCGGCCTCGCCGCGCTGCTCGCGCTCTTCACCGTCGGCGACCCGACCGTCCGCCGGCAGCTGACCACCACGGCCCTGCTGCCCGCCGTCGGCTTCCCGGTCCTCGCCCTCGCCACCGCCCTGCACGGCGTACCGCTGCTGCGTGACGCGTCCTGGCTGCTCGTCGTCTTCGCGGGCGTGTACGCGCGCCGCTGGGGCCCGCGCGGACACGCGCTCGGCATCTTCGCGTTCATGATGTTCTTCGTCACCCAGTTCCTGCACGCGCTGCCCGCCCAGCTTCCGGAGCTGTACGCGGCGGTGGCGCTCGCCCTCGTGGTCTCGGCCACGGTCCGCTTCGTCGCCTGGTGCATCGAGCGGCGCGTGCCGCCGCCCGCCGCCCCCGCCCCGCTGCCCGGCCGCGGCCTCGACCGGCCCACCACCCGGCAGGCGTTCCAGGCCACCGCGGCCTGCGCCGTCGCGCTCGCCGCCGGCCAGCTCATCTCCCACGAGCGCTGGTACTGGGCCGTCGGCACCGCGTGGTGGATCTTCGTCAACACCGCCTCGCGCGGCGAGACCCTGGTCCGCGGCTTCCGCCGGGTCGTCGGGACGGTCACCGGCATCGCCGCCGGACTCCTGATCGCGATCCCGCTCGCCGGCGCGCCCGCCCCGACCGCCGTCCTGGTCGCGCTGTGCGTCTTCGGGATCTTCTACACCGCCCCGCTGTCGTACAGCTGGATGATGTTCTTCGTGACCGTCATGGCCGGGCTGCTGTACGGACTCCTCGGCGTCCTGCACCCCGGGCTGCTGCTGCTCCGCTTCGAGGAAACGGCGGTAGGGGCGCTCGGCGCGGCCGTCGGTGTCGCCCTGCTGCCCGTGACGACCCACGCCGCCACCAACGCCTGGATCGAGCGGGCCGTGACCTGTGTGCACGACTGCACCACCGTCGCGGCGCGACGGCTCGCGGGCGACCCGGACGCGGACCCCGCGCCGCTCGCCGCCGAGCTGGAGGTCCTGCTCGGGCGCGTCAGGCTCTCGCTGGCGCCGCTGGTGCACCCGCTGAGCCCGCTGCGGGCCCGCAAGGCCCGTGCCCGCCGCGTGCTCGACCTGCTCGACGACTGCGCCCGCGAGATCCGCGGTCTCGCCGCCGTCGCCGCCGACCCCGACGCCTCCCACGACGCCCGGCTCGCCGCCGCGTCCTGGCGGGTCGAGGCGGCCGTCCACGCCCTCGTCCCGCCGGCCCGCCCCGCGCCCTCCGCCGCCGTCGCGGCAGAGGCCCTGCCGTCGCACCACCCGGGCGCCGAGGCCGCTCTCGGCCACCTGTACGGGCTGGAGCGGGCGCTGGTCGATCTGGCCGCGCCGCTGCGCACCTCCCCGAGCGCCCCGCTCGTCCCCGCGGCCTGAGGGCGGCTTCCGGCGCCGCTTGATCCAAGTTGGTCTAGACCGCCTGCTAACGTCGGCCCCGACGACGCGGGCGGTCGGCCGTGACCGCCCGGCGGAGAGGGGAGACGCCATGGGCGGCACAGACGCGCGGGAACCGGTACGGGCCTTCATCGGATCGTTCACCTCGGCCGGCGGCCGGGGCATCCTCACCGCCGACGTGGACGCCGACACCGGCGCCCTGACCGTCACGGCGGAGACCGCCGCCCTGGCGGACCCCTCCTTCCTCGCTCTCGCGGGCACCGTGCTCTACGCCGTCTCGGAGGCCGACGAGGGTGCTGCCGCCGCCTTCGACGTGAGCGGAGCCGTACCCCGGCCGCTCGGCGCTCCGGTGGCCGTCCAGGGCTCCGGCCCCACCCACCTCGCCGTCGCCGGGGGCCACGTCCTCACCGCGAACTACGGCTCCGGCAGCGTCACCGCCCTGCCCGTCGGCCCCGACGGCGCGCTCGGCCCCGCCACCCACGTCGCCCGGCACGAGGGCTCGGGGCCGGTCGCCGAGCGCCAGCGCGGTCCGCATGCCCATCAGGTGCTGCCCACGCCCGGCGGGCCCTGGGTGACCGCCGTGGACCTCGGCACCGACTCCGTACGGATCTACGCCCTCGAACCCGCCTCCGGGGCGCTGCGCCCGCACGGCGAGACCGTCCTGCGCCGCGGCTCGGGCCCCCGCCACCTGGCCTTCCATGCCGCCGGCGGCCACGCCTACGTCCTGAACGAGCTGGAACCCACCCTCACCGTCTGCCGCTGGGACGCGGCGGCCGGGGCCCTCGAACCGGTCGCCGAGACGTCCGTGCTTCCCGAGGGAGCCACGGGGGCGAGCTACCCCTCCGCGCTCGTCGCCTCCCCCGACGGCCGGTTCCTGTGGGCGGCCGTACGGGGCGAGGACAGCGTCGCCGTCCTCGCGCTCGACGAGACCGGCGAGAAGGCCGCTCTGGTGGCCTCCGTGCCCTGCGGGGGCCACTGGCCCCGCGACCTGGCCCTCGACCCCTCGGGGCGGCGGCTGTACGCCGCCAACGAGCGCTCCGGCGACGTCACCCGGTTCGACATCGACGCGGAGAGCGGAATCCCGCACCGCGCGGGCGCGATCGAGGCACCGGCCGCGACCTGCGTGGTCTTCGGCTGAACGGCCGGCCCCGGACATACGGGAGGGCCCGCCCCGGACGTGTCCGGTGCGGGCCCTCCCGTATGTCGTCGGCCGGTCAGACGGCCGGGGCACCCTGCTGCTGCGGGGCGATCCCCAGCGTCGAGGTGTACTGCGAGAGCACCAGCTTGCCGATCGCCGGGTAGGCACCCAGCGGCTCGGCCGCGGCGCAGCCCGCCTCCTTGGCGGCCGCGTCGAGCAGGCCGTCGGCCAGCTCGGGGCCGATCAGGTACGGGGCCAGGGCCAGCTGCACCGAGCCGGAGCCGCGCAGCTGCTCGGCGATCGCGGTGATCGAACCCTCCTGGTCCAGCGCGGCGGCCATGACCGGGACGGCCAGCCGGGCGGCCAGCAGCATGCCGGTGATCCCGGCGGCCTGCACGGCCTCCTCGCCGCCGACCGTGGCCAGGACGATGCCGTCGGCGGCCGTCGCCACCGTGAAGAGCCGGGCGCGGTCGGCGCGGGCCAGACCGGCCTCCGACAGGCGCACGTGCAGGGCCTCGGCGAGCAGCGGGTGCGGTCCGAGGACGTCCGTCAGCTCGGCGACGTTGCCGCTGTCCATCACGGCCTGGCGGATCCGGCGCATCAGGGCGCTGTCCGGTCCGGCGAGCAGCGGCACCACGACGGCCGCCGGGCCCTCGGGGGCGCTGACCTCGCGGCCGGCGGCCACGGCCAGCTGGTACCGCTCGGTGCGCAGCGTCTCGGCCCGCGTCAGCACGGTCTCGAGGGTGGGGTACTCGGCGTCGTCGCCGTCCAGGTAGCCGATCACGGCCTCCAGGCCGGGCAGCTCGGAACGGGCGATGCTCACGACCTCCTCGGCCAGCGAGCGTATGGCGGCCGACGGCGCGCCCGGGACGGCGAGAACGAGTGCGGGAGCACCCTCGGGCGCCGCCACGGGTTCGGGGCGACGGTGCCGTCCGGGCTGGCGGGGTCGCGGCATTCGTACAGGCAGGCCGGAAGCGGGCCCAGTGGGGGAGCTCATGGCGCCGCATGTTACTGGTTTCGTCCGCCGCGCAGGGCACTGAGGTGCAGCAGAGCGTTATCTGCCCCTCTTTGTCCGAACCGTCGTTTACCGGGTCAATTGCAGCAACTGAGGCTCCGTGGGCAGCCGCAGCGTGTCCGTGGCCAGCCAACCGGCGACGGCCAGCGACCCGGCGAGCGGATCCCCGGCCGCCGACGCCGTGCGGGCATGCGGCAATTGTTCCGCGAGCTCGGCGCGCAGCGGTACGAGGAGCGGGTCGCCCATCCTGAACAGGCCGCCCGTCAGAGCCACTTCCGCCGCTCCCGAGGCCGGGCACACGGCGGCCGCGGCCTCGGCCACATGCGCGGCGGCCCGCCGGAGGATCCCCGTCGACACCGCGTCGCCGGCCGTCGCGCAGTGGGCCACGTCGGGGGCGAACGAGGCCAGCACGGCGGGCCGGTCCGTCCGTGGATAGAGCGCTCCCGGCAGCCCGGCGGCGGGGCCGAACCGCTCCTCGGCCCGGGCGAGCAGAGCCCGCGAACCGCCCCTGCGACCGTCGAAGGCCCGCATCGCGGCCTCCAGCCCGGCGCGCCCGATCCAGGCGCCGCTGCCGCAGTCGCCCAACAGATGGCCCCAGCCGTCGGCCCGGCGCCAGGTCGTGAGATCCGTGCCGAGCGCGATCAGCCCGGTGCCACCCGCCACCACCGCGCCGCGACGCTGTCCGAGGGCCCCCGCGTACGCGGTGACGGCGTCGGCGGCCAGCGCCAGCCGGCGCACGCCCAGCGCCCCTTCCAGCGCCCAGGGCAGCACGGCGCGCAGCTCGTCGCCGAGCGTCGCCATGCCGGCGGCACCGACCGCGAGGGCGACCACGTTCCCCGCCCCGGCCCTGCCGAGCATCGCCTCGACGGCGGGCAGGACCTGCGCGAGGAGATGGGCCGCCTCGATCCCGCCGGGGCCGGTCCGCACCGGCTCGGCGGACGTCACGGTCTCCACGGGGCGTGGGTCGGCCGCCCGCGCGAGGGCGATCCGCAGCCCCGAGCCGCCCGAGTCGACCCCGACGACCCAGCCCGCGTCCGTCATGGCAGGCGCCAGTCCACCTCCTGCGCCCCCTGGCGCAGAAGCAGTTCGTTCGTGCGGCTGAACGGCCGCGAACCGAAGAACCCGCGGTCGGCCGACATCGGGGAGGGGTGGGAGGACTCGATCGCCGGCAGATTGCCCAGCAGCGGACGGAGATTGCGCGCGTCACGGCCCCACAACACGGACACCAGCGGCTTCCCGCGGGCGGCCAGCGCCCGGATGGCCTGTTCGGTGACGGCCTCCCAGCCCTTGTCGCGATGGGCGCCGGGCTTGCGGGGCGCGGTGGTGAGCGCTCTGTTCAGCAGCAGCACACCCTGACGGGTCCAGGGCGTCAGATCGCCGTTCGAGGGCCGGGGCAGCCCCAGGTCGGTGTGCATCTCCCGGAAGATGTTGTCCAGGCTCGGCGGGACGGGGTTCACCTCCGGCGCCACGGAGAAGCTCAGGCCCACCGCGTGCCCCGGCGTCGGGTAGGGGTCCTGGCCGACGATCAGGACCCTCACCTCGTCGAAGGGCTGCTGGAACGCCCGCAGGACGTTCGCCCCCGCGGGCAGGTAGGTCCGCCCCGCGGCGATCTCCTGACGCAGGAAGTCGCCCATCGCGGCGATGCGTTCGGCCACGGGCGCGAGCGCGTGCGCCCACCCCGGTTCGACGATCTCATTCAACGGTCGTGCTGCCACGGACGTCACTCTACTGGCGCAGCGTCACCCGGCTCACCCGATCACCGCCGCCCGCACGCAGAGCACGTCCGGCAGGTGTTCGGCGAGCAGCTGCCAACTGTCGCCGTCGTCCGCGCTCGCGTAGAGCTCGCCGTTGCGGTTGCCGAAGTAGACGCCCGCCGGATCGCCGTCGTCGGTGCACATCGCGTCGCGCAGGACCGTGCCGTAGTGGTCGCCGTCCGGCAGCCCCGCCGTCAGCGGCTCCCAGCTCGCGCCCGCGTCACTCGTACGGTAGACGCGGCAGCGGTGCCCGGCCGGCACCCGGTCCTCGTCGGCGTTGATGGGGAACACGTAGGCCACGTCGGGCCGGTGGGGGTGCGCGGCGACCGTGAAGCCGAAGTCGGAGGGGAGGCCGGAGCCGATGTCGGTCCACTTCCCGCCCGCGTCGTCGCTGCGGTACACGCCCCAGTGGTTCTGCAGGTAGAGCCGGTCACGGTCGCCCGCGTCCTGGGCGATCTTGTGCACGCACTGGCCGAACTCCGGGTTCGGATCGGGCAGGAAGACCGCGGACACCCCCTGGTTGGAGGGGTTCCAGCTGGCCCCTCCGTCCTGGGAGCGGAACACGCCCGCCGTCGACACCGCGACCGTCACCGCCTCCGGATCGCGTGGATCGGTCACGATCGTGTGCACGGCCTCGCCGCCTCCGCCGGGCATCCAGCGCGACCGGGTCGGGTGCTCCCACAGCGGGCGGACGAGCTCGAAGGACGTGCCGCCGTCCTCGGACCGGAACAGGGCGGCGGGCTCCGTACCCGCGTAGACGACGTCGGGGGAGTGCGCGGGGGCGGGGTGCAGCTGCCAGACCCTCTCCAGCGAAGCCCCGGTGTCCTTGGGGAACTTGACCGCGGGCTTCGGCGGCTCGGTCCAGGTCGCGCCGAGGTCGTCGGAGCGGAAGACGGACGGGCCCCAGTGGGAGCTGTCGCCGCCGACGAGGAGCCGGGGGGTGGAACCCCGGGTGTCGATGGCGACCGAGTAGATCGCCTGAGCGTTGAAGTGGGGTTCGTCGAACTCCCACCGGCCGTCGCGCCTTCGGCCGATGAACAGCCCCTTGCGGGTGCCTACGGTCAGTACTACGTCGGGCATGGCCGACACCTCCAGGACGCCGTTGTCGCGGATAGGGGCCAGTCTGCACCCGGCCACTGACAGCGGCTCCCGGAACGGACGTCTCCCCAGGTCACGGGCGTGTTCCCGGTCGACCTGGGGAGAGCTGGAGCGCGGGTTCCGGAAGCGGGTTCCGCGCGGAGGGCGCGTGCTCAGATCGCCCAGGCGTACTGGCTCGGCGCGTGCGTCCCGGCGCCCAGCTCGCGGGCCGCCCGGCGGGCCCAGGAGGCGTCCCGGAGCAGCTCGCGGCCGAGCAGGACGGCGTCGGCCTCGCCGTTGGCGACGATCTTCTCGGCCTGGTCGATCTCCGTGATCAGACCCACGGCGGCGACGGGCAGACCGGTCTCGGCCCGCACCCGGGCCGCGAAGGGCACCTGGTACCCGGGGCCGACGGGGATCTGCGCCGGGCCGCCGTTGCCGCCGCTGGAGACGTCGAGCAGGTCGACCCCGTGTTCCCGCAGCAGGCGGGCGAAGCGGACGGTGTCGTCCGGGGTCCAGCCCCGCTCCTCCAGCCAGTCGGTGGCCGAGATCCGGAAGAAGAGCGGAAGCTCCTCGGGCCACACCGCCCGAACGGCGTCGACGACTTCGAGGGCGAGACGGGTGCGGTTCTCGAACGAGCCGCCGTAGGCGTCGGTGCGGTGGTTGCTGTGCGGGGAGAGGAACTCGCCGATGAGGTAGCCGTGGGCGCCGTGCACCTCGAGCACCTCGAAGCCGGCGGTCAGGGCCCGGCGGGCCGCGTCGGCGAACTGCCCGGTGATCTCCGCGATCTGCTCCGTCGTCAGCTCGGTCGGGACGGGATAGCCCTCGGCGAACTCGACGGGGCTCGGCGCGACGGGCTGCCAGCCGTGGCCGTCGGCGGGGACCGGGCCGCGGCCGTCCCAGGGACGCTTGGTGGCGGCCTTGCGGCCCGCGTGGCCGATCTGGATGCCGGGAACGGTGCCGTGCTCCTTGAGGAACGCGGAGATGCGGCGGAGCGCCGCCACCTGGGTGTCGTTCCAGATGCCGAGGTCGGCGGGGCTGATACGGCCCTCGGGGGCGACAGCGGTCGCCTCGACGAGGATGAGTCCGGTACCGCCGGTGGCGCGGGAGGCGTAGTGGGCGAAGTGCCAGTCGTTGGCGACGCCCGCGTTCGGGCCGAACACCTCTGCCGAGTACTGGCACATCGGGGCCATCCACACCCGGTTCGGGATGGTCACCGACCGCAGGGTGTACGGCTCGAACAGGGCGACGCTCATGGCGGACTCCGTTTCGTGGGGTCTCGAAGGATGCTCGTACGATACTCATCGTAGTACGTCATCTGTCAAACTACGAGAGTTCTCGTACAATGGCTGCCTACCTCGGATGAAGTGGAGCCGCCGCCGTGACGACCGCGACCAGCCCTCGGGTCCTCGACCACCCCACGCGCGAGGAGATCCGCCTGGAGGGGGTGCTGCACGCGCTGTCGGACGCGGTGCGTCTGACGATCGTCGGCGACCTGGCGCGCGAGGGCACCGAGTTGAGCTGCTCCTACTTCGACCTGCCGGTGACCAAGTCCACGACGACGCACCACTTCCGCGTGCTGCGCGAGGCCGGCGTCATCCAGCAGATCTACCGGGGCACCGCCAAGCTCAACGTGCTGCGCCGCGAGGACCTGGACGCCCTCTTCCCCGGCCTGCTGGACAGCGTCCTGCGGGCGGCCCGGGCCCAGGGGGAGCGTGTGGGGCAGCGGGCCGGCGACGACGCGTAGCGCACCCACGGCCGAGGTCGGAGCCCCCGACGGCCCTACCGACGTCCGGCGCCGCGCTGACCCCGGTCCGCGCTGACCCCCGGTCCGCGCCGCCCCCGATCCGCACCGCCCCGTGCCGTCACGCCTGTCGGTCGGTGCCCTCCCGCGCTGCCGCTCGGAGGCCCTGCCAGTCCGGGATCTTCACGCGTTCACGGCCCAGTGAGCGCCCCAGCGCCGACTCCGCGCGCTCGATGGAGAGCCAGCCCCGCCAGGCGACCGGCTCGTGGCCCAGGTCCCGCAGCGCGCCGATCGGGTCGGCCGCCACCGGGCGCCGGGCCAGCTCCGCCGCGTCGTCCAGCAAGGAGGTCACGGTCTCCTTGGCGCACGGGCGGTTGGTGCCGATGACACCCGTGGGGCCGCGCTTGATCCAGCCGGCGACGTACTCGCCCGGCGACGGCACGCCGTCCCGCAGCACCCGGCCGGCCTCGTTCGGGACGGTGCCCCGGTTCTGGTCGAAGGGCAGCCCGGGCAGGGCGACGCCCTTGTAGCCGACGGCCCGCAGGACCAGCTGGGCCTCGATCTCCTCGTACCGTCCCGTGCCGCGCACCCCGCCGGCGCCGTCCGGCTCCGTCCGCTCGAAGCGGACCGCGGCCACCCGGCCGCCCTCGCCCAGCAGCTCCACCGGCCGCAGGAAGAACCGCAGCCGGATGCTCCGTGCCGCCTCGGCCCCGCCGTCCCGTGCCGCCGGGCCGCCGCCCGCCGCCCAGCCGCGGACGACCTCCACGTTCCGCCGGTTCACGGCCGGCAGTGCCGAGGAGTCGGCGAACGAGGGGTCCAGCGCCAGATCCGCCGGATCCACGCTCACCCGCGCGCTGTCCAGTCCACCGAGCTCCCGCAGCTCCTTCGTCGTGAACTTGGCCTGTCCGGCGCCCCGGCGCCCCACCATGTGCACCTCGCGCACCCGGCTCGCCGCCAGCGCCGCGAGCGCGTCCTGCGGCACGTCCGTGGGGCGCAGTTCGTCCGCGCCCCTGGCCAGGATCCGGGTGACGTCCACCGCCACGTTGCCCACGCCGATCACGACCGCCGAGCGGCCGTCGAGCCGGAAGCCGTCGCCCGCGGCATCGGGGTGCGCGCTGTACCAGGAGACGAAGTCGGTCGCCGAGTGGCTGCCCGCCAGATCCTCGCCGGGCACCCCCAGCCGGCGGTCCCGCGCCGCGCCCACGCAGTACACGACCGCGTGGTACAGCTCCAGGAGGCCGGCCGGGGTCAGCCCCCGCCGGCCCACCTCGACGTTGCCGACGAACCCGACCCGCTCGTCCTCCAGGACCGCGCGCAGGTTCTGCTGGAGCGACTTGATCTTCTCGTGGTCGGGCGCGACGCCGTAGCGGACCAGGCCGTACGGGCAGGGCAGCCGGTCCAGGACGTCGACCCGCACCCCGGGCACCCCGGACCGCTGGACCAGCGACTGGGCGGTGTAGACCCCGCTGGGCCCGGAACCGACGACAGCGACACGAAGCACGGCCGTACTCCTTCCCGCCGCGGGCGTTCCCGCCGAGAGGCTTCCAGCATGGCACCGGAAGCCCCGGCAGGGGAGACGCGCGACAGGCCCGGCCGCCCCGGGGCGGGCTCCGCTACATCGAGCGCATCCGGTTGATCTCCGCCGTCTGCTGCGCCATCACGTCGTTCGCCATCTCCTCCACGAGGACGTTGTTCCCCTGCCCCAGCACCTCGGCCGCCATCGTCACCGCGCCCTCGTGGTGGGTGACCATCAGCTTCAGGAACAGTTCGTCGAACGCCGTGCCCTTCGCCTGGCGCAGCTGCGCGAGCTGCGCCTCGGTCGCCATCCCCGGCATGGTGTGGTGGTCGTGACCGCCCTGCTCACGCGGGCCGCCGTTGTTCTTCAGCCAGCCCTCCATGGCGTCGATCTCCGGCTTCTGCGCCGCCGTGATGCGGTCGGCCAGCTTCTTGACCTGCGCCGACGCGGCCCGTTCCGGAGCGAGCGCGGTCATCGTCAGCGCCTGCCTGTGGTGCACGATCATCATCTGCGCATAGGTGAAGTCCGCCGCGTTGGGCTTGTCGTCGGGGAGCAGCCGGGACGCCTCGGCCGGCGATATCCTCCGCGCCGGCTCGCCCGGCTTGCCCGGCGCCACCACCGCGGGGGCCGAAGCGCCCTGGCTCTGCGGCTCCTTCGCGTCCGGGGCCGCATCGCAGGCGGCCAGCGCCCACACCGCGGCGGCACTCAGCGCGACGGCGACAGCTCCACGGATACGGCGGTTCAACAAGGCGACCTCCAGAGGTGGTTCCGAGGGACCGGGGACATGCGTCGGGCACCGTTCCTAGCACGCTTCTCAGGGGCATCGAGCAAAAACATTCATTACGTGTGTGTTGCCATCTGTTGAGATGTGCACGCTAAGGACGATACTGCCGGGGTCCATCACCCGTTCAACTACGAACGGACACAAGGGAGGACGGAGTGACTTCGTTGCGTACCACGCGCATCACGCGTACCCCGCGCGCACGGATCAGAGGTCTGGGTGTGGCGACCGCCGCGGCCGGACTGCTGGTCAGCCTGCTCGCGGCCGGCCCCGCGGCCGCCACACCCGACCCGGGTGACGCCACCGCGCAGGGCACCGTCTCCTCTGAGCAGGCGGCCGAGGCCCGGTCCGCCATCCAGAGCGGCGAGATACCCGGCGTGGACGAGATCGTCCACAGTGACAACATCCAGCACCTCGTGAACATCCCCAAGGACGCTCTCGCGGGCACCAACTCCGACCTGGCCTTCCAGGGCAAGTACGCCTTCGCGGGCAATTACGACGGCTTCCGCATCTTCGACATCAGCAACCCGCGCGCACCGAAGACGGTCGCCCAGGTCCTCTGCCCGGGCTCCCAGAACGACATCTCCGTCTCCGGCAACCTCGTCTTCCTCTCCACCGACTCCTCCCGCAGCGACAACTCCTGTGCCAGCGTCAGCCAGCCGGCCACGGAGAAGTCCTCGTGGGAGGGCATGAAGATCTTCGACATCAGCGACATCCGCAACCCGAGGTACGTCGCCGCCGTCGAGACCGCGTGCGGTTCGCACACCCACACGCTGGTGCCGAAGAAGAGGGACGTGTACGTCTACGTCTCCTCGTACTCGCCCAACACCGCGTTCCCGGACTGCCAGCCCCCGCACGACGGCATCACGGTCATCAAGGTGCCGCGCAAGGCGCCGGAGAAGTCCGCGATCGTCTCCTTCCCCGTCCTCTTCCCCGGTGAGGGACCGGACGGCGGCGGCAACCCGGGCGGCCCGACCAACCCGGGCGTCTCCAAGACCACCGGCTGCCACGACATCACCGTGCTGCCGGACGAGGACCTCGCGGCCGGCGCCTGCATGGGCGACGGCATCATCTTCGACATCGAGGACCCCGAGCGGCCGAAGGTCATCGACCAGGTCCAGGACAACGTCAACTTCGCGTTCTGGCACTCCGCGACCTTCAACCAGAAGGCCAACAAGGTCGTCTTCACCGACGAGCTCGGCGGCGGCGGCGCGGCCACCTGCAACGAGGCCGTCGGCCCGAACCGCGGTGCCAACGGCATCTACGACATCGTCGGCAAGGGGAAGAAGAGCAAGCTCGTCTTCCGCAGCTATTACAAGATCCCGCGCCACCAGGCCGACACCGAGAACTGCGTCGCCCACAACGGCTCGCTGATCCCGGTCCGGGGCAAGGACCTGATGGTCCAGGCGTGGTACCAGGGTGGCGTCTCGGTCTGGGACTTCACCGACTCCCGCAAGCCGAAGGAGATCGCCTACTTCGAGCGTGGTCCGCTCTCCGCCACCACCATCAGCACCGGCGGTTCGTGGTCCGCGTACTACTACAACGGCTACATCTACTCCAACGACATCGCGAAGGGCTTCGACGTGCTGAAGCTCGACGACCGTCGTACGGACCCGGCGAAGCGGATCCGGATGGACGCGCTGAACGTCCAGACGCAGCCGGACTACTTCGACGACTTCGACGACTGAGACGTCGACGACCGGGTCTCCGAGGGCGGGTCCTTCGGGGGCCGGGTCCTGGGCGACTGACACGGCACCCGGAGCTCTGACACCGAGGCCGTGAAGGGAATGCCGTCGGGCGGACCGCCGTCCGGCGGCATTCCCTGCTCCCAGTCCAGCCCGTACCGCTGGAACAGCTCCGACCGCAGTCGCGCCACGGGCATCGGCGCCCCCGGCAGCAGCACCGCCACGACGGCGCCCATCAGCAGCGCCCGCAGCAGCGGATAGTCCGCGTCCACGTCCGCGGAGCCGTACCGCGTCACCGTGTCCCGCAGCAGGAAGGCCAGCCGCTGCTGCTCCGGGCACTGCACGAACCCCTCGGCCTGCAGGATCCCCGCCATGTGCGTCCGCATCAGGACCGGCCGGTCCACCGCCAGCCCCAGGATCGCGTCGATGGCCCGCGCCATCCGCTCCCGGCCGTCCTCGGTCCGCGGCTCGCGCTCCAGCGCCTCCTCCAGCGTGAGGTGCATCAGCCGGTGCACCGCCGACTGCAGCAGCTGACGCTTGCCCGGGAAGTAGTACGAGATCAGACCGCGTGCCGACCCGGCCCGCTCGGCGATGTCGCCCAGTGTCGTCGCCTCGTACCCGCGCTCGGAGACGAGCTCGACGGTCGCCTCCAGGAGGCGTTCCCGAGATCGTCGCCGAAGCTCTTCATTGACCGATGGGCTACGCGGGGACATGCTTGACTCCTGCGTTGACTGGCTCGCAGCCAATATACTCAGCGCAGCCTGCTGTCGCGCCTTCGTGGCTGGTCAGCGGTTTTGCCGTCTGTTCTGGGCGACGCGGGGGATCGTCCAGGACAGGCGGCGTCAGGGCGTTTCTCCCATTCTCCTCCGAGTCGTCCCCGGCGGAGCGGCCCGGCCGGACCCTTCGCCGTACGCGCGGAACGTGATGATCGACACAGTCACGAGGAAGATCCCGAGCAGCCAGCCGGCCACCACGTCCGACGGCCAGTGCACTCCCAGATAGACCCGGGTCCACCCCACACCGAGCACCGACACCACGGCCGTCACCGCGATCACGCTCCAGCCCCTCCAGCCCTCCCGCCAGTGCAGGGCGAGCACCCAGAGCAGCAGGCCACAGCTCACGGTCGCGGTCATCGCGTGTCCCGAGGGGAACGACGCGTAGTGAGCGGAGTCCACCGGATCCGGCCAGGCGGGCCGCTCCCGGCCGACCGCCCACTTCATGCCCTGCTGGATGCCCGCCGTCAGCAGACTGGCCGCCGTCAGCCACAGGGCGAGCAGCCGCTCGCGCCGCCACCACAGCACCACCACGGCGACACCGACCAGCACGCGCATCGTCAACGGGTCCCACACCCAGTCGCTCAGGATCCGGTTGAGCTGCGTGAAACCCGGCTCGGCGACGGCGCTGCGGTGCAGCTCCTCCGTGACGGATCGGTCCAGGGAGAGCAGTGGTGGCCAGCTCACGGCCACCAGGACGAGCAGCAGCACGGCCAAGGCGGCGGAGACCACGGCGGAGGAGCGCATGGGTCGATCTTCCCCGACCCGCGCGGCGGAATCCCCGCCGACCCCGGCTACGCGCCGGATTCCCCGGCTATCCGAGTGCCCTGAGGGCGGGCACGAACGCCACCAGGACCGGCACGACGGGGACGAGCGCCGCGGACGCCGTCAGTCCCAGCCGGCGGCCGGCGGTGAGCCGCGGAGCGGCCGTGAGGAGGCGGTTGACCCGCTGCGGAAGATCCGCGTCCGGTGCGGGACCCGGCCCGAACACCCCGCGTTCCTCGTTCAGCTCCACCAGCGCGAGCGCGATCGTCAGCCGTCCGAACCGGCGCGAGGCCACGTCGTCGGCAGCCAGCTCCACCAGCCGGTGCATCTCGCCCCGGAAGGCCGCGAAGACCGGGATCCCCGGGAACCCGTCCGCCAGCGCCCCCGAGCAGTGCAGCAGCCAGTCGTGGCGCGCCCGGGCGTGTCCCTGCTCGTGCGCGAGCACGGCGTCGAGCTGGCGCCCCTTCAGGCGGCGCAGCGCCGCCGTCGTGATGACCAGCTGCGGCGCGGTCCCCGGCAGCCACCAGGCGTCCGGCCGCTCGCCCTCCAGCACCACGAGGCGCTCACTCCCCGGCTCCTCGCCCGGCAACAGGGGTGCGCGGACGAGCAGTTCGCAGCGGCGCTGCCGACGGCGGGACCGCGCCCGGCGGATCTCCCTGCCGAGCATCGCGCCGGTCCACAGGCCACCACAGGCCAGGACCACGGCGAGCACGGCCGACCAGGGCCGGTGGGTGCCCAGTTCGTACGCCTCCAGCACACCGTGCGGTGCGCCCGCGAAGACCTGTCCCCGTACCACCTGCCAGGCGGCCGAGGCGCTGAACGTCATCGACAGCGCGAAGCTGAGCAGCACCGCCGCCACCACGCACTGCCACACCCACAGGGCCACGACGGGCTCCCGTTCCGCCCAGTCGGACCGTGACAACAGCCGTGGGGCCACGGCGGCGGTCAGGACGCCGAGCGAGAGCAGCGCGAGGGAGACCAACATGGTGTCCAGCCTATGAGGGGTGTACTACTCGGGGGTATGGCCCCGCGCGTCAAGTGACGTACGCCACGGTTTCCGACGCCGTCGGTGTCAGAGGGCGACCAGCATCGCCAGCATCGCGAGCGCCATCGACAGCCGGCACACCAGCGCGAACTCCGGCCCGGTGGACCGGGCCGCCGACGGGCCGCCCGACGGCACCGCCACCGGGACGAGCCGCGTCCCCGCGCGGAGCACGTACACGACGTAGTACGCGAGAAGCGCGCCGGTCACGAGCGGTACGCCCGCGGTGACCCCGGCGGATCCGTGGCCCCCGTGCGCTCCCTGGGCCGGAGCCGCCATGACCACGGCCATGTAGACCATCGCCAAGGAGCCCAGCAGATGGTGCAGATGGTGGCCGCCGCGCCGCACCGCCGACAGCGCGCGCAGGGCCGCCGCCCCGAACACGGCCGCGTACACCGCCCAGGACCAGGCGGGCGGTGTCAGCATGGCGGGCGGCGCGGCCATCACCGCCATCCCGAAGCCCATCAGGGCCTCGCTCCCCGCCGTCCGGCGCTCCTCGCCCGCGCACCGGCGCATCCGCAGCAGGCAGTACACGCCGACCGCCCCGCACAGCGTCAGCAACAGCCAGGCCGACAACGCCGGTCCGTGCACGGCACACCTCCCGTGGGTCTCCACCCGGGTCGATGCCCGTACCGGGCCGGGACTACGCGAGCGCACAGGCGTACGCGGGGGGAGCACGGTCCCGGGGCGTTACGCTCGGGGGGATCGACAGCGCCCCGAGGGAGACCGAACAGCATGGACACCGCCACGCCGCAGGAGACCGGCCGGATCGGCTACCGCGACGCCGTCGAGGACGACGTCGCGCTCCTCGTGCCGCTCGTGGAGTCGGCCTACCGCGGCGACTCCAGCCGGACCGGCTGGACGACCGAGGCGGACATCCTGGAGGGCCAGCGGACCGACGCCGAGGGCGTGCGGGCCGTCATCACCACCCCGGGCAGCCGGCTGATGGTCGTGGAGCGGGACGGCGAGGTCGTCGCCTGCTGCCAGCTCGAACACCGTGGCGACGCCGCCTACTTCGGGATGTTCGCGGTCCGCCCCGACCTCCAGGGCGCCGGTCTGGGCCGCCTGATCATCGCCGAGGCGGAGCGCCGGGTGCGGGAGACCTGGGGCGTGCGCGAGATGCACATGACGGTGATCTCCGTCCGCGAGGAGCTCGTCGCCTGGTACGAGCGGCGCGGCTACCGCCGTACGGGAGAGATGACGCCCTTCCCGTACGGCGACGAGCGCTTCGGCATCCCGCAGCGGGACGACCTGCAGTTCGAGCTCCTGGTGAAGCCGCTGGTCTGAGCCCGGGGCCGGCGGATCAGGCCGTGAAGCGGCCGGTGCGGCGGATCTCCGGGTAGTCGGTCGTCGCGCCGTCGAGCTCCAGGGCCCGTACGAGCCGCAGATGGTCCTGCGTGTTCACCACCCAGCCGATGACCCGCAGGCCCTCGCCGTGGGCGCGCTCGACGGTCTCCAGGGTGAGGTGCCGGATGTTCAGGACGAGGGCGCCGGCGCCGACGGCCTTGGCCCGGTCCACGACGTCGGCCTCCCACAGGTCCGCCACGAGCGCGGTACGGACGCCGGGGACCAGCCGGGAGACCTCCGCGAGCGCCTCGGCGTGGAACGAGAGGACCTCCACCCGGCCCACCAGGTCACGCCGGTTCATCACCTCCGCGAGCGCCCGGGCGGCCGCCACGTCCTTGATCTCCGCCTGGAGCGGGGAGCGCACGGCGTCCAGGACCTCTTCGAAGACGGGGACCCGCTCGCCTTCGCCCGCGTCCAGCTCGCGCAGCTCGGCGAGGGTCTTCTCGGCGATCGCGCCGCTGCCGTCGGTGGTCCTGCCGACGTCGGCGTCGTGCATCACGACCAGGGCGCCGTCCTTGCTCAGGTGGAGATCCAGCTCGATGACGTCCATGCCGGACTGCTCGGCCCGGACGAAGGAGCGCAGGGTGTTCTCGGGCTCGACGCCCATGACTCCGCGATGACCGATGGTGAGGAAACTCAAGATCTTCTCGCTTCCGTCGATGTCCGGGCCCGGGTCCCTCCGGGCTTCCGGTGCGGCCAGGGGGTGTCTTGTGGGTCAGGCCGGATCAGATGGCGGCGTCTGGCGCGTGCAGCTGCGAGGCGGAGGAAGGAGTCCACGCGGAGCGTCGACGACTCACGACAACGCAGCAGATGTGCGTGCCAGGCGCCGCGAGCCCGGAAAGACCCACAAGACACCCCCTGGGGGCGCAGCCTAGTGACTTCGCCGCGAGAAGGAAGCGCATGCGCGCGGGGCGTCGGAAGGTGCCACTCCGGGCGTCACGCCCACGGCCGCCTCAGGGCGCCGCGTCCCCCCGCGCGGGAGCCTCCACCAGGGCCTCCAGGTCCGTCAGCATCGACTCGGCGAGCTCCAGCTCCGCCAGATGCTGCCGTTCGCTCCAGCGCAGGGCCACCACCGGATGCCGCCACTCCGGCTCGGCCTGTGCGCGGGCGAGCGCGTCCCGGACCTCTTCGAGCTCGCCGCGGGTGCGGGTGATGTGCTCCTCGACGAGCGTCCGCAGCCGTTCCGGGGCGGCGAGATGCCCCAGCCAGACCCGCAGCACCAGCGGATGCTTGAGCACCACCGGCCCGCCGTCGCCCTCCGCCCAGTCGGCCAGCGCGGACCGGCCCGCGTCCGTGATCACGTACCGCCGCTTGGTCCGCGGCTCCTCCGGGCCCGAACGGGTCGATTTCACGTACCCCCGCGACTCCAGCCGGCGCAGCTCCGCGTAGATCTGGCTGATCGCCGGCGACCAGTGGAAGAAGCGCAAGGAGGCGTCCGCCCACTTCTTCAGCTCGTAGCCGGTGCGCCCGCCGGGGAAGGAGAGCAGCCCGAGCACCGCCCAGGCGGTCTGCGGCAATCCGTGCTCGGTCTCTTGTCTCTTCACGATCTGACGACTAGTCATATGACTGATCGAAACAAGGACAGCTCCCCGACACAACCCCCTGGAGGGCACGTGAAGTTCTCCGTGATCTTCGAGGCACAGCTGGCCGACCCGACCGTGGAGCACGAGCACCAGGTCATCCACGACTGCGTCGAACAGGCCGTCCTGGCGGAGGAGATGGGCTTCGACCGGATCTGGGCGGTCGAGCACCATTCCCTGAAGTGGTACGCCCACATGTCCGCCCCCGAGGTCTTCCTCAGCTATGTCGCCGCGCGCACGAGCCGCATCCGCATCGGCCACGGCGTGGTCTGCATGCCGTTCAACTTCAATCACCCCGCCCGTGTCGCCGAACGCGCGGCCATGCTCGACCTGCTCTCCGGCGGGCGCCTCGACCTCGGCGCCGGGCGGGGCGGCACCGAGCAGGAGACCTCGCTGTGCGGGGTCGACCGGGACCGGACGGCCCAGGAGGTCGAGGACGCCCTGCGGATCATCGGCAGGGCCTGGCGGAAGGACGAGCTGGAGTACCGCTCCGAGCTGATCAGCATCGATCCGCATCCGATCCTGCCCCGCCCGCGGCAGACCCCGCACCCACCGCTCTTCCTCGCCTGCAGCCGCACGGAGACCCTCACCCAGGCCGCCGAGCTCGGCATCGGCGCGCTCGTGATGGGCTTCGCCGGGCCGGAGTCGATCGCCGAGATGCGCCGTGCCTACGACGCGGCACGCGCCGCCCGCACCGGTGACCGGTACGTCTCCACCGTGGTCAACGACCACTTCTCCGTCCTCTGCCCCACGATCGTCCTCGACGACCGCGCCGAGGCCCGCCGCGTCGGCATCCGGGGCCAGCGCTTCTTCGCCCAGTCGATCGGCCACTGGTACGGGGGAGCGGGCATCCCCGACGAGGCCGTGGTGCCCGGCGCGGACGAGGCCGCCGACATGCGCCGCGCCGCCGAACAGGTCGTCGCCCGCCTCCACGAACAGCGCATACCGGTACGCCCCGCCGCCACGGCGACCTTCCACGCCGACCACGCCTACGGCACGGCCGAGGACGCCATCGCCTACGTGGAACGGCTCAGGGACGCGGGCGCCGACGAGATCATGTGCCTGATGCAGATGGGGACCGTGCCGCAGGAGGCGTGTCTGGAGACCCTGCGCCAGTGGGGCGAGAAGGTCATCCCCCACTTCACCGAGGGGGCGGGCGCACGATGACCGGGACCGCACCCTCCGGCGGTCCCGGAGGTCCGGGCGACCGGCTCGACCCCGAGGCCCGCCCGTTCGTCGACCTGCTCACCGCCGTCTTCCCGGACATCGGCGGCGCGGTCACCGACCCGGCCGAGGCCCGTCGGCTGCTCGCCGCCGCGCCCGCGCAGCCCGGTGAGCCGCCCGTCGTCGGCTCGGTGGAGGACCGGGCCGTCCCCGGCCCCGAGGGCGCCCCACCGCTCCGGGTGCGCGTCTACCGCCCGGAGGGTGACGGGCTGCCCCGCCCGACCACCGTCTTCCTGCACGGCGGCGGCTGGGTCCTCTGCGGCCTGGAGACCCATGACCGCACCTGCCGGGCCCTGTGCCGGGCGTCCGGGGGCGTCGTCGTCTCCGTCGACTACCGGCTCGCGCCGGAGGCGCCCTTCCCCGCCGCCGTGGAGGACGCCTACGCGGCGCTCCTGTGGGCCGCCGCACACGTCGACGAGCTGGGCGGCGAGCCGGCGGCGCTCGTCGTCGCGGGGGACAGCGCGGGCGGCAACCTCGCCGCCGCGTCCACGCTGCTCGCCCGCGAACGCGGGGGCCCCGCGATCGCCCGCCAGGTGCTGATCTACCCCGCCACCGACCTGGCCGGCACCCACGCCTCGTACCGGACCAACGGCGACGGCTACTACCTCACCGCCGCCCACATGCGCTGGTACCGCGACCACTACCTCGGTCCGGACGGCGACCCCCGCCATCCGCTCGTCTCCCCGCTGGGCGCGGAGCTCGGCGGTCTGCCGCCCGCCCACGTGGTCACCGCCGGATGCGACCCGCTGTGCGACGAGGGGCGGGCCTTCGCCGCGGCTCTGGCCTCGGCGGGCGTCGAGGTCACGGAGGACCACCACTCGGGGATGTTCCACGGCTTCCTGGCCCTGGGCGAGCACCTCGGAGCGGCGGCTCGGGCCTTCGCGACCGCGGGGGATGCGATTGCCTCAACCCTTCCGGACAGGAAATTTAACGGTGACCATGGGGGTGGCGCAGGATAATTTCTCTTGCTCCTCTTGTCCGGAGGAACCGCGGACCGATACGGTGTCTTGACGCGAGGTTCTCCTGTGGAGGAAGTGAAATGACGGAAATTCTTGTGGCTGACGTGACCGGCGGGGGGATAGCAACCGCTGCTCCGGTGATCGAGCACCCTGCCTGGCCCGAGCTCAAGAATGCCGTGGAGGAGATCCGTCCCTGGCAGAACAAGGACGGCTC
This sequence comes from Streptomyces sp. NPDC047971, assembly GCF_040653355.1. Lineage (NCBI taxonomy): Bacteria > Bacillati > Actinomycetota > Actinomycetes > Kitasatosporales > Streptomycetaceae > Streptomyces > Streptomyces sp. NPDC047971. The sequence continues at coordinate 60,852 of NZ_JBEZNW010000003.1, read as the reverse complement.
CATCGACCTCGACGCCGAGGGCGCGCCGTCCCGCGCCCTCGTCGAGGCCACCGTGGAGCGGATCGCCGCCGCGGTCGAGCAGCTCTCCCCGCTCCTCCCGCACGACGCCGCCTATCACCGCGCCCTCGTCGCCGACCTGCGCAAGTGGGCCGAGGGCGGCTTCGAGGTCCCGGACTTCCTGGACTCGCTGCTGGCCTTCCAGCCGGCCGCCGACCGCCGGGACGGGCTCCAGCACCTGGCGCTCTTCCCGATGTACACGCAGAACGGCAACCCCGACCGCAACCTCGAGGCCGTCGTGCTGCGGATGGTCTGGCCGGAGTGGCTCTCCGAGCTGGAGGCCACCCGCTACGACAACCCGCTCTTCTGCGGCATCACCTTCGAGGACTTCACCGCCGGCTACGACACCAACTCGGCCGTGCTCTTCCCCGAGACCATCGCCGTGCGCCAGGCTCCCGAGCGCTTCAGCTGGGGCGGCATCTTCTGCGACCGCGAGGCCGCCCGCTTCCGCAAGGTCACCGAGGCCGCCGTCGACATCCTCGGCATCGACCTGCCCGAGGACATCGCCGCCATGGTCGAGGACCAGAAGCGCTGCGAGTCCGCCTTCGTGCTCTGGGACATGGTCCACGACCGCACCCACAGCCACGGCGACCTGCCGTTCGACCCCTTCATGATCAAGCAGCGCCAGCCGTTCTGGATGTACGGCCTGGAGGAGCTGCGCTGCGACCTCACCGCCTTCAAGGAGGCCGTGAAGCTGGAGGGCGAGGGCAACACCCACGGCAGGGACGTGCAGTACGCCGTCCTGTTCGACCGGATGTTCCGCTTCCCCGTCACCGGTGACCGCAACCGCAACTACGACGGTCTCGGCGGCCAGCTCCTCTTCGCGTACCTCCACAAGCACGACGTCGTGCGCTGGACGGACAACACGCTCAAGATCGACTGGGACCGCGCCCCCGAGGTCACCAACCAGCTCTGCGCCGAGATCGAGAAGCTGTACCGCGAGGGCATCGACCGTCCCAAGCTCGTCCACTGGTTCAAGGCGTACGAGCTGGTCTCCACCTACCTCGCCCCGCACCCCGGGTCGAAGTGGGCCAAGGGTCCGGACGCCCTGGACCTCTCCCTCCCGCCCCGCAAGCTCGTCGACGACGTGCTTCCGGACGAGTTTCCGCTCAGCATGTTCTATGAGGCCCTGTCCAAGAAGCTGAAGGACGTGATCGCCTCCACCAAGGGCATCACCGCCGCGAACGCTTCGCGGGCCGAGCAGGCTGCCGCGTGAACCCAGTCACGGAGGAGGAGGGGACGACCATGAACGGCAACGGAAACGGCGGGCCGCTGGAGGGTGCCGTCATCGCGGTCGCGGGAGCGGCCGGTCCGGCGGGACGGGCGACGCTGATGCGCCTCGCCGAAGCCGGCGCCATCGTCGTCGCCGCCGACGCCGACCCGGCCCGGCTGGCCGAGGCGGTCGACGCGGCTCGGTACGCCCACGGCGGTGCCACGGTCGTCGGCGACACGGTCGACCTGTTCGACCTGGGCGCGGCGCGGGAGTGGGCGGACAAGACGGAGAAGGAGTTCGGCCGGATCGACGGGCTCGTGCACCTCGTCGGCGGCTGGCGCGGGAGTTCCTCCTTCGCCGAGACCGACCTCGCCGACTGGAACTTCCTGGAGAAGCTCCTCATCCGCACGGTCCAGTCCACCTCGCTCGCCTTCCGCGATGCGCTGGCGCGCAGCGACCGCGGCCGATACGTGCTGATCAGCGCCGCGGGCGCGTCGAAGCCCACGGCCGGCAACGCGGCCTACTCCGCCGCCAAGGCGGCCGCCGAGGCGTGGACGCTCGCCATGGGCGACGACTTCCGCAAGGCGGGGGGCGACGAGGGCCCCCAGGCCGCGGCTGCGATCCTGGTGGTCAAGGCACTGGTGCACGACGCGATGCGCGCCGAGCGCCCGAATGCGAAGTTCGCGGGCTTCACCGACGTCAAGGATCTGGCCGACGAGATCGTCGGCGTCTGGGACCGGCCCGCTCAGGAAGTGAATGGACAGCGTCTGTGGCTGACCCCCAAGCCGTGACCCCGGCTCTCCCCGCCAGGACCGACGCGCGTCGTCACCACGACCCGTCGGTCCGGGGCTTCGCCAGCGACAACTACGCCGGAGTCCACCCGGAAGTCCTCGCGGCCATCGCGCTCGCCAACGACGGCCACCAGGTCGCCTACGGCGAGGACGACTACACCGAGCACCTCCAGCGGATCATGCACAGCCACTTCGGCCCGAACGCGGAGGCCTTCCCGGTCTTCAACGGCACCGGCGCGAACGTCACCGCCCTGCAGGCGCTGACCGACCGCTGGGGTGCCGTGATCTGCGCCGAGTCCGCGCACATCAACGTGGACGAGGGCGGTGCCCCGGAGCGGATGGGCGGCCTCAAGCTGCTCACCGTCCCGACCCCGGACGGCAAGCTCACGCCCGAGCTGATCGACCGGCAGGCATGGGGCTGGGAGGACGAGCACCGGGCCATGCCGCAGGTCGTCTCGATCACCCAGAACACCGAACTGGGCACGGTCTACACCGTGGACGAGATCCGGGCCATCGTGGAGCACGCCCACGCCAAGGGCATGAAGGTGCACCTCGACGGAGCCCGGATAGCCAACGCCGCCGCCTCCCTGAACGTGCCGATGCGCGCCTTCACCAACGCGGTCGGCGTGGACGTCATCTCCTACGGCGGCACCAAGAACGGCATGATGTTCGGCGAGGCCGTGGTCGTCCTCAACCCGGACGCGGTCAGCCACATGAAGCATCTGCGCAAGCTGTCCATGCAGCTCGCGTCCAAGATGCGCTTCGTCTCCGTCCAGTTGGAGGCGCTGCTCGCCAAGGACCTGTGGCTGCGCAACGCCTCGCACGCCAACGCGATGGCGCAGCGTCTCGCGGCCGGCGTACGGCAGGTGGACGGGGTGGAGATCCTCTACCCGGTCCAGGCCAACGCGGTCTTCGCACGGCTGCCGCACGAGGTGAGCACCCGGCTGCAGAAGCGTTTCCGCTTCTACTTCTGGGACGAGGCCGCCGGTGACGTGCGCTGGATGTGCTCCTTCGACACCACGGAGGACGACGTCGACGCCTTCCTCCAGGCGCTGAAGGAGGAGATGGCGCGATAGCGCCGTTCTCCAGTAGGCATAAGTATGCGATCGGCCGGAAAGTCATTGACTTCCGGCCGGTCGTCTTTCTAGGGTCCCGGGATATGGAGCTGATCCAGCAGGACCCCGAACTGGCCGCATACCTCGCCGCGGACGAGGTGATCGACCACGAGCATCCCGTCGTGCGCGAGACGGCCGCCGCGCTGCGCGCCCTGCATCCTGACGTATACGCATACGCCAGGGCGGCCTTCGCGTACGTACGGGACGAGATCCCGCACTCGAGCGACACCGGCGACCTCCGCGTCACCTGGCGCGCCTCCGACGTCCTCGCCCGGCGCACCGGGATCTGCCACGCCAAGGCGCACGCGCTCGCCGCGCTGCTGCGCGCGGAGTCGATCCCGACGGCGCTCTGCTACCAGAAGTTCGAGGTGCTGCACGGGCTGGTCGCGGTCCGGCTGCCCGGTGAGGATGTCTGGCACCGACAGGATCCCCGCGGCGGTGAACCGGGACGGGAGGCCGAGTTCTCCCTGGAAGGGGAACGGCTGGCCTTCCTGCCTGATCCCGAGTTCAATGAAATGGACTACCCGGTGCTGTACGCTGCACCACATGCGGGGGTTCTGAGCGCCATGCGGTCGGCGCGGGACAGTCCCGAACTCTTGCGGATCCTTCCGACCGACCTCTGACGCAAGGACGACGATGCCCCTCACCCTGACAGTCTCCGACGAGGTGCGCACCCTCGTGCCCGGCTTCACCCATCTCGCGGTCGAGGCCCACGGACTCGTCAACGGCCCCAGCGACGAGGTCAGTTCGGTGCTGCTCGACGACGCGGCCCGACGTCTCGCCGAGCGGCTCGACGGGCAGGCGCCGGACAAGGACCCGCACGTCGCCGCCTGGCGCGCGGCGTACTCCGCCTTCGGCGCCAAGCCCAGCCGTACCCGGAACTCCGCGGAGGCCCTGGCCAAGCGCGCCCTCGCGGACGGCGGACTGCCCAGGATCAACCGGCTCGTCGACGCCTACAACGCGATCAGCGTCGCGCACCTGATCCCCGTCGGCGGCGAGGACCTCGACAAGATCCAGGGCGAGATGCGGCTCGTGCGCGCCACCGGTGACGAGGCGTTCGTGACCACGGCGGGCGGCGAGGAGACCGTGGAGCACCCCGAGCCGGGCGAGGTCGTCTGGTGCGACGAGGCGGGCGTCACCTGCCGGCGCTGGAACTGGCGCCAGGGGCCGCGCACCCGCATCGACGACGACACGGTCAACGCGGTCTTCCTGCTGGAGTCGCTGACCCCCATGACGCGCGAGGAGCTGATCGCCGCGGGCGACGAGCTCGCCGATTCCCTCGGAAAGCTGAACCCCGGGGCGCGGATCACCGTCCGCGACCCGGAGTGACGCCGCGGGCGGTGGCCTTCCGGCCGCTCGGCCCGCCGGTCAGCCGGCGTCCTTGACCTCGGCCGGGGTGGGAGCCGTACCCCCGAGGTGCGCGGGCACCCACCAGGTGTCGCTCGCGTCCTTGGGGCGTACCGGATAGGCGCGCTGCGCGGCCTCCAGGAGCTCCTGGCAGCGCTCGCGCAGCCGCCGGGTGATCGCGCCCGCGTACTGGTCCGTGGGAGCCTCCACCGGCTCGCCCACCCGGATCGTGACCGGGATGTGGCTGCGCTTGAAGTTCCGGGGCCGGCCCTTGGTCCAGATGCGCTGGGTACCCCAGAGCGCCATCGGGATCAGCGGGACCCCGGCCTCCTGGGCGAGCCGCGCCGCACCCGACTTGAAGCTCTTGAGCGTGAAGGACTGCGAGATGGTCGCCTCGGGGAAGACGCCGACGATCTCCCCGGCCTTGAGCGACTCCAGGGCGTGCTTGTAGGCGTGCTCGCCCTGGGAGCGGTCCACCGGGATGTGCTTCATGCCGCGCATCAGGGGGCCCGACACCTTGTGCCGGAACACCGACTCCTTGGCCATGAAGCGCACCAGCCGCTTCTGCGGCAGCGCGGCCAGGCCCGTGAAGATGAAGTCCAGATAGCTGATGTGGTTGCTGACGAGCACCGCCCCGCCCGTGCGCGGGATGTTCTCGGAACCCTGCGTGTCGATCTTCAGGTCCAGCGCCTTGAACAAGGTGAGCGCGGCGCCGACGACCGGCCGATACACGAGTTCTGCCATCTGAGAGGAACCCCTTCTTCTGTTCCTGGGGAGGGTTCTCCCGGCGGAAGTTACGCGGCCGTAGGTTTTCGGCTTTGGGCAGATCGTGCCCCATGTGGGCCGTGGTGACCAGCCCTGACGGCTTCGTACAGGGAGATTCTCGTCACTCCCGGTGGTTGTGGCGGGAATCGAACGGTGCCGTGGAACGCTGCACAGGACGTCGAAAGGCAGGGAGCGGAACATGACGGAGCAGTCGCTGGGCGCGGACCGGCTCGGGGTCGAACTGGGGGAGCGGGCCACCCTCGTGCAGTTCTCCACGGCCTTCTGCCAGCCCTGCCGCGCCACCCGGCGGACCCTGTCCGAGGTGGCGGAGATGGTCGAGGGCGTGGGGCATGTGGAGATCGACGCCGAGGAGCGGCTGGACCTCGTCCGCGAGATGGGGATCGAGCGGACCCCGACCGTGCTCGTCCTCGACCGCGCCGGACGCATCGTCGTCAGGGCGTCCGGGCAGCCCCGCCGCGCGGACGTCATCGCCGCGCTGGGGCGCGCGGTCTGACGCGGTGACACTTCTCCCACATCCCGGTACCCACTTGACTGCACCCGGCAACGATCGTCAGGCTGGCGACGTGCCTGCAGAAATCCTTCTCCACGGCCGGGCCCATGTGGACCTGGCCCGCAACGCGAGCGCGCGCTGTCCGGGCGCCTGAGAAGCCACGGACCCCCTCACGATGCCCTCGCAGAAGGACAACTCCATGACGATCTCGCCCGAGCTCCGCACCATAGGCGCCCCTCGGACGGCCTCTCCCGACCTCCTCCGTTCCGTCTTCCGGCAGCACGCGGCCGGTGTCGCGGTCATCACCGCCCAGGGGGAACGCCCCGTCGGTTTCACCGCCACCTCCCTCAACTCCGTGGCCGCGGAGCCTCCGCTGATCTCCTTCGGCGTGGGCACCGCCTCCTCCAGCTGGCCCGTCCTCTCGGAGACGGAGCACATCGGCGTCCACATACTCGGCGAGCACCAGCAGGAGCTGGCCGGCACCTTCGCCCGCAGCGGCGCCGACCGCTTCGGCGGTCCGACGCGCTGGAGCGTGGGGCCCGAGGGCGTCCCGATCCTGGACGACGTCCTGGCCTGGCTGGTCTGCCGGGTGGTGGCGCGGGTCCCGGCCGGGGATCATCGGATCGTGATAGCCGAGGTCGTGGCCGGGGACCCGAGCGGGGTGGGCAGGCCGCTCCTCTACCACCAGGGACGCTTCAACGCTCTGCGTGACTGAGGGTTCCCTAACCTGAGCGTTGGCAAGGTCACATGCCTGAGCGCTTGCTCACTGGTAACGGACTGGGTGTACTGGCGAGTAATATTTTGGTCGGGGCGGAGGACGCCCCGACCGGAAACCCGCCCTTCAGGCGCCTATGCTGCGAGCAACAAGGCAGCCCCGTTATGACGATGCAGTAGGAGAGCCGGCGTGAGCTTGAGGATCGTTGTCTGTGTGAAGTACGTGCCCGACGCCACTGGCGACCGGCACTTCGCCGATGACCTGACCGTCGACCGCGACGACGTCGACGGCCTGCTGTCGGAGCTCGACGAGTACGCGGTCGAGCAGGCGCTGCAGATCGCCGAGGAGGCCGACGACGCCGAGGTCACCGTCCTCACCGTCGGTCCCGAGGACGCCAAGGACGCGCTGCGCAAGGCGCTGTCGATGGGCGCCGACAAGGCCGTCCACGTCGAGGACGACGATCTGCACGGCACCGACGTCATGGGCACCTCGCTCGTGCTCGCCAAGGCCATCGAGAAGACCGGCTACGACGTCGTCATCGCCGGTATGGCCTCCACCGACGGCACCATGGGTGTCCTCCCGGCGATCCTCGCCGAGCGTCTGGGCGTCCCGCAGGTCACGCTGCTCTCCGAGGTCTCCATCGAGGACGGCGTCGTCAAGGGCCGTCGCGACGGTGACACCGCGTCGGAGCAGCTGGAGGCCGCGCTTCCGGCCGTCGTGTCGGTGACGGACCAGTCGGGCGAGGCCCGCTACCCGTCCTTCAAGGGCATCATGGCCGCCAAGAAGAAGCCGGTGGAGTCCCTGGACCTCGACGACCTCGACATCGAGGCCGACGAGGTGGGCCTGGAGGGCGCGTGGACCGCGGTCGACTCCGCCGCCGAGCGCCCCGCGCGCACCGCGGGCACGATCGTCAAGGACGAGGGCGAGGGCGGCAAGCAGCTGGCCGAGTTCCTCGCGAGCCAGAAGTTCATCTAAGCGCTCGCGCGAGCCGCTGAAGTCCGCCCCCTTTTCGTTCGCAGGAGATTGAATCCCCATGGCTGAGATTCTCGTCTACGTCGACCACGTCGACGGAGCCGTCCGCAAGCCCACCCTGGAGCTGCTGACGCTGGCCCGCCGCATCGGCGAGCCCGTCGCCGTCGCGCTGGGCAACGGCGCCGCCGACACCGCCGCCACGCTCGCCGAGCACGGCGCGGTCAAGGTCCTCACGGCCGACGCCCCCGAGTTCGCCGACTACCTCGTCGTCCCGAAGGTCGACGCGCTCCAGGCCGCGCATGAGGCTGTCTCCCCGGCCGCCGTGCTCGTCCCGTCCTCCGCCGAGGGCAAGGAGATCGCGGCCCGCCTCGCGGTCCGCATCGGCTCCGGCATCATCACCGACGCCGTCGACCTGGAGGCCGGTGACGAGGGTCCGGTCGCGACGCAGTCCGCGTTCGCCGCCTCCTTCACCACCAAGTCCCGTGTCTCCAAGGGCACCCCGGTCATCACGGTCAAGCCGAACTCGGCCCCGGTCGAGGCCGCCCCGGCCGCCGGCACCGTCGAGGCCCTCGCGGTCACCTTCGGCGCGCTGGCCACCGGCACCAAGGTCACCGCGCGCACCCCGCGTGAGTCGACCGGCCGTCCGGAGCTGACCGAGGCCGCGATCGTGGTCTCCGGTGGCCGTGGCGTCAACGGCGCCGAGAACTTCGCGGTCATCGAGGCGCTCGCCGACTCCCTCGGTGCCGCCGTCGGCGCCTCCCGCGCCGCGGTGGACGCCGGCTGGTACCCGCACTCCAACCAGGTCGGCCAGACCGGCAAGTCGGTCTCGCCGCAGCTGTACATCGCCTCCGGCATCTCCGGTGCGATCCAGCACCGCGCGGGTATGCAGACCTCGAAGACCATCGTCGCGATCAACAAGGACGCCGAGGCCCCGATCTTCGACCTCGTCGACTACGGCGTCGTGGGCGACCTCTTCGACGTCGTCCCGCAGCTGACCGAGGAGGTCAAGTCCCGCAAGGGCTGACCTTCGCAGGGCTTGACCTGCGCATCTGTACGGTCCGGGGGCCGCGTGGTGATCATCGCCGCGCGGCCCCCGGCCGTTTCGGACAGCCATTGACGCAGGTCCCGGCGGACTACTAACTTCGCTATACGGATTGTTGATTCCGTGAAGCGGAAAATAGGAGGATGTGGGATGGGTCAGCAGGAGAAGGTGTCGACGAGCCTCGCCGGAGCGGTCAGCGAGGGCATCAGCGCCTCCCTCGCAGCGGTGGACGCCGAGCTCGACCGGCGCTACCCCGGTGACCCGGGCACCCGCCAGCCCGTCCACACCGTCTACGTACCCGGCAACGTCTTCGACGCCGGAACGATCCGCTCCTGGGGCGACCAGGCCCTCGCGGCCCTCGACCAGCACGCCCCCGACGCGGACTCCTTCGCCGCCGTCCTCGGCCTCTCCGACGACCTCGCCGCGGACGTCTACGGCCGCGTACGGGCCAAGCTGGAGCGCGAGCCCATCGAGGACCTCCGCGTCGACTTCGAGGACGGCTACGCGGGCCAGGACGAGGACCACGACGCCGCCCGCGCGGCCCGGCTGATCTCGGAGGCGTACGAGAACGGCACGGCGGCGCCGTACATGGGCGTCCGGATGAAGTGCATGGAGGCCGCCGTCCGCGACCGCGGCATCCGCACCACCGACATCTTCCTGACCGGTCTCGTCGAGAACGGCGGCCTGCCCGACGGCCTCGTCCTCACCCTCCCGAAGGTCACCTACCCCGAGCAGGTCTCCGCCTTCGTCCGCCTCCTCGAAGCCTTCGAGAAGACCCACGGCCTGGACGCCGGCCGCCTCGGCTTCGAGATCCAGATCGAGACCAGCCAGTCCATCCTCGCCACCGACGGGACCGCCGCCGTCGCCCGCATGATCGGCGCCGCCGAGGGCCGGGCCACCGGACTGCACTACGGCACCTTCGACTACAGCGCCTGCCTGGGCGTCTCCGCCGCCTACCAGGCCAGCGACCATCCGGCGGCCGACCACGCCAAGGCGATCATGCAGGTCGCCGCCGCCGGCACGGGCGTACGGGTCTCCGACGGCTCCACCAACGTCCTCCCGGTCGGCTCCACCGAGCACGTCCACGAGGCATGGCGCCTGCACTACGGCCTCACGCGCCGCGCGCTCGCCCGCGCCTACTACCAGGGCTGGGACATGCACCCGGGCCACATCCCCACCCGCTACGCCGCGGTCTTCGCCTTCTACCGCGAGGGCTTCGAGGCCGCCGCCAAGCGCCTGTCCGCCTACGCCAACCACGCGGGCGGCGACGTCATGGACGAGCCCGCCACCGCCAAGGCCCTCAGCTCCTACCTGCTGCGCGGCATCGACTGCGGCGCGCTCGACACCGCCGAGGTCGACGCCCTCACCGGCCTGACCCGGGCGGACCTCGACCGCTTCGCCGCCCCGCGCCGAGGCGACCTCACGGCCACGGCGCAGTAACCACCGGCACGAATAACCCGCCCCGCCCTCCGCGCGTGCCTCACGCGACGGAGAGCGGGGCGTCGGCGTGCGCGGTGGGCCCGGGAGGGAGGGCGGCCGGCCGTCACCGGGCGGGGCGCCGGTGACGGTTCGTCGGTACGGGACCCGCGGGCCGTTACGCGGACGGCGGCGGGATCTCGCCGGAGCCGCGCGCGATCAGCCGGGTCTCCAGAACCACTTGGGCGGGCGCGTCGTCGAAACCGTCCAGACGGCGGAAGAGCCGCTCCGCCGCCGTGCGGCCCAGCGCCGCCGCGTCCTGGGCGATGACGGTGATCCCGAGCAGGTCGGCGAGCTCGATGTCGTCGAAACCGACCAGGGCGACGGGCCGTTCGCGGCCCGCGAGGGCCCGGACGGCGGTGACGGTCACCCGGTTGTTGCCCGCGAAGAGCGCGGTGACCGGCTCCGGCCCCGACACCATGGCCGTGACCGCCTCCCGCACCCGGTCCGGGTCCGTCGGGCCCAGGGACACCCAGGACTCCTCGACGCCCAGACCCGCGTCCTCCATCGCCGCGCGGTAGCCGCGCAGACGCTCGGTCGCGGTGTGGATGCGGGGCTGGTCGCCGACGAAGCCGATCCGGCGGTGACCGTGCGCGATCAGGTGGGCGACCCCGGCGCGAGCCCCTCCGAAGCTGTCCGACAGGACGGCGTCGGCCTCGATCCGGCCGGCGGGGCGGTCCACGAAGACGGTGGCGACGCCGGCCTTGATCTCCGGTTCCAGATAGCGGTGGTCCGTGCCCGCGGGGATCACGATCAACCCGTCGACACGCCTGGCGCACAGCGCGAGGGCGAGCTCCTGCTCCCGGTCCGGGTCCTCCGCGCTGGAGCCGTTGATGAGCAGGGCCCCGTGGGCGCGGGCCACCTCCTCCACGGCGCGGCTGAGGGGGCCGTAGAACGGGTCGGCGAGGTCCTCGAGGACGAGGCCCACGGAGGCGGTGCGGCCCTTGCGGAGCACGCGGGCGCTGTCGTTGCGCCGGAAGCCGAGCGAGTCGATGGCCTCCTGGACCCGGCGCTCGGTGTCCGGGGTGACGCCCGGTTCGCCGTTGACGACCCGTGAGACCGTCTTCAGTCCGACACCGGCGCGGGCGGCCACGTCCTTCATCGTGGGCCGATTGCCGTAACGGTGTTCGGGGCGGCGGGCGGTGTCGGCCACGGTGCGCGGATCTCCTCTGTCTCGTCTCTGTCTCGTCCGAGCATAGGGCCTGGACAACGTTGTCATACCGAGGGAGACTGTAGGTCGCAGCGATCGACCGTTCCCGTGCCTTCTGGAGACACCGCGCAGATGCAGAATGACCTCGTCGTCGCCCTGGACTTCGGTGGCACCAAGATCGCCGGCGCGCTGGTGGACGGCGACGGCGCCATCCTCGTACGGGCTCAGCGGCCCACCCCCGCGCAGGAGGACGGCGAGACGGTGATGCGTGCCGTCGAGGCGGTGCTCGCCGACCTGGCGGCCTCGCCGCTCTGGGAGTCGGCGCACGCGGTGGGCATCGGCAGCGCCGGGCCGGTGGACGCCTCGGCGGGCACCGTCAGCCCCGTGAACGTGCCCGGCTGGCGCGGCTTCCCGCTCGTCGAGCGGGTCCACAAGGTGACCGGGGGCCGGCCGGTCACGCTGGTCGGCGACGGTGTCGCCATGACGGCCGCCGAGCACTGGCAGGGTGCGGCACGCGGCCATGACAACGCGCTGTGCCTGGTCGTCTCGACCGGTGTGGGCGGCGGTCTGGTGCTCGACGGTCGCGTCCACCCCGGTCCCACCGGCAACGCGGGCCACATCGGCCACATCAGCGTGGACCTGGACGGCGACCCGTGCGCCTGCGGCGGGCGCGGCTGTGTCGAGCGGATCGCCAGCGGGCCGCACATCGCGCGTCGCGCGCTGGACGGCGGCTGGCGGCCGGGCCCCGACGGCGACACCTCGGCCGCGGCGGTCGCGGCCGCCGCCCGGGCCGGGGACCCGGTCGCCGTGGCCTCCTTCGAGCGCGCCGCGCAGGCGCTCGCCGCGGGCATCGCCGCCACCGCGACCCTCGTCGAGATCGACATCGCCGTCGTGGGCGGGGGAGTGGCGGGCGCGGGTGACGTGCTGTTCGACCCGCTCCGGCGCAGCCTGCACGCCTACGCCACGCTGTCGTTCGTCCGCGACCTCGTCGTCGTCCCGGCGCTCACCGGCACGGACGCGGGCCTCCTCGGAGCCGCGGCCGCCGCGGGCCCCCGCGTCCCGGAAGGCGCGGCCCGGGCGGGGCGCTGACGGCGCGTCACCGGCCCGGCGGGGTCAACCGCCCACCGGCTCCGGCCTCCTCTGCTCCACGATCACCAGGAACGCGTCCGACTCCAGGTCCATCACGACCTCCGCCGGGAGCCCTTCGTCCCGGCGGGCCCTGGCGAACTCCTCGGCGGGCCAGCTGCCCCGTGGGCCTCCCGCGGGAAACCACTGCAATACCGTACGGCTCATCTCCGCACCCCCTTGCCTCGCCGGTCCAACGACGCCCCGTCCCGAAGTGTTACGCACCGGCCCGTACGCGCGTTCGTCGAGTGAGGCGTCTCACAGCCGCCCACTCACCCCTCTCCACGTCGACCCGGCGCCCACGGTTCCGCCCGGGGGTTTCCGTGGCAGGGTGTTGCGGGCAAGCCACTGTGGGCTATCGAAGAGGGGGAATCGTGATCGTCTGGATCAACGGGACGTTCGGTGCGGGGAAGTCCACCACCGCGCGCGAGCTGGTCGATCTGATCCCGCACAGCACGCTGTACGACCCCGAGGTCATCGGCTCCGCGATGCACCGGCTGCTGCCCGAGAAGCGGCTCGACGAGGTCGACGACTACCAGGACCTGCCGATCTGGCGCCGGCTGGTCGTGGACACCGCCGCGGCCCTGCTCGCCGAGGTCGGCGGCGTGCTGGTCGTCCCCATGACCCTGCTGCGCCAGGAGTACCGGGACGAGATCTTCGGGGGACTCGCCGCCCGGCGCATCCAGGTCCGGCACGTCCTGGTCGCCCCCGATGAAACGATCCTGCGCGCCCGGATCAAGAGCCGTACGCCCGATGACTCGGACCCCCTGGCGCTGGAGCGCGTACGCCAGTGGTCCCTCGACCACATCGAGCCCTACCGCACCGCCCTGCACGACTGGCTGGCCGCCGACGCGCACGTCGTCGACACCTCCTCCCTCACCCCGGGCGAGGCGGCCACGCGCATCGCCGAGGCCGTCGCCTCCGGCGAGGCCGCCCCCTGCGGCATCGTCCAGACCCCCGAACCCAGCGGCGAGACGCTCGCCGCCGGCGTCCTCCTCTTCGACGAGGAGGACCGCTTCCTGCTCGTCGACCCCACCTACAAGCCGGGCTGGGAGTTCCCCGGCGGCGTCGTCGAGCCCGGCGAACCACCCGCGCGGGCCGGGATGCGCGAGGTCGCCGAGGAGATAGGGGTCGAACTCGACGCCGTACCCCGGCTGTTGCTCGTGGACTGGGAACGCCCCCAGCCGCCGGGGTACGGCGGCCTGCGCCTGCTCTTCGACGGCGGCCGGCTGCCGGCCGCCGACGCGGACCGGCTCCTCCTGCCCGGCGCCGAACTCCGCGGCTGGCGCTTCGTCACCGAGGAGGAGGCGGCCGACATGCTGCCCCCGGTCCGCTACCGCCGCCTCCGCTGGGCCCTGCGCGCCCGCGAACGCGGGACCGTGCTCAACCTGGAGGCCGGCGTGCCGGTCGGCTGACGGCGGGACGCCGACGGGTCACGCGACCGCCTCGGCCAGCAGACGGGCGGTGTCCGTCGTCACCGGGTCCCCGTGCCCACAGCACAGGACCGACGGCTTCAACTCCGCCAGACGCCGCATCGATTCCATGGCGCGCCCGCGGTCCACATGGAACACCCCGAGCATCACGCCTCCCACCGACGCCACCGTGTCGCCGGTGAACAGGACGCCGTGCTCCGGAAGGTGGACCGCGATCGAGCCGGGCGTGTGACCGGGCGTGTGCACCACCACGGCCCCGCCCCCGAAGCCCAGCGCGTCCCCGTCCTCCACCTCCCGGTCGACCCGGGTCGGCGGAGCGACGGGGACGGTCAGACCGTTCTCGTGCAGCGGGACCTCCCAGTCGAGCAGGTCGGGCTCGGGGACCGGGGCCTCGCCCCGGATCACCGGGGCGTCGAGACGGTGCGCGACGATCTCGGCGCCCCACCGGTCGGCGAGGTCCTGGGCCGAACCGACGTGGTCACGGTGGCAGTGGGTGAGCACGATCCGGCGCAGCGAGGCCGGATCGAGCCCCGCACCCCGGATCGCCGACTCGATCTCCGGAGCCGAGCCCACCCAGCCGGCGTCGATCAGGGTCGACTCCTCGTCGTCCCGCCACAGATAGGCCTGGCCGATCGAGAAGTGCAGCATGTGCAGTCGGGGCGCGATCTCGATGAAGTCCATACGGCGAACCTACGTATCGACGCAGGTCCGCCGTGGGCCTCTACGCTCTCGGCGAGCTTCGCCGAACGCTTAACCCTGCTTCGAACGGGCGTAGTTGAGGAGGAAGTGCGCCTCGGCCACCGACAGGCGCTCCAGCTCCTCGGGCGACACCGACTCGTTCACCGCGTGGATCTGCGCCTCCGGCTCGCTCAGGCCGATCAGCAGGATCTCCGCCTCGGGGTAGAGCGAGGCGAGCGTGTTGCACAGCGGGATCGAGCCGCCCATGCCGGAGGTCTGCATCTCCTGCCCGGGGTACGCGATCCGCATCGCCTCCGCCATCGAGACGTACGCCGGGCTGGAGACGTCCGCCCGGAACGCCTGGCCCTGGCCGACCTGCTCGAAGGAGACCCGGGCGTTCCACGGCACGCGCTTCTCGATGTGCGCGTACAGCAGCTTCGTCGCCTCGGCGGCGTCCTGGCCCGGCGGCACCCGCAGGCTGATCTGCGCCCGCGCCGTCGACGGGATCGACGGCGTCGCGCCCGCCACCGGGTGGCAGTCGATACCGATGACCGTCACGGCCGGACGCGCCCAGAGCCGGTCCGCGACCGTGCCGTCACCCGGCAGACCGACGCCCGCCAGGACCTTCGCGTCCGCGCGGAAGTCGTCCTCCGGGTACTGCAGGCCCTCCCACACCGCGTCGGCCGGCAGGCCGTCGATGACCGTCGAGCCGTCCTCGGCGCGCAGCGTGTCCAGGACCCGGATGAGCGCGGCCAGCGCGTCGGGCGCCGCGCCGCCGAACATGCCGGAGTGCAGGTTGCCTTCGAGGGTGTCGATCTGGACCCGGATCATCGTCATGCCGCGCAGCGTCGCGGTGACCGTCGGCAGACCCAGCCGGAAGTTGCCGGTGTCGCCGATCACGATGGCGTCGGAGGCGAGGAGTTCGGGGTGCGCCTCGGCGTACCGCTCCAGACCGCCCGTGCCCTGCTCCTCCGAACCCTCCACGATCATCTTGACCGTGACCGGGACGCCCCCGTTCGCCTTCAGGGCGCGCAGCGCCAGCAGGTGCATGATGAAGCCGCCCTTGCAGTCGGCCGCGCCGCGCCCGTACCAGCGGCCGTCGCGCTCCGTCAGCTCGAACGGCGGGGTGACCCACGCCGACTCGTCGAGCTTGGGCTGCACGTCGTAGTGCGCGTAGAGCAGGACCGTCGGGGCGCCGACGGGGCCGGGCAGCACGCCGTACACCGACTGCGAACCGTCCGGCGTGTCGAGCAGCGCCACATCCTGGAACGCCTCCGCGCGCAGCGCGTCCGCCACCCAGTTCGCGGCCGCCTCGCACTCGCTGCGGGGGGCCACCGCCTCGTCCGCCACCGACTCGAAGGCCACGAGTTCCGCGAGCTCCGCCTTGGCGCGGGGCATCAGCTCGGCGACGGTCTCGGCGATCGGATTGGCGGTCATGGGCACGCTCCTGGTGGGTGCGACGTTGTAAGGACGTCGCCGTATGTCGGTTGTACGGCGAACGTATGGCCGATCCTACGGCTCCGGGTCCTGACTACCGGGCCGTAGGATGCCGCAAGAGCATGGACCGTCGGTGGGATCAGGAGCAGAAGCACATCGTGAGCAGCGAGAACGCAGACGCCGAAGAGGTACGCGCGGGAGAGTCGCGGGACGCGACCGTCTGGGACGTGGTGGTCGTCGGGGCCGGACCGGCCGGTGCGTCGGCGGCCTACGCGGCCGCGGTCGCCGGCCGCCGCGTGCTCCTCCTGGAGAAGGCGGAACTGCCCCGGTACAAGACCTGCGGCGGCGGCATCATCGGACCGTCGCGGGACGCGCTGCCGCCCGGTTTCGAACTGCCGCTCCAGGACCGGGTGCATGCCGTCACCTTCTCCAACAACGGCCGCTTCGCCCGTACGCGCCGCTCCCGCCGGATGCTCTTCGGCCTCATCAACCGGCCCGAGTTCGACGCCGGCCTCGTCGAGCAGGCGCAGAAGGCGGGCGCCGAACTCCGTACGGGCGCCACCGTCTCCCGCGTCGAGCAGCACGGTCCGGCGGTGCCCGACCGGCGGACCGTCGCCGTGGTCCTGGCCGACGGCGAGACGCTCCTGGCCCGGTCGGTCGTCGGAGCGGACGGCAGCGCCGGTCGCATAGGAGCCCATGTCGGCGTCAAGCTCGACCAGGTGGACCTGGGGCTGGAGGCGGAGATCCCGGTGCCGCCTTCGGTGGCCGAGGACTGGAAGGGGCGCGTCCTCATCGACTGGGGGCCGATGCCCGGCAGCTACGGCTGGGTCTTCCCCAAGGGCGACACGCTCACCGTCGGCGTCATCTCGGCGCGGGGCGAGGGCGCGGCCACCAAGCGCTATCTGGAGGACTTCATCGCCCGGCTCGGGCTCGCGGGCTTCGAACCGGCGATCTCCTCGGGCCATCTGACGCGCTGCCGCAGTGACGACTCGCCGCTGTCGCGCGGCCGGGTCCTCGTCTGTGGTGACGCGGCCGGTCTCCTGGAGCCGTGGACGCGTGAGGGCATCTCCTTCGCCCTGCGCTCGGGCCGGCTCGCGGGGGAGTGGGCGGTACGGATCGCGGAGTCGCACGACGCGGTCGACGCGCGCCGCCAGGCGCTGAACTACGCGTTCGCGATCAAGGCCGGTCTGGGTGTGGAGATGGCGGTCGGGCGGCGCATGCTCGCCCTCTTCGAGCGCAGCCCCGGCCTGCTGCATGCGACGATCACGGGCCTGCGTCCCGCCTGGAACGCCTTCACGGACATCACCCGCGGCTCGACCACGCTGGCGGGTCTGGTCCGCTCGAACGGCATCGCGCGGCGGGCGCTGGACATCCTGGACCGGCGGCTGGACACCGGTGCGGGTACTCCGCGCCGTGGTGTCACGGAGCCTGCCGTCGCCGCAGGACCGGTCGACCGTGCCGAGGGTGCCTCGGACCCGTCGGGCGAGGACGGCGCCGAGGGTGCCTCGGGCGCGACCGGCGTGTCGAAGGGTGCGGGGGAGACCGGGCACGCGGGTGACGCCGAGGCGTCGTGAGGTCGTGAGATCGGGCGGGTCGGTCCGGCCGCGTGGCCGGGCGGACCGAACCGCTTCATGACGACGTGGTGATCCGGAAGACGGGGTGCTTGGGGGCGATCGCCCTCAGCTCCTCGTCCGTGGAGTCCGCCCCGACCCCGCCGAAGAACACGCCGACCTCGGCCTTCCAGCGCTTGAGGTAGGCGCGCAGGAGGACGGGCTTCTCGTCGTCGGCCAGCTCGACGGCGGTGAACGTCTGCACCTGCTTGCCCAGGCGCAGTTCGCCGCCGCCCGCCGCCCGCATGTTGTGGGTCCACTGCACATGGCCGCGCGGGGCCACCAGATACTGGGCGCCCTCGAACGTCATCAGGTTGACGGGAGTGGTGCGCCATTCGCCGCTCTTGCGGCCACGGACCGCGAGGACGCGGGAGCCCCAGACGCTGATGCCCCGGCGGGTCATCCAGGCGACGGCCCGGTTGATGACGTTGACCGTGATCCAGCCGGGCTTCATGACGTGGGCGGCGGGCTGAGCGGACATGGCGACCTCCGAGGAAGAATCTGTGAGCACTGCTCTCTCTTGAGATCAGTGTGCACGGATCGGTGCCCCAAAGCAAGAGCACTGCTCTCGTTTTAGTGCAGTGCTCCGAAAGGTGGCAGACTGTCTCCATGACCAGCGTTCAAGGAGCCCGGGCCCGCGCCCGCATCGAGATCACCGCCGCCATCAAGGACGAGGCCCGCAAGCAGCTCGCCGTCGACGGCGCCCCGAAGCTCTCCCTCCGCGCCGTCGCCCGCGAGCTCGGCATGGTGTCGTCCGCCCTCTACCGCTACTTCCCCAGTCGCGACGACCTGCTCACGGCCCTCATCGTCGACGCGTACGACGCCGTCGGCGTCGCCGCCGAACAGGCCCTCGCCGCCACGGACGCGGGCGACGCGCCCGACGCCCTCGTCCGGTGGACCGCCGTCTGCCGGGCCGTCCGCGCCTGGGCCGTCGCACACCCGCACGAGTACGCCCTGATCTACGGCTCGCCCGTGCCGGGATACTCCGCCCCCCAGGACACCGTCGGCCCGGCCTCCCGGGTCGGCCTCGTTCTCATCTCCATCGCCCGGGACGCCTTCACGACGGACGGCATCGCCCCGCCGCCGCTTGCCGGAGAGCTGCGCCCCGAGGCGGAGCGGATGGCCGCCGACTTCGCGCCCGATCTGCCGCCCGGGCTCGTCGTCGCCCTGGTCGCTGCGTGGTCGCAGCTCTTCGGGCTCGTCTCCTTCGAGGTGTTCGGCCAGTTCCACCGCATCGTCGAGGAGCGCGACGCGTTCTTCACGTCCGCCGCCACGCGCCTCGGCCGCGACATCGGCCTCCTGCCCCGCCCGTAGCCACCTCGGCCCCGCCCCGGCCGGGGGCGACGGGGTACGGGTCAGGAGGGCGTCCGGTCGCTCGCTGCCGGGTCCGCGGCGTCCTGGTGCGATGGGGCCGGCGGGTCGGTGTGCCCGGGGAGCCGCCCGCCGGGCGGCAGATACCGCAGCCGTCCGTTGGCGTCGGTCACCGCCGTGAACCCGGCGGCGCGCAGCCGGGCGGACCGCTTGGCGACGCTGCGGAAGCCGAGCGGGAACAACACCACCACCAGCGCCGCGAGGACGGCGCAGGCGATGCCCGCGAGGGCGGGCGCGTCGGGCACGCCGTCGCCGTACTCCGTGCTGATCTCCTCCGCGAGCAGGACGGTGACCACCGCCGCCATCCCCAGGCGCCACGTGGTCGAGTACCGCCGGCCGAGGTCCACGACCATGCGGGCCTCGAGGAGGTCGACGTCCTCGGGCGCGATCGGCGGCAGCTCCCGTCCTTCGCCCGCCCGTGGATACCGTGCCCGGTTCTCCGCGGCCCGCGCCCTGGCCCGCGGGGTGGGGTCGGGATCCAGCGACAGCACCGTGGAACTGCCGTTCAGGCTCAGATCCGCGTACGCGTACCCGAACTGCTCCGCGACGAGGGCGAGTCGGGCGCGGCCCCGCGTCGTGGTCATGAAGGTCAGGCGGACCGGTTCCCCGCTCGCCATCGCCCGCAGCAGTTTCCGCACATGTCTCTTGCGCACTCGTGACCCCC
Source organism: Streptomyces sp. NPDC047971 (assembly GCF_040653355.1). NCBI lineage: Bacteria > Bacillati > Actinomycetota > Actinomycetes > Kitasatosporales > Streptomycetaceae > Streptomyces > Streptomyces sp. NPDC047971. Next base: position 41,380 of record NZ_JBEZNW010000003.1, on the reverse strand, counting down.
GTGACTCGTACGTCGTCCAGACTCCCACGACGCCACATCCGTGCCGTCGGCGGGGAGGGCGCCACCGCGTACTCCCGGGGGAGTAGGGGTGAGCACCGCGCCCGGCTGACGCCCGCGCGGCCCGACCGCGTCTAGCGTGGCGGGCATGGACGAACTGCGCGGAGACGGCGAAGGCGGCCCGCCCCGGGCGCTCGGTGACCGGGGCGGGCCGCCCTGGCTGCGGCAGTGGGCGGACCGGGAGCCCGGGACCGGTCTGCCCTGGCGGTCCACCCTGCTGCTCGCCGTGTTCGTGATGGTGGGCTCGGGCTTCGCCGCGCGGAACCAGCCGGACCGGGAGTCGCTGGACGCCCTCGGCCGTGCCCTGCTGCTCGCCGGCTCCGCGCTGCTCCTGCTGCGCCACCGCCACCCGGTCCCCGTGGTCTTCGGGACGACGGCGCTCGCTCTCGGCTACTTCGCCGCCGGGTACCCGTACGGTCCGGTCTTCCTCCTCGTCGCCGTCGCCTGTTACGCGGCGATCGTCCACGGGCACCGGCGGTCGGCCTGGTGGGCGCTGGGTCTGCTGTGGGCGGGGCATCTGCTCCTCGCCCACTGGCTCTACCGCCATCTGCCCCCTCGCGGGGACTCCGCCGCCCCCTGGGGCCAGGAGATTCCCGTGGCCCTGTTCGTCGTCGCGATCCTCGCCGCCTCGGAACTGGTCCGCGTCCGCCGGGAGCAGTGGGCGCAGCAGCGGGCCGAACGCGCCGCGGCCGAGCGGCGCCGGGCGGACGAGGAGCGCCTGCGGATCGCCCGCGAACTGCACGACGTCCTCGCCCACTCGATCTCCGTCATCCATGTGCAGGCGGGGGTCGGGCTGGCCCTGCTGGACTCCGATCCCGAGCAGGCGCGCACCGCGCTCACCACGATCAAGGCGGCGAGCAAGGAGGCACTGGGGGAGGTCCGGCAGGTCCTCGCCACCCTGCGGGCGCCGGGCGAGGCTCCGCGGACCCCGGCACCGGGACTCGACCGGCTCCCGGAACTGGTCGAGCAGGCGGCGTCCACGGGTCTGACCGTGGAGACCACGACCGAGGGGGAGCCCGTGGCGCTGCCGCCCGGGACCGATCTCGCGGCCTTCCGGATCCTGCAGGAGGCGCTGACCAACGTGATCCGGCACTCCGGTTCCCGGACCGCCCGCATGCTGATCGCCTACCGGCCCGGCGGTGTGGAGCTCCGCGTCGACGACGACGGACCGGCGACCGGTGGCGACGCGGGCGGCAGCGGAAGCGGACTCACCGGGATGCGGGAGCGGGCCGCGGCGCTCGGTGGCACGATCGAGGCGGGCACCCGCCCGGACGGCGGATTCCGGGTGCGCGCCGTCCTTCCCGCCCGCCCGAGGGAGACCCCGTGATCCGTGTCCTGCTCGCCGACGACCAGTCACTGGTACGGGCGGGCTTCCGCGCGCTCCTGGACGCCCAGCCGGACATCGAGGTCGCGGGGGAGGCCGCCGACGGCGACGAGGCCGCGGCGAAGGCGGGCGAACTGCGCCCGGACGTCGTCCTGATGGACATCCGGATGCCGAGGCTCGACGGGCTGGCCGCCACCCGGAGGATCACCGGCGACCCGGCCCTCGGCGAGGTGAAGGTGGTCATGCTGACCACGTTCGAACTCGACGAGTACGTCTTCGAGGCCATCCGCTCCGGCGCCTCCGGTTTCCTCGTCAAGGACACCGAGCCGGAGGAGCTGCTGCGGGCCGTGCGTGCCGTCGTCGAGGGTGACGCGCTGCTCTCGCCGGGGGTGACGCGACGGCTCATCGAGGAGTTCGCGGCCCGCTCGAAGCCCCCGGCCGGAGTGTTCGTCCTCGACGAACTCACCGACCGGGAGAGGGAGGTGATGGCTCTGGTCGGCATCGGCCTCTCGAACGAGGAGATCGCCCGGCGCCTGGTCGTCAGCCCCCTGACCGCCAAGACGCACGTGAGCCGGGCGATGGTGAAGCTGGGCGCGCGCGACAGGGCCCAGCTCGTCGTCATGGCCTACGAGTCGGGTCTGGTGCGCCCGGGCTGGCTGGGCTGAGGCGTCGGCCCCGCGCCCGGAAGGCGACCGCTCCCCGGCTACCGCTGGTCGGCCGGTGCCGGGGCCCGTACGTTCCGGGCCGCGTAGCCGATGACCGCGGCGCCCGCCGCGAGGACGGCGACAGTGGTCAGGGCGATCGGCAGGGAGAACCAGTCGGCGAGGAAGCCGATCGACGGCGGGCCGAGCAGCATGCCGCCGTAGCCGAGGGTGGAGGCCGCGGCGACCCCGCTCGGTCCGGCCAGCGCTCCGGCGCGGGCCACGGCCACCGGGAAGATGTTGGCCAGACCGAGGCCGGTGACGGCGAAGCCGAGCAGTGCCGCCCAGACGGTCGGCGCGAGCGCGCCGAGCACCATGCCGGCGGCCGCCGTCGCCCCGCCGGCCACGAGCGTGCGGGTCTGGCCGAGGCGTTCGAGGAGCGCGGTGCCGGAGAGCCGGCCCGCGGTCATGGTGAGCGCGAAGAGCGAGTAGCCGGCGGCGGCGACGCCCGGGTGCGCGTGGAGGTCCTGTTCCAGGTGGAGCGCGCCCCAGTCGGCCAGAGCGCCCTCGCCGTACGCGGTGCAGAGCGCGATCACCCCGAAGACGAGGACGAGCCCGCGTGAACCCGCCTTCCCCCGCGGGCGTTCGGCGGCGATCGCCTCCGGCGGGGCGGGGGAGGGCTGCCGGAGCAGTACGGGACCGGCGACGGCCGTCAGGAGCAGTCCGACGACCGTCAGGCCGAGGAGATGGGTGGCGGGGGCGAGGCTTCCGGCGACGAGCCCGCCGAGTCCGGCGCCGACCATCCCGCCGAGGCTGAACGCGGCGTGGAAGCTGGGCATCACGGGGCGGCGCAGGGCGGCGACGAGGTCGACGGCGGCGCTGTTCATGGCCACGTTGATGCCGCCGTACGCGGCGCCGAAGACCAGCAGCACGAGGCCCAGGGCGAGCGGCGAGTGCGTGAGGGCGGGCAGGGCGATGGAGAGCGAGAGGAGGACGGCGGTGGCGACGGTGACGGCGTGACTGCCGTGGCGCCGGCAGAGCCGCCCGGTCAGGGTCATGGTCACCACGGCGCCGGCCGACACACCGAGCAGCGCGAGCCCGAGGTCGCTGGCGGAGGCCCCGGTCTGCTGCTTGATCGCGGGGATGCGGACCACCCAGCCGGCGAAGAGGAAGCCGTCGAGGGCGAAGAAGAGGGTCAGGGCGGTGCGGAGGCGGGACAGGGAGGGAGCGGTGTCTCCGCCAGGGCCCCCCGGAACGGCCGTCCGTACTTTGTTTAGTAGCGGCACAAACTCAGGATAGGGGCGGGCGGGCGAGGATTTCAACCCGAGGTGTCCGCGCCGTCCCGCAGCAGCGACGTCCGGACGAGCGCCGCGGCGAGACGCGGCAGCTCCTCGCGGGGCACCAGTCGCGCGAGTGCGGCGGGTTCCGTGGGAAGGTGCGCGCGCCGGGCACCGCGCAGCACGCGCTCGTCCAGGTAGGGGGAGAGTTCCGGCCAGATTCCCTGCACCTCGCGCAGGAAGATGTCCGCTCCGGCGGGACCGATTCCCGGCATCTCCCGCAACGCCGACCGCGCCAGGTCCACGTCGCCGTCCGCCACCGCCCGCATCCGCCGCAGATCGCCGCCGTACTCCCCGAGGACCAGTTCCGCCTCCGTGCCGAGCTGCGTGGAGGTCCGCTCGTCGTAGCGCCGGTAGCCGCCCTCGCCCAGTGCGTCCACCCGCTCCTGCCAGGTCGCGTCCCGCATCCGCCGCGGGGTGCGCATCCCCGCGGCGAAGAGCGCCCGGGCCGCCGCGACCGCCGTCTCCGCGCGGATCCGGGCGCTCAGCAGATGGGCCAGGACGAGCAGCTGGTACAACGGCCGCGGTGTGTTCGTGAGCCGGATGCCGGCCTGCTCGGCGTACGTCCCGTGCTCCTGGCCCTCCAGCAGGGCCCGCACACCGGCCGCCGACGTGACGGAGCGTGCCATGACGCCTCCTGTTTCCCGCCGCGCCGCTACCCGCTGGGCACCCGCCGAAACAGCGCGCCCGTCCGATCATGGGAGACTCGCCCCCATGAACGGCAAGGCGACGACGACCAAGACACGGCTCGACAGGGGGCGCGGCGCGCTCGGGCCCGCGCTGGAGCTGGTGCACACCGGCCGCGCGCCGACGCGTGCCGTGCTCACCGCCGAACTCGGCGTCACCCGTGCCACCGCCGGTGCCGTCGCCGCCGAACTGGAGGCCCTCGGCCTCATCCGCGTCGACTCCAACCCCGGCGCCGCCGCCGGGTCCCAGGGGCGGCCCTCGCACCGCCTCGCCGTCGACGAGAAGGGCCCGGTGGCCCTCGCCGCGCAGGTCCACGCCGACGGCTTCCGTGCCGCGCTCGTCGGCCTCGGCGGCACCATCGTGGCCACCGCGCCGGGCTGCGTCACCGTCTCCGCCGACCCCGCCCAGGTCCTGGGCGCCGTCGTCGACGCGGGAGCCGCCCTGCTGGAGGAGAGCGGCCGCCGCTGCGTCGGCGCGGGCCTCGCCGCGCCCTCGGCCGTCGCCGAGCCCGAGGGCACCGCGCTCAACCCGCTCCACCTCGCCTGGCCGGCCGGGGCCCAGGTGCGGGAGATCTTCGCGGAACGCGTCCGCGCCGCGGGCATCGAAGGACCGGCCTTCACCGGCAACGATGTCAATCTCGCCGCCCTCGCCGAGCACCGCCACGGCGCCGGCCGCGGCGCCAAGGACCTCCTCTGCGTCGCCACCGGCCACCGGGGCGTCGGCGGTGCCCTCGTCCTCGACGGCCGCCTGCACACCGGGAGTTCGGGGCTCGCCCTGGAGGTCGGGCACCTCACGGTCAACCCCGAGGGGCGCCCGTGCCACTGCGGCAGCCGCGGCTGCCTCGACGTCGAGACCGACCCGCTCGCCTTCCTCACCGCCGCGGGCCGGGTGCCCGGGCCGGAGGTCTCACTGCTCCAGCAGTCGCGCGACCTGCTGCGGACCAGCCCCGACGACCCGGGCGTGCGCGTCGCGACGGCGGAGCTGATCGACCGTCTGGGGCTCGGCCTCGCCGGTCTCGTGAACATCCTGAACCCGGACCGGATCATCCTCGGCGGTCTGCACCGCGAGCTGCTGGACGCCGACCCCGACCGACTGCGCGCGGTCGTCGCGGACCGCAGCCTGTGGGGGCGCAGCGGCGGCGTACCGATCCTCGCCTGCACGCTCGACCACAACAGCCTGGTGGGCGCGGCCGAGCTGGCCTGGCAGCCGGTCCTCGACGACCCGCTGGCCGCCCTGGGCAGGCCGGTCGTGTGAGGGCGCGGGCCCGGAGCGAAGGCATGGGCGCTCACCCTCGCCCACCGGCGCGCGCCGTGGACCGGGTGGGCGGCGTCCGGACCGGAGCCCCTGCGCGCGAGCGCGATAACGGCTTGGGCGGACGACGCCGCTCGCACTACCGTTCCGCTCCATGACCGACAATGATCTTCCTCCCCGTCTCGGCAGTCTGACCTTCCACGGGCCGCTCTCCGAGGCCCGCGCCACTCGCATGATCGAGCGACTCGCCGCCGCGTCGCCCGCCACCGTGCTCGACATCGGCTGCGGCTGGGGCGAGTTGCTGCTGCGCGTCCTGGAGGCCGCGCCCGGCTCGACCGGTGTGGGCATCGACATCAACGCCGAGGACCTGGCCCGCGGCAGGGACCTCGCCAAGGAGCGCGGGCTCGCGGACCGGGTCGAGTTCGTGGAGGAGTCGGCGCTCGGCACCACCCGGGGGCCCGTCGACGCGATCCTCTGCCTCGGTTCCAGCCAGGCCCTCTGCGAGCCCGATCAGCCCCACGATCCGGCGGCCGCCCTGCGGGAACTGCGGCGCCTGGTACGGCCCGGCGGCCGTGTCGTCCTCGGCGAGGGCTTCTGGCAGCGCACGCCGACGGACGAGGAGCTCGCCGGGATGTGGCCGGACGCGCACGCCGGGGAGCACTTCCTGCTCGGACCGCTCGTCGACCTGGCGATCGAGGCGGGCTTCCGTCCGGCGTGGATCGAGACGGCGAGCGTCGACGAGTGGGAGGAGTTCGAGTCCGGCTACCGCCACGACACCGAACTCTGGCTGGCCGGCCACTCCGACCATCCGCTCGCCGCGGAGACCCGCGAACGGGTCGACCGCCAGCGTTCCACCTGGCTCGACGGCTACCGCCGCGTCCTCGGCATCGCCTATCTGACGCTGGTCCCGGTGGGCTGAGCCGACAGTCCAGCCCGCTCCGGAGCCGACAGTCCACCCCGCTCCGGAGCGGTCGGTCCACCCCGCTCCGGAGCGGACAGCCCCGCCCGTTCCGGGGCCGACAGCCACAGCACCTGGAAGCGCTCGCCCGCGCCGGCGCCCGGCTCCGGGGCCGGCGGCTCCCCCGCCCACAGGGTGACGTGCAGCAGCTCCCAGTGGCGGGGATCGATCGCGAGCGCGCTCGCCACCACGCCGTCCTCACGGGCCTCGCGGGCGTGCCGGGCGCGCGCCTCCGCCACCGCCGTCGCCGGAGCGACGTCCGTCGGTACGGGGACCCTGCGGCGCGTCGCGGTCCGTGGCGCCGCCGCCGCGGCCGGCCCCTCCTGGTAGGCCAGACCCGTCCAGTGCTGCACCACCGGTCGGCCGAAGTCGTTCACGATCCCCTGGAATCCCGTGCCCCAGAGGAACGCGTGCATGCCCTCAGGCGCGGTCCAGAGGTAGAACGGGGCGTACTGGTTCACCGGCGAGCCGTCCTCGCGGTCCCTGATCAGATACGCCTTGAGGCCGAGGCCGGGGAAGTCGTCGAGGAGGTGCCCCCTCGTCGCGACCCGCTCGCGGATGATCCCCATGTCGTAATCGGCGGGCAGGGTGATCTCGTACTGCATGGCGTCCATCGTGCGGTCTCCGCTTCTCTCGTCTGTGCTCAGGCGGTACGGCTCTTCACCGCGGACAGCAGGGCGAGCAGTCCGTGGACGGCGGAGTCGAAGGCGGCGGGGCTGCCCGACGCGCGGCACAGCACGTAGCCGCCCTGCACGGTCGCCACGATCGTGGCCGCGAGCTCGGCCGGATCCAGGGGACCGGTCAACTCCCCACTGTCCAGCCCCTCCTGGACGACGCCGGCGAGTCGGCCGCGCAACCAGTCGAGCGTCTCGTCGACCGGAGCGCGCAGTTCCGCGCTCGCCACGACGTCCGGGTCCATGGTCAGTCGCCCGACCGGGCAGCCGCGCAGCACATCGCGCTCACGCAGCAGATACGCCTCCAGGCGGGCATGCGCCGAACCCCCGCCTCCGAGGACGACGTCCGCCGTCGCCCGCATCTCGTCGGCCGTGCGCCGGATCGCCGCGAGCGCCAGATCGGGCTTGCCGGCGAAGTGGTGGTACATGCTGCCCTGCCCGGCGCCCGCGGCCTGCTGGATCGCCTTGGGGCTCGTGCCGACGTAGCCGCGTTCCCAGAGCAGTTCCCGGGTGGCCTCGATCAGTCGCTCGGACGTGGTCATGACGGCAGTGTACACACCAGTAGGTACAGCCGTGCCGTGCATGCCGGTTCAGGCCGGAGAGGTCCGGGGCTCCGTCCGTACTCCCCACGGCGTACGGACGAAGCCGCCGGCCGTACGACGCCCCGGACCCCCTCCGCGAGCGAGCCTCGAAGCGTCGACACGCGACACACACGAGGAGCTGAGAGACATGAACACACTCGCCCACACCGGCCCCGGCCCCTGGGTCCTGTTCTTCCCGCTCGTCTGGGCGGCTGTGATCCTGACCGTGGTCACCGTCCTGCGCCGCACCGGATGGATGCGTGCGAGGCGTGGTCGCGGACCGGGCCCGGCCTACGACGAGCAGTCCCCGATCGCGCTCCTCGGCCACCGTTTCGCGGCCGGTGAGATCGACGAGGACGAGTACTGGCGGCGGCTGACCGTCCTGGAGGAGCAGTTCGGTCGCGCCGCCGGCCCGAAGGGGCGTGCGACATGACCGCGGCCACCGCCGCGCGCGGCACACTCCGAGCCCAGCTGCCAGGGTCGTCGACGCCGTCACGGTGTGGGGCGTCGACGACACCGAGGGCAGGGCCCTGACGGGGTGAATGCCGATGACGCGCGTCGAGCTCCCGGCCGTGCGCCGCCCCCGCTCAGCCCGTGAGGACCGAACGGGCGACCGCCGGGGCGCGGGCCGGCTCCGTGGGGGACCCGAAGGGCACCCCGTCGAGTCCCGTGCCGTGCGCGCCGCGGAAGCGGCTCTGGTCGACGAAGGGGCCGTCGGTCGTCGCGCCGTAGACGGCGTGCGAGCGGGAGGGCACGGCCACCGCCGGGGTCGGCGCGGAGAGGGTGAACCACACGACCTTCCCCGTGTCGCCGTTCGGGCGGATGCCCCAGCTCTCGCTGACCGCCTCGATGATGGCCAGCCCACGGCCCGAGGTGGCCAACTCGTCGATCCCGAAGGGGTCCTGGGCCCCGAGAATCCCGGTCCCGCCGGCGAATCCCGGTATCCGCGGGTCGTGGTCGTGGACCGAGACCATGAGTCGGTCGAGCAGCAGCTCGATCTCGACGGTGCACTTCTTGTCCGGCTGTGCGTGCCGGTGAACATTGGTCAGCAGCTCGGTGACACCGAGCGCCGCATGGTCGATCAACGCATCGAGATGCCAGTAGCGCAGATGCGCCGATACGATTCTGCGGACCTGACCGATCCGCGACGGCAGGGCCTGGAGCTCCACCGTGCAGTGCCTGCTTGGCTCGCTGATCACGGCTGCGACTCCCCGAAGTAGGTCCGGAAGAAGACGAAGATTCGGATCTGTCATGCGGTACTGCGGCGCGGTGGGCTGGATCACAGCGTCACCGCCGGTAAACCCTCGGTGAGGTGGTTCCAGCGTGAACCAGTGGTGAGTGGCCCGCAACTCGCGGCGACCCACCGCAGGTCACCGGCGTGTCCCCGCTCCGCTCTCCTTCTTCCCCGCCGCGTTCCTCAGCGCTTCGAGGAAGCGCCCCGGACCCTTCGTCCGGTCCCGCGGGCCGTCCATGGTCAGGCGGTAGCGCGTGCCGTTGACCGTGGCCACCGTCTCGTCCGGCTTGGCGAACCAGGGCCGCCCCGCCCGTACGGAGGCCACCGGGGCGCTGTCGATCTCGCTGCCGTAGCTGGTCAGCAGCGAAAGACGACCGTCCTCGATCCGGACCTCGCCCGCCCGGGTCAGCGAGCGGGGCCAGCGATCGATCCGTACCCCCGTGGCCGTGAACTCGGGTTCCGTCATCTCGCTCCGCCCCCTTCGCGCCGGTTGTTCCGACCAGTGTGCCCGGCGGGCGCCGGGCACACCAGAGCGCCCCTCTGCAAGGGACTCCTATGGACCCCCAAAGTGAACGTTTGTGCAGGTGAGCGAGTTATCGTCACCAGTGGGGACCGTCGGGGGAAGGATGAGGAGAGGGACGCATGAGCACCACGGAGAACACGGTGTCGGGCAGCGCGCCACGGGCCGCGGCCACCATCGACGTCGACCGCAGCGACCCGGCGTACCGCGCCTGGCTGAAGGACGCCGTCCGCAAGGTCCAGGCCGACGCCAACCGCTCCGCCGACACCCACCTGCTGCGCTTCCCGCTCCCGGAGAAGTGGGGCATCGACCTCTATCTCAAGGACGAGTCGACCCACCCCACCGGCAGTCTGAAGCACCGGCTCGCCCGCTCCCTCTTCCTCTACGGTCTCTGCAACGGCTGGATCCGTCCCGGCAAGCCCGTCATCGAGGCGTCCAGCGGCTCGACGGCCGTCTCCGAGGCGTACTTCGCCAAGCTGATCGGGGTGCCCTTCATCGCGGTGATGCCCCGGACCACCAGCCCCGAGAAGTGCCGCCTGATCGAGTTCCACGGCGGCCGGTGCCACTTCGTGGACGACTCGCGCAAGATGTACGAGGAGTCGGCGGCCCTCGCGGAGCGGACCGGTGGGCACTACATGGACCAGTTCACCTACGCCGAGCGGGCCACGGACTGGCGGGGCAACAACAACATCGCCGAATCGATGTACCAGCAGCTGAGGCTGGAGCGGTACCCCGAACCCGCCTGGATCGTCGCCACCGCCGGCACCGGCGGCACATCCGCGACCATCGCGCGCTACGTGCACTACATGCAGCACGACACCCGCATCTGTGTCGCCGACCCCGAGAACTCCTGTTTCTTCGACGGCTGGACGAACAGCGATCCGCTCGCCACCTCCGACTGCGGCTCGCGCATCGAGGGCATCGGCCGGCCCCGGATGGAGCCGAGCTTCGTGCCCGGGGCCATCGACCGGATGATGAAGGTCCCGGACGCGGCCAGCGTCGCCGCCGTCCGCGCACTGGAGGCGGCGATCGGCCGCAAGGCGGGCGGATCCACCGGCACGGGGCTGTGGAGCGCGCTGAAGATCGTCGCGGAGATGGTCGAGCACGGCCGCACCGGCAGCGTCGTGACCCTGATCTGCGACCCGGGCGACCGCTACCTCGACAAGTACTACTCCGACGCCTGGCTCGCCGAGCAGGGCCTGGACATCGCCCCCTACGCCGCGGCTATCGACCGGTTCCTGGAGACGGGTTCCTGGCCGGAGTGAGCCGCCGGTCCAGGCTGCGCATCGCGTCGCGGAAGGACTTCCCGACGCCGGGGCGGGCGAGGCGCATGGCGAGGAGGCACGGGCCGGGGCCGTCGACGGCCATGGTCCAGCGGACCCGGGTACCGGAGCCGGCGGGGGAGAGGTTCCAGTCCTCCAGCATGGCGCTGACGCCGGGTGCGTTGGTCTCGTCGATCCGGTAGGCGTAACGGGTGTCCGGTTCGTCGGCCATGATCGTCTCGTGGAAGACGATCCCGCCCCGGAGCCGGACCGTGCGTCCGGCACCGTCGGCAGTCGGTGTCGCGGAGCTCACGGCCGCGAACCAGGCGGGCATACTGCCCAACTCCACCGCCAGCGACCGGTGGACGGCGGAGGGAGGGGCCGCCACCTCCGCCGTGAACACCAGGCGGACGGGTGCGGATGTGGCGAAGTCGAGCTCCACGGGCCTGAGTCGGCGTGCCATGGGACCGTACCTCCGGAGAGCGGGGCCTGAAGTGCGCACACCCTAGCTGACGTTCTGTCACATGGACAGCAGTCCGTCCATCGCCCGACCGAACAACCTCCGCCCGGCGAAGGCCAGTACGGGATCGAGGACGCGCGGCACCCCGCGTACCCGAAGCTCCTCCACCCACACCGCGCGGGAGCCGCCGCCAGGCGCCCCGTACACCTCGATCACGGCACGGCCGAGCACCACCCGGCCCCGCTTCTCCAGCCCGCACACGCCCGGCCGCCCCGACTCCGGAGGCTCCCAGCGCACGACCTCCATCGGATCGTCGAACGCCAGCCGCCCCACGCCGGTACGGGCCACGAAGCGGCTTCCCGCGCCCGTGGGGCCCGCGGAGAGCAGCCGCGTCCGGGTCAGGGGCACCAGACGCCCGTGCGCGCGGAAGTCGGTGAGGCGCCGCCACGCCTCGTCCACCGGCAGGGCCGATGAGCGCTCGACGCGGAAGAGGCTCACGCCTCCTCGTCCTCGACGTCGTCCTCGCCCGCGACGACCAGGCCCGGCAGCTGCTCCGCCATCTCCGCCCGGGTCCGCTCCGACAGACCCCCGTCCGTCACCAGTGTGTCCACCTCGTCGAGCCGGGCGAACGAACTCAGTCCCACCGTCCCCCACTTCGTGTGGTCCGCGACCACCACCACCCGGCGTGCCGAGCGCATCAGACGGCGGTTGGTCTCCGCCTCGGCGAGGTTCGGCGTGGAGAGCCCCGCCTCCACCGAGATCCCGTGCACCCCGAGGAACAGCACGTCGAAGTGGAGCGAACGGATCGCCTGGTCGGCCACCGGCCCCACCAGCGCGTCCGACGGGGTCCGAACGCCGCCCGTCAGCACGACGGTCGCCGCCCCGGGCCGCGACTCGCCGGCCGCGTGGCCGGCCGAGTGGAAGACGTCCGCGACCCGCACCGAATTGGTCACCACCGTCAGATCCGGCACGTCGAGCAGCCGCCCCGCCAGGGCGAAGGTCGTCGTACCGCCCGACAGCGCGATCGCCGAGCCCGGAGCGACCATCCGCGCCGCCGTCCGGGCGATGTCCTCCTTCGCCCCCAGCTCCAGCGCGGACTTGGCCTCGAACCCCGGTTCGTGCGAACTCGTCTCCACCACCGGCACCGCGCCGCCGTGCACCTTCTCCACGACACCCTGACGGGCCAGGGCGTCCAGGTCGCGGCGGACCGTCATGTCGGAGACGTTGAGCCGCCGCGTCAGTTCGTTGACCCGTACGCCTCCGCGCCGCCGTACCTCGTCCAGGATGAGGGCGCGCCGCTGCTCCGCGAGGAGATTCTGATGGTCGCTCACCACCGGGGGCCGTTCCTTCCGCAGGGGACTGGGGGATTGCCGTCGGATTCGGTGAGAGCCCGTGCGCGAGCGCACGGCCTTCCGCGATCCTGTTGCCTGTCGTCGAATCCTGCCACCCAGAGAGCGAGACACCGAAGTGTCCCCTGCCACACCTGCCCCGAAGAGCGGAGGTGCGGCGCTCGAGCTCCTCGTCCACGGTGTCGGCGGAGCCACGCCGCAGGACATGCTGGGCGACCCCCGCACGGTCCGGGTCACCGGCGACACGACCGCGGCCATGCACCGCCGCACCGACGATCTCGATGCCGAGGACCACCCCGAGCGCTACGCCGAACGGCCGGTCCCCGAGGCGTACTGCTGGTCCAACCTCACCTCCGGCAACGGCGCCCGGGCCCTGTGGCTGCTGCTCCTGCCCTTCATGGTCGCCAACCTGGCCCACTGGATGCGCCCGTCGGCCAAGGGGCGCCCCGGTCTGGTCCGCCTCTACGCGGTCCTGGTGCGGCTCGTGGCGCTCACCCTCACCGTGCTGCTCACCGCGGCCGCCTGCGAGGTCGCGCTCGATCTGACGGCCTGGCAGTGCGCCGGATCGGCCGTCTGCACGGAGGACCGCTCCTGGCTCGGCTTCCTCTCGGCGGAGCGGGGCGGCTGGTGGTCCCAGCCGGGCCGCCGCCTCGCCCTCGCCGCCGTGGTCCCGGCGGCGCTCGTGGGCCTCCTCTGGTACCTCTCCAACCGGACGTGGAGCGCGTACGAGGCCCAGCGCCCGCCCACGGGGTACGACGCCGGGCCCGCGGAGGCGGCCGAGTCCGAGCCGGTGCGCGCCGAGTCCGGATCCGGCTCCTCGGCGACGGCGGACACCGAGAGCGCCGACGCCGCCACCCCCACCGAACTCCGCCCCGCTCTCGGCCGGCCCGGCTTCTGGTACGGCCGCCGTCTCGTCGCACGGCTGCGCGCCGCGCACACCGCCGCCGGCTTCCTGACCGTCGCCGCCGCCGTCACCGGTGCCGCCGCACGTCACGACCGGGGCGTCGCGGGCGCACCGCCGGCGGTCCTCGCCTGGCTCCTCCAGGCGGCCTTCGTCGTCCTCGCCGTCGTCGTCCTCTGGGTCGTCTGCCGCCGCGGCCGCAGCGAGAAGCGTCTCGACCTGCGACTCGAACAGGCCCTGGTGTCCTGGCTGCCCGGCGCCTCCCTCGTCCTGCTCGCCCTCGCCGTCCTCCACGCCGGCTGGTCCCGCCCCGCGTGGCGTTCCTCGGGAGTCCTGCCGGGTGACGCCGCCTTCGGCGTCCTGACCCTGGCCCAGGGCGGACTCGTCGTCGCCCTCGCGGTGGTCGCCCTCCTCCTGCACCGCCCCCGTCGTGAGACGAGGACCGCCCTGTACGGCCTCGGCGGCCCGGCCGTCGCCATGCTGGCCTGCGCACTCGGCGGGGTGATGTCCGGCGGAGTCGCCCAGCGGATGGCCGACTGGCTCGACGGACCCGGCACCCCCGGCATGGGGGCCGGGTCGTCCGTCGCCCCGCCCGTGCTGCTGAGCTGGCAGGCTTCCGTCATCCCCGTCCTGCTGCTGATGCTCCTCGCCCCGGTGATCTTCCTCGCCGTACGGACCGCGCGCGAGGCCCGCCGCCTCGGTCCCGTCGTCGAGGCCGAGTACGGCGCCGAGGACGCCGACCCGGTCCGCACGGCACGGATCGCCGCGGGCCGTGCCACCGCCGGCCTCACCGACGCCGCCCCCGCGCTCGTCGGGATCGTCTCGGGCGCGACCCTGCTGCTCGGCGCGGGCTCCGTCGCGGGCGCCTGGGCCAGCGGGAACGTACCGGGCCGGGCCTTCGACGGCGCTCACCCGGCCATCGCCTCCGCCGCCGACACGGCCCAGGCCCTCGGCTCCTGGATGATCGGCTTCGGCTTCCTGCTCTTCGTCACCTGGGGCCGGCGCGCCTACCGGGACGCCTCCGCCCGGCGCACCATCGGCATCCTCTGGGACGTCGGCACCTTCTGGCCCCGCGCGGCGCATCCCTTCGCCCCGCCCTGCTACGCCGAACGGGCCGTGCCCGACCTCACCTGGCGGATGAGTTCGTGGACCCGGCGCACGGGAGGGCGGCTCGTCATCTCCGGCCACTCCCAGGGCAGCGTGCTGGCCGCCGCCGCCGTCTGGCAGCTGTCGCCGACGACCCGCGGACGGGTCGCGCTGCTGACCTACGGCTCACCGCTGGAGCGGCTCTACGGCCGCTGGTTCCCCGCCTACTTCGGACCGGGGCCGCTGCGCGCCCTGCACCGTACGGTGCACTGCTGGAGCAACCTCTACCGCGCCACCGACCCGATAGGCGGACCCGTACGGGTGCCCGCCGCGGGAGCCAAGCCGGCCGTCGACCGGGCGGTGCTCCTCGATCCGGTCGTCTACGGCCGCACCCACGCGCACCCGCTGCCGGAGCCGATCCTGGGCCACTCCGACTACCAGGCCGACCCGGTGTTCGCCGCCGAACGGTCCGTACTCCTCGACCGGCTGCCACCCGCCCTGCCGCGCCAGCGCGAGGGGGACGCCGACGAGCAGGCGGATCAGGGGAGTTCGGGAAGGTCCTCCGGATAGAGCAGGGTCAGGTCGTCCGTGCTCACCTCGGCGAGCACGGCGACCCGACCGGCATGGCGCTCCACCATCGACTCGAAGGTCTGCCGCGCGGTGCGGCCGTTGCCGAACGCCGGACCCTTCGGCAGCTCGGTGAAGTACTTCCGCAGCGACTCTCCCGTACCCTCCGCGAGCCGGTACTCGTGCTCGTCCGCCTGCTGCTCCACGATCCGCAGCAGTTCGTCCGGCACGTAGTCGCTGAAGCTGATGGTCCGGGAGAAACGGGACGCGACACCGGGGTTGACCGTGAGGAAGCGCTCCATCTCCGCCGTGTAGCCGGCGACGATCACCACGACCGCGTCACGGTGGTCCTCCATCAGCTTCACCAGGGTGTCGATCGCCTCGCGCCCGAAGTCCCGGCCCGAGTCCTCCGGCGACAGCGCGTACGCCTCGTCGACGAACAGCACCCCGCCGCGCGCCCGGTCGAACGCCTCCTGCGTGCGGATCGCCGTCGAGCCGATGTGCTCGCCGACCAGGTCGACCCGGGAGACCTCGACCAGATGCCCGCGTTCCAGGACGCCCAGCGAGGCCAGGATCTCGCCGTAGAGCCGGGCGACGGTCGTCTTGCCGGTGCCGGGGTTGCCGGTGAAGACCAGGTGGCGGCGGACCGAGGCGGCCTTGAGCCCGGCCTCCTGCCGCCTGCGCCCCACCTCGATCATGTTGGTGAGCGTCCGCACCTCGTGCTTCACGCTCTCCAGGCCCACCAGCGCGTCCAGTTCACCGAGCACGTCCTGGGAGGAGCGCGCGTCCCGGACGGGCTCGGGGGCGGGGGCGGGAGGGGCGGTGGGGGTGCGGGGCGGGGGAACCGTGCCGAGCAGGCCCCCCGACTGCGTCGCCGTCAGCACGGTCCCCGCCTCCGCGGCCGGAGCCGTGCGCACCGCGCTCTCGTCGCTCGTGCAGTCCTCGGCCACCGGACCCTCGTCGGGGAACTCGTACCCGCCGCGGGCGCAGCGCTCCGTGCGGCACTTGCGCAGCGTCGTGCGGCAGCCGTCCATCACATGGAAGCCGTAGCCGCCGCTTCCGGTGACCCGGCAGCCGTGGAAGGACCCGCGCCCCTCGGCGGAGACGTAGAACCCGGCTTCGGCGGGCGAGGTGACCGTGCACCGCTCGATCGTGGGATCCGCTCCCTTGGTGACGATGACCCCGGTCTGCACGGTGTCGATGGTGCACCCGCCGAGCGTCCCGCCACTGCCGTGGTCCCGGAACCAGGCGCCCGTGGACGCCTCGCGGATCCGGCAGTCGTCGAGCTGAGCCGTCGCCCCGTCGCTGACCGACACCGCCGTGTTCCGCACCTGCGACAGATCGCTGTCGACGACGTCCGCGCGCGAGCCGCGGTCGAGGACGAACAGGGCGTCCGGCACGTCGTGCACCCGGCAGGTGTCGAGGACGGCGGTGGCACCGTCGCTGATCCAGACCGCCGGGTAGTCGCCCGTACTGTCGTGGATCTCGCACTGGTTGGCGTCCACCCGGGTGCCGGGGTCCCACACCGAGAGCCCGTTGCGGCCGAACCGCCGCACGGTGGATCGGGTCAGCGTGAGCACCGAACGCGAGCGCAGGTCGATCGCGTTCTCGGGAATGTCGTGGATGTCGCAGTCGGAGAGGGTGAGGACCGCGTCCGTGTCGAGCGTGATGCCGTCGGCCGAGGTGCGGTGCACGGAGGAGTCCGTGAGGTGCGCGCTCGCGCGCGCGGCGATCTGCAGACCGGTGCCCTTGATCTCGTACACCTCGCAGCCGATGCCCTCCAGGCCGCTGCCCTCGCCGTTGACGGTGATCCCGGCGCCCGAGGCGTGATGGACCCGGCAGCGCTCCAGGCGCGGATGGGCGCCGCCGCGGACGGAGACGCCGGACTGCCCGGCCGAGACGATCTCGCACTCCTCGAACACCCCACCCGCGCCGTCGAGGACGGCGAGGCCCACGCCCGCGGGATTGTCGACGGTGCAGCGCCGGACGGTGGGGCGGGCCGCTCCGCGCACTTCGAGACCGGCGGCCGAGCGGGTCACGATCCGCAGGTCGAGCAGGTCAGGGGTGCCGTCCTCCACGAGCAGCGCGGGCGCGGCGGTGTCCTGCCCCTCCACATGCAGGTCCTGGACGGTGGCGGACGCCCGTACGGTCAGCGGCACACCGTCCGCGGGGGCGATCCGGACGGAGCCGACGCCGCCCTCCGCGCCGCGCAGTGTGACGGCCCGTTCGATGACGAGGTTCTCCCGGTAGGTACCGGGCGCGACGGTGAGGACGTCGCCGTCCGCCGCGGCCTCCAGGGCCGCGGCGAGGGAGGCGTACTCACCCGTGCGGCGCCGCCACCGCGATGTGCCGGTGTGCGTCACCTGGACCGTGCCCTGTGCCATGGGTGTGCTCTGCCCCCGCCTCATGCGTCGCTGCTCATCGGATGCCCCACCGTAGCGCGCGCGACGGCGGGGGGTTGACGGGTCGGCCGCTCGGACCGGATACGTCCGGTCGGCCGGGCGGTCGCCCGCACCGATCCGCCGAACGGGGAGGGGCGGCCGCCCGCGGCGGGTGCGTCCGGGGCGGGCCTCAGCTGCCCGCGCCCGTGCGTCCCCAGTCGGGACCGGCCTTGTCCCACGCCCGGTCGAGGCGCCGGTACCGCCGGTGTACCAGGCGTCGTACGACACCACGTCTGGCCGCCTCGACGAAGGCGCCCGTGAGGCCCGCGGTGAGCAGCCCGATGGCGATCGCGTGGGCGTGCGCGGTCTCCGGAGGCATGGGCGGTGCGACCGGTCGTCCGCTCCGGTCGGTCCAGATCCGGAACGAGTCGCCCGGATCGGCCAGTTCGCGCCGGGTCGTGACGGTGCCCGTGCGCGCAGTGCCGTCCGGCGCCGTCCAGCGGGCCACGACGGAACGGCGCAGCGGCTGTTCGCCCGCGGGGTCGGGGCTGGTGAACCCCGACGCCGGGGTGTCGGCGAGCCGGATCACCCGGGCGGTCGCCGGCTGCCGGAGCCGCTGCTGGGCCTGGACGGTGCGCTGGAGGGAGGCGTCGGTGCGCACCGCGGAGATCCAGCCCGCCGTCGGCACGGCGAGCGCGAGCAGCACCACGGAGATCAGGGCGACCCACGCCTCGACCAGGTCCGTGGTCCGGCGCAGGGGATTGTGCCGCCAGCGCCAGACTCCGGCGGCTGCTCGCATGCCTCGCACCCCCTCGTCCATGGCTCTCTCAACGAGACTGCCCCCGGGGAGGGTTCCCTGCCATCCGGGGCAGGAGGAGTGAAAGCGGCGTCGTGCGCCGGTCGCCCGCCTCAGTCGATGATCTTGATCTCGTCCCCCACGCGGACGGTGCCGACGGTCTCGGGCACGAGGTTCTGCCCGAAGATCAGCCTGCCGCCGTCCTTGCGGTGGAGTGCGAGCGTCCGCAGCGGCTCCTTGCCGCGCTCGGCGGTGCGCTGGTCGGTGGTGGTCACGACACAACGGCCACAGGACCGGGCGGCCCGGAAGGTGACCTCGCCGACCGCGAGCCGGGTCCAGCCGTCCTCGGCCCAGGGCGCGGTCCCGTCGATGACCAGATTGGGCCGGAAGCGGTTCATCGGCAGGGGGCCCTCGTCGGCGTGATCGCCCTGCGCGATCAGCGAGTTCAGGGCATCGAGGGAGGCGGTGGTGGTGGTCAGGAGAGGGAAGCCGTCCGCGAAGCTCACCGTCTCGCCCGGCAGAGCGAACTCGGGCTTGATCGGACGGCGGTGCGCCGGCTCGTCCATGTGGACGAGCCGCACCTCGGTGTCCAGGTACGCGCTGAACCACGCGTCGGCCGCGGGATCGGCCGGGACCGCCTCCACCGGAGTCTCGAAGACCTCCACCCGGATCGTGGACGACGGCCGCGGCACCTCGACCGACAGCGTCGGGCGGCCGGCCGCGGACAGCTCGATGCCACCGCTCGGCAGCGGTTCGGCCGAGGCCAACGCCATCTGCGGATGACGGCGTTGGGTCACGACCTTGCCCGACGAGTCCACGACGGCCCAGCGGCGGTCACCGGCCAGTCCCCATGGCTGGACCTCCGCCTCGGCGGGTGCGTAACCGCGCAGCGCCTTGACCGGGTGGACATGGACGGAGCGCAGGCGAGGGATCGACATGTCGCCATCCTGCCAGTAGCTCCGTTTTTGGCGTCGCTCAGTACCCCTGACCCTGGTAAGGGCGGTTGTACGGGTCCTGGTACTGCGCGGGCGCCGGGGCGGGGCGGGCCGCCGGGCGCATCGCCTCGTACCCCGTGTTGGCCGGGCGCTGCGGCTGCTGGGGCTGGCCGCCCGGGTAGCCGCCGCGGCCGACGGGCTGCTGGGGGATGTAGGGCGCGGGCGCGTGCTGCAGCGGCACGGGGGCCATCTGCTGCTGCATCGGCTGCGGGTAGCCGTAGGAGCCCCCGTTGTAGGCGGGCGAGGGCTGGCTGGGGCCCGCCGGAAGGGCGGGCAGGGCCGCGGGCAGCGCCGGCAGGTAGCTGTTGCCGGTGTCGTACGCGGAAGGCACTCGGATCGGGGCGATCTGAGGCGTGCCCCGCTCCGCGACCAGGGAGTCGTAGATGGGGGTGTCGGGGAACGACGGCGCGGTGTAGTAACCGCCGCCGTAGGTGGAGCGGGGGGAGGTCATGGCACATAAGTTAAGCCCACGATGTGCTGGTTGGGGAGCCCGATAAGAGGGTTGTTTGACGGGTTCTGAGTGACCGTCGATCCATAATCCGATCGAACGTGACAAAAACGGTCGCGCCGAGAGGCTCCGCCGGGCCGCTGATCTTGAAAACACGAGCTGGGAAGGGGTTACCCACGGGTTGCTCCGATGCCCCGCATGCCCCGTCATTAGGTCGGCGTAAAGAAATCTTGATGTCCCGAGAGCGGCGACCCGGGGGATCATGTCCATGCTTAAGGGAGTCAATGTTCCGGTGGCGGCGCGCGCTGTGCGCGTCGAATTGGGCCGGCGTTCAGGTGGGGGAGTCCGGGACGTCGAGACCCGGGCGCTACTCCTTGTGTCGGAGAAAGTGCGCTCCGATACCGACGCCCATTTCTCCGGCCGGTCTCGGCGCGCTTCGCGCTCCGGCCGTCACGAGGGGAAGCGCGGCGGGTGCGCCCTCAGGTCACCGGTCCGGGGCCGGCCGGGGGCGGGCGTAGGTCCGTCCCTTCCAGGCCGCGCCCCGTCCCCGGTAGTGCTGCACCGCCGAGTCCACCGTCATCAGCAGATAGAGCGACGCGGTGAACGGCAGCGTCAGGGCGAGCCAGAGCGGCTGCCGGTAGTAGCGGAGCATCGGCAGATACGTCCCCGCCATCACCGCCCACGCGACCCCGCCCGTCCAGGCCGCCGCCGCGTCCCCGCCCGCCACGCCGACCACCAGCGCCACCGGGGGAGCGAGATAGACGACGGCCAGCCCGGCCACCGTGCCCGCCAGCACGAGCGGGTTGTGCCGGAGTTGGGCGTACGCGCTCCGCGAGACCATGCGCCACAGGTCGACGAGGCGCGGGTACGGGCGGACGCTGTCCACCCGCTCGGCGAGACCCAGCCAGATCCGCCCGCCCGCCCTCCGTACCGCGCGCGCCAGCGAGACGTCGTCGATCACCGCCTGCCGGATCGAGTCCGGCACCCGCGCCCGCTCCGCCGTCGACGTCCGCAGCAGCACGCACCCGCCGGCCGCCGCCGTCGCCAGCGGGCGCCGACGATTGATCCAGCGGAACGGATACAGCTGGGCGAAGAAGTAGACGAACGCCGGCACGACCAGGCGCTCCCAGACGCTCGCCACCCGCAGCCGGGCCATCTGGGACACCAGGTCCAGATCGCCGCCGACGGCCGCGGCCACGAGCCGGCGCAGACTGTCCGGCTCATGGGCGATGTCGGCGTCGGTCAGAAGGAGGAACTCCGGGCCACGCGCGCGTGCCAGGCCGATGCCGTGGCGCAGCGCCCACAACTTCCCCGTCCAGCCGGGCTCGGGCTCGCCCGGCGAGACCACGGTCAGCGGCAGCCCCCCGTACCGCGACGCCAGCTCGCCGGCGAGCTTCCCTGTGCCGTCCGTGCTGCCGTCGTCGACGAGCACGACCTCCGCCTCACCCGGATAGTCCTGCGACAGCAGCGACGGCAGGCTCAGCGGAAGCACCTCCGCCTCGTCCCGTGCCGGCACGACGATCGCGACCCTCGGCCACTCGCCCGGCCGCGGGCGCGCCCGTGCCTTCGGCAGGCGTTGATCGGTACGCCAGAAGAACCCCTGACCCAGCAGCAGCCACCCCCAGGCGGCCAGCGAACCCGTGGCGATCCAGGCAATGGCGCTCATTCGCCGCAGTCTGCCCCAGATCCCCGGGCGCGCAAGGGTGGTCGGATAGGGTGATCGGGTGAAGATCGCGCTCATGGACTCCGGAATCGGCCTGCTCCCGGCAGCGGCCGTGGTTCGTCGACTGCGGCCGGACGCCGATCTGGTGATCTCCAGCGACCCCGACGGGATGCCCTGGGGGCCCCGGACGCCGGAGGACCTCACCGAGCGGGCCCTCGCCGTCGCCCGCGCGGCCGCGGAGCACGAGCCCGACGCGCTGATCGTCGGCTGCAACACCGCCTCCGTGCACGCCCTGCCCGCGCTGCGCGCCGCGCTGGAGCCCCACATCCCGGTCATCGGCACGGTCCCCGCGATCAAGCCGGCCGCCGCGGGGGGCGGCAAGGTCGCCATCTGGGCGACGCCGGCCACCACCGGCAGCCCGTACCAGCGCGGCCTGATCCGCGACTTCGCCGACGGCGCCGAGGTCACCGAGGTGCCCTGCCCCGGCCTCGCGGACGCCGTGGAGCACGCCGACGCGGACGCCGTCGACCGGGCGGTCGCCGCCGCCGCGGCCCTCACCCCACCGGACGTACGGGCCCTCGTGCTCGGCTGCACGCACTACGAGCTGGTCGCCGAGCGGATCCGCGCCGCGGTGCACTCCCCCGACCTGCCGCCGGTGGTTTTCCACGGCTCGGCGGGGGCAGTCGCGGCACAGGCGCTCCGTCGGATCGGCGCCGAGCCCGAGCCCACCGCGAAGCCGACCGGCGGCCTCACCGTCCTGCTCAGCGGACGGACCTCGGACCTGCCGGCCGCCGCCCTGAGCTACCTGGAAGGCCGCCTGCTCCGGGCGTCGGCGCCCGCCCGCTGACGGAGCCGCCGTCCGGCCCCGAAGGGGCGCCGTACGAGCGGAACGTGAGTAGGCTGCCCCGCATGAGGGACCATTTCCGACATCCCCGACATCCTCGCCCCCTGGGGGTCGACGCGCCCCTGCCCGAGGTGTGGATCGGCCGAGCCACCAACCGCATGCAGTGGGTGGCGGCGGTCGCCGGCGCCGCCTGCATGGCGCTCGGCATCACCATCGCGGTCGACTCGGCCTGGACCTCCGGCATCGCGGCCCTGTTGATGGCCGTGATCGGGTGCGTCGCGGCGGGGCTGCTCGTCCTGTTCGGGACGCTGGCCTTCGTCCATGTCGAGGTCAGGGTGGACCAGCGGGCCATGGAGGTCCGCTGCGGCCACATGGGAGTGCCGCGTCGGCGCATCCTGCTCGCCCATGTGGTCGGTGCCGACTACGTCGCGAAGGTCACGCCCCACGAATGGGGCGGCTGGGGCTACCGCTGGCGTCCGGAGAAGGGCAAGGGGGTCATCGTCCGACGCGGCGAGGCGCTCGTCCTGAAGCTGGACGACGGCCGGACGTTCACGGTCACCGTCGACGACGCCGAGTTCGGGGTCCGCGTCATCCGCGACCGGCTGCGCCCCCCGACGCCGACGGGGCCGTCGGGGGCCTGAGCGAGGGGCGCGCGGATGGTTCGTCATCGGTCGTCGCCCGGCTGTCGTCGGCCGTCAGCCGTCGGTCGGCGCGGGTGCCCGGCGGGCCGTCGCCAGACCCGCGAGGAGCCCCGCGCCCGCGGTCACCGGGGTGAAGCTCAGCGCGTTGCCGACGGTGGCGAGCGCCGCGAGGGCGGTGAGGGTGGCCGCCGCCGTCAGGACCACCGCCGTCCGCCGGGGAGAGGTCCACAGCCCGCACACCAGCCAGCCGTACGTCGCGCCCAGCAGGACGACGCCCGGGACCCCCTGTTCCGCCGCCTGTTGGAGCGGAGCCGAGTGCGGCTTCCCGTCCGCGTAGAGGGTCGTCCGGGCCGTGGGGCTCAGTGCGCCGAAGCGCTCCGGGCCCACCCCGACCAGCGGGTTCTCCCGGGCCATCGAGGCCGCCTCCTGCCACAGCAGCACCCGGTGCCCGGTCAGCTGCCCCTCCAGGGAGACCGAGAGGCCGTCGGGCAGCCGTTGCTCGGCCACGGCCCAGGACGCCCCCACGAACAGCCCCGTCGCCAGCACGAGCCCCGCGAGTCCGAGGAGTCTGCGTCGCATCCGTTCCGCCGCGAGGGAGCAGAGCAGGACCCCGAGCGCCGCGACGAAACCCACCACGGAGCCGAGGACGAGCGCCACACCCGCCACCGCGAGCGCGAGCAGCCGCGCCAGGAGACGGACCGGGACCGCATCGGCGGCCGAGGCGGCGCAGCAGGCCGCGCCGGCGGCCAGGACGAGCAACGCCGCGGCCGCGCCCGTATGGCCAGGGGGTACGGCACCGGTGGGGGCGGCGCCCGGGATGCTCGGCCCGGAGGTCAGCGCGAGGCCGAGCGCGGCCAGCGACGCGGTCGCCGCCGCGGCCACCGGCAGCAGCGTCCCGGAGATCCGGCCGCAGGCGTAGCCCGCTGCGAGCGCGAGAACGGCGAGGAGAACGCCCTCCGGGCGGGCGTCCCGGCCGGTGGCGGTGGCGAGCGACCACAGCACGACGGCACCGAGGATCAACACCCCGGCGACATCGGGTGCGCGCCCACGCTCGCGCACGGCGGCCAGCTCCGCCGCAGGTGCAGCCATCCCCCTCGACCCCCCGCTCCGTCTGGCCGACACCGTAACGGGACCGGCGGGGTTTGGGGAGCATATGCGCAGGAACGTTGCTGCAGAAGTGAGGGAAGGGTGACGGTGACCGAGGGGCGGCGCCCGCCGCCCCGGCCGTGGCCCCGCGTCCGGCCGCGTCGGCCGGCCGACGCGGCCGGAGTGATCCGGCCCCGGGCACGCGCCGTAGACTCCGCAAGGTGAGCACCACGATCACCCCCGTCGACTCCTCAGGACCCGCCGCCGCCCCGGAGCCCGGTCCGTCCGGCCCGCGGCGCCTCGTACGGCCGGGAGCGGCCGTGCTGTCGGGCGTGCTGCTCTTCCTGAGCTTCCCGCCCCGGCCGCTGTGGTGGCTCGCGCTGCCCGCCTTCGGCCTGCTCGGCTGGACCCTGCGGGGCCGCCGTGCGCGAGCCGGGTTCGGACTCGGCTACCTGACGGGGCTCGGCTTCCTGCTCCCGCTGCTGATCTGGACCGGATCCGAGGTCGGCCGCTTCCCCTGGATCGCGCTCTCCGCGGTCGAGGCCCTCTTCATCGCCGCCGCCGGGCTCGGCATCGCGGCCGTCTCCCGGCTGCCCGCCTGGCCGGTGTTCGCCGCCGCGGTGTGGATCCTCGCCGAGGCGGCACGCGCGCGCGTCCCCTTCGGCGGCTTCCCCTGGGGCAAGATCGCCTTCGGCCAGGCCGACGGCGTCTTCCTGCCCCTGGCGGCCGTCGGCGGCACCCCGGTGCTCGGCTTCGCCGTCGCCCTCTGCGGCTTCGGACTGTACGAGGTGATCCGCCAGGTCCGCGCGTACCGCGCCACGGGCGCCGTCCCGCGCGGCCCGCTCGCGGCGGCCGCGCTCACCGTCCTCGTACCGGTCACCGGCGCCCTCGCCGCGCTGCCGCTCGTCGACGACACCGCGCAGGACGGCACCGCGACCGTCGCCGCGGTCCAGGGCAACGTGCCCCGCCTCGGCCTCGACTTCAACGCCCAGCGCAGGGCCGTCCTCGACAACCACGTCGCCCGCACCGAGGAGCTGGCCGAGGACGTGGCGAAGGGGAGGAAGCCCCAGCCGGACTTCGTCCTCTGGCCGGAGAACTCCTCCGACATCGACCCCTACGCCAACCCCGACGCGGCCGACGCCATCAGCGGGGCCGTGCGGAAGATCGGCGCACCGACCGTGATCGGCGCCGTCGTCGCCCCGGACACGGGGAAGCTGCGCAACACCCTGATCCAGTGGGAGCCGGGCAAGGGCCCCGTCGCCACCTACGACAAGCGGCATGTCCAGCCCTTCGGCGAGTACATCCCGATGCGGTCCTTCGTACGGATCTTCAACAGCAACGTCGACCGCGTCAGCCGCGACTTCGGCCCGGGGACCGAGGTCGGCGTCTTCGACCTCGCCGGTACCCGGGTCGGCCTGGCGACCTGCTACGAGGCGGCGTTCGACTGGGCCGTGCGGGACACCGTCACCCACGGCGCCCAGCTGATCTCCGTGCCGAGCAACAACGCCACCTTCGGCCGCAGCGAGA
Source organism: Streptomyces sp. NPDC047971 (assembly GCF_040653355.1). Taxonomy (NCBI): domain Bacteria; kingdom Bacillati; phylum Actinomycetota; class Actinomycetes; order Kitasatosporales; family Streptomycetaceae; genus Streptomyces; species Streptomyces sp. NPDC047971. Next base: position 16,110 of record NZ_JBEZNW010000003.1, on the reverse strand, counting down.
TGACCTACCAGCAGCTCGCCATGTCGCGGGTGCGGGCGGTCGAACACAGCCGCGCCGTCGTCGTGCCGGTGACCAGCGGCGTCAGCGCGATCATCCGGCCGGACGGCGAGATCGTGGCACGATCGGAGATGTTCACCCCGGACGTCCTGGTCGAGCAGGTGCCGCTGCGCTCCTCGCTCACCCCGGCGACGCGGATGGGCACGCTGCCCGAGGTCCTCCTGCTGGGCGTCGCGGCCGCCGGGCTCGGCTGGTCGGCGCTGCGGGCCGTGCGGGCCCGCCGGAGCCGCGAGGTCTGAGGGCTCCCGACCGGAGGCGAGCGTTCTTGATCCACAAAGGCTTAGGGTCGAGACATGGCTACTCCTGACTTCATCCGAGAGATCCGGGCCAGCGCCGGTCACCAGTTGCTCTTCCTGCCGGGTGTGAGCGCGGTCGTCTTCGACGACAGGGGCCGCGTGCTGCTCGGCCGCCGGACGGACAACGGAATGTGGTCGATCGTCGGTGGCATCGTCGAGCCGGGCGAGCAGCCCGCCGCGTGTGCCGTGCGCGAGGTGTTCGAGGAGACCGCCGTACGCTGCGAGGCCGAGCGGGTGGTGCTCGTCCAGACCCTGCGCAAGCCGATCGTCTATCCCAACGGCGACCGGTGCCAGTTCATGGACGTCACCTTCCGCTGCCGGGCGGTCGGTGGCGAGGCGCGCGTGAACGACGACGAGTCCACGGACGTCGGGTGGTTCGAGGTGGACGACCTGCCGGAGATGAAGCGGTTCTCGTACTTCCGGATCGAGCAGGCGCTCAGAGACGAACCCACATGGTTCGACCCCATGCCCCTGAGCTGAAGTATGGGCTCTGAACACATCGGTCGGTGGTGGGAGCCTTCATAAGGTGCGGAGCATGAGCGCCCCCACCACATCAGGTCCCGCACCGGCACAGGTCTCGGCCCCACTCGCACAGGGCCCCGCACCCGCCGCCACGCCCGCGCCCGGCTCCGTCACGCTCGACCTCACGGGCCGCACGGCGCTGGTCACCGGCGCGGCCGGCGGCATCGGCCGGGCATGCGCGCTCCGGCTCGCCGCCGCGGGAGCCGTGGTCAGAGCGGTCGACCGGGCGGCCGACGGACTGGAGGAACTGGTCCGGGCCGCCGACGGTCTCGGCGGCGCCGTCGAACCCCAGCTCCTCGACCTCACCGACCTCGACGCAGCGGAGGCCGCGGCCGCCGGCGCCGACATCCTCGTGAACAACGCCGGACTCCAGCTCGTCCGGCCCATCGAGGAGTTCCCGCCGGAGGTCTTCCACACGGTCCTCACCGTGATGCTCGAGGCGCCCTTCCGGCTGATCAGGGGCGCCCTGCCGCACATGTACGAGCGGGGCTGGGGCCGGATCGTCAACCTCTCCTCCGTGCACGGCCTGCGCGCGTCCCCCTTCAAGTCCGCCTATGTGGCCGCCAAGCACGGTCTGGAGGGACTCTCCAAGACCGCCGCGCTCGAAGGCGCCCCGCACGGCGTCACCTCCAACTGCGTCAACCCCGGCTACGTCCGCACCCCGCTGGTCGAGCGGCAGATCGCCGACCAGGCGGCCGCCCACGCCATCCCCGCCGAGCGGGTCCTGACCGACGTCCTCCTGAAGGACTCGGCGCTCAAGCGGCTGATCGAGCCGGAGGAGGTCGCGGAGGCGGTGCTCTACCTCTGCACGCCGCAGGCGTCGTTCATCACCGGAACGTCCCTGGCCCTCGACGGCGGCTGGACCGCGCACTGACGACAGGTTTTCCACAGGGCTGGTGCGATCACCCCTACGACAGGTATCCCTGTGTCCATGTCCCATGAACAGGTCTCCTACCTGGAGCTCCTCGCGCGAGGAGCGGCCACGGAGGGCTTCGACAGGCCCGTGCTGCTCGCCCGTGCGAGCGGCGCGGGCCCCGAGGAGCTGGCCGAGCTCGAACAGGCCAAGAAGCTCGCCCTGCGCGTGCGGGCCGAGCTGGAGGGAAGGCGCCGCCGCGAGGCCGAGCTGTCCGCCCTCTTCGAGACCGCCCACGACCTCGCGGGACTGCGCGACCTCGACGCCGTGCTCCGCGCCATCGTCCAGCGGGCGCGCTCCCTGCTCGGTACCGAGGTCGCCTACCTCAGCCTCAACGACCCGGGCGCCGGGGACACGTACATGCGCGTCACCGAGGGCTCGGTCTCGGCGCGCTTCCAGCAGGTCCGGCTCGGCATGGGCGAGGGGCTCGGGGGCCTCGTCGCCCAGACCGCCCGGCCCTACGTCACCGAGAACTACTTCGACGACCCCCGCTTCCAGCACACCGCCACCATCGACTCCGCCGTGCGCGACGAGGGCCTCGTCGCCATCCTCGGCGTGCCGCTGACCCTGGGCAGCCAGGTGATCGGCGTGCTGTTCGCCGCCGACCGGCGCGCCCGCGTCTTCGAACGGGAGCAGGTCGCGCTGCTCGGCTCCTTCGCCGCGCACGCCGCCGTCGCCATCGACACCGCGAACCTGCTCGCCGAGACCCGCTCGGCCCTGGCCGAGCTGGAACGGGCCAACGACATCATCCGCGAGCACAGCGGCGTGATCGAACGGGCCTCGGAGGTCCACGACCGGCTCACCGAGCTCGTGCTGCACGGCGGCGGCGTCCACGACGTCGCCGCGGCCGTCTCGGAAGTCCTCGGCGGAAGGGTCGAGTTCATCGACGCCGGCCTCGACTCGGCCCGGCTCGCCGACGGCCACGCACTGCGCGAGGGCGACCGCTGGGTGGCGGCCGTCTCGGCCGGCGGCGAGACCTTCGGCGCCCTCGTCCTGCACGACCAGCCCGACCTCGACCCCGTCGACCAGCGCACCTTGGAGCGCGCCGGTCTCGTGACCTCCCTGCTGCTGCTCGCCCGCCGCTCGGCCGGCGAAGCCGAACAGCGGGTCCGGGGCGAGCTGCTGGACGACCTCCTCGACGCCCCCGACCGCGACCGCGGGCTGCTGCGCGAGCGCGCCGCCCGCCTCCGCACCGATGTCGACGCACCCCACGTCGTGCTCGCCGCCCGCATGGACAGGACCGGGGCCGGGGGCGAGGCCGACGCCGCAGTACGGGAGAGCGCGGACCGCCGGCGACTGTGGTCGGCCGCCTCCCACCTCGCCGCGACCCGGCAGGGGCTGGCCTCCGCGCGCGACGGCGGGACGGTGCTCCTGCTCCCGCTCGGGCCGGGGGAGTCCGCGGCCGAGCTGGCCCGGCAGACCGCCAAGCACCTCGGCGGCGCACTACGAGAGAGCGTCACCGTGGGCGCGTCGGCGCCCGTCGCCTCGCCCCTGGCCACACCGGACCGGGTCGTGAGCGCCTACGAGGAGGCCCGGCGCTGCGTGGACGCCCTGCGCCTGCTGCACCGCACGGGCGAGGGCGCGGCCGCCGAGGACCTGGGCTTCCTGGGCCTGCTGCTCGCCGACACCCGGGACATCGACGGCTTCGTCGACCGCACGATCGGCCAGGTCCTGGCCTACGACCAGCGGCGCGGCACGGACCTCGTCCGCACGATGGACGCGTACTTCGCGAGCGGCATGAGCCCCGCGCGGACCAAGGACGACCTCCACGTCCACGTGAACACGGTGGCCCAGCGCGTCGAGCGCATCGGCCGTCTCCTGGGCCCGGACTGGCAGTCACCGTCCCGTGCCCTGGAGATCCAACTGGCCCTCCGCCTCCACGCGATGTCGTCGGCCGCCGCCCGCTGACCGGCAGGAGCGGACCGCGACCGCACCCCCGCCGACCGTACGAAGCGGCCCCCTCGGCCATCTCGGCCGAGGGGGCCGCTCGGTCCCCGTCGAGGAGCGCGGTCAGACGTCGGCGCGGACCGGGGCGGTCGCGGCCCGCGGGGCGTCCTCGGCCACCTCGGAGAGATCGCGGTGACGGGTCTCCCGGGCGCAGGCGATGGCGACGACCGTCAGCAGCGCGGCGGCGATCACGTACAGGGAGATCGGCGTCGAGGAGTCGTAGTCGGCCAGCAGCGCCGTCGCGATCAGCGGAGCGGGGGCACCGGCGGCCACCGAGGAGAACTGCGCGCCGATGGAGGCGCCCGAGTAGCGCATCCGGGTCGCGAACATCTCCGAGAAGAACGCCGCCTGCGGCGCGTACATCGCCCCGTGCAGGACCAGACCGACGGTCACGGCGAGCAGCAGGGCGCCGAAGGTGCCCGAGTCGATCAGCATGAAGAAGGGGAACATCCAGGCACCGACACCGACCGCGCCGATCAGGTAGACGGGGCGGCGGCCGATCCGGTCCGACAGCGCGCCCCAGGCCGGGATGACGGCGAAGTGGACGGCGGAGGCGACGAGGACGGCGTTCAGGGCCGTCTGCTTGGAGAGGCCCACCTGGGTCGTCGCGTAGACGAGGATGAACGCGGTGATCACGTAGTAGGAGATGTTCTCCGCCATGCGGGCGCCCATCGCGATCAGGACATCGCGCCAGTGGTGCTTGAGCACGGCGACGAGCGGCATCTTCTCGACCTGCGCGGCGGCCGCCTTGCGCTCCTCGGCCGCCGCCAGCGCGGCCTTGAACACGGGCGACTCGTCGACCGAGAGCCGGATCCAGAGGCCCACGATCACCAGCACACCGGAGAGCAGGAACGGTATGCGCCAGCCCCACGAGAGGAACGCCGCGTCGGACAGGAGCGCGGTGAGCGCCGAGAGCACACCGGTCGCGAGCAGCTGGCCGGCCGGCGCGCCGGTCTGCGGCCAGGACGCCCAGAACCCGCGCCGCTCGGCGTCCCCGTGCTCGGAGACGAGCAGGACGGCCCCGCCCCACTCCCCGCCGAGAGCGAAGCCCTGCACCAGACGCAGCACCGTCAGGAGCACCGGGGCGATGGACCCGACGGCCGCATGGGTGGGGAGCAGGCCGATCGCGAAGGTCGCGCCTCCCATCAACAGCAGGCTCAGGACCAGCAGCTTCTTGCGCCCGAGCCGGTCGCCGTAGTGGCCGAAGACCAGCGCGCCGAGCGGTCGGGCGGCGAACCCGACCGCGTAGGTCAGGAACGAGAGCAGCGTGCCGACCAGCGGGTCGGACTCCGGGAAGAACAGCTTGTTGAAGACCAGCGCCGCGGCCGAGCCGTAGAGGAAGAAGTCGTACCACTCGATGGTGGTGCCGATGAGACTCGCGGCGACGATGCGCTTGAGATTCGACTCGGCGGGTGGAGCCGACGCGGGGGAGGCCATGTGCACCACTTCCAGGGATGTACGGGGACGTTTTCGTGTGGCCACACCGTAGAAACACGCAGGTCAGTGGCGTATGTGGTGGGACACCATAGTTCAGCGCGTCCGCATGCGCGTCAGCACCATGAGGCTGCTGCCTCAGGGCGCCGGTTCCCACCCCCGTCTCCGAGGAGTGTTCAGGTCCGTTCGTACCCGGACACCCCGGCCCTCGTCTACCGTCGGCCCGTGCTCTCACCCGACGACCCCGAGGTATGGATTCTGCGGGCCCCCGCGGCCGCGGAGCTCGGCACGCTCGACCTGAGCGTCCTCGACGCCACCGAGCGGGCCCGGTTCACCGCGCTCGCACGCCCGCGGGACCGAGCCCGGTACGCCTTCGCCCACATCGCGCTCCGTACCGTGCTCGCGACCCGCACCGGGCTTCCGAACCACCAACTCCGGTTCGGGCGCGATCCGTGCCCGTGCTGCGGCGCACCGCACGGACGGCCCGTCCTCCGGGACCTGCCCGGAGGACCGGAGTTCTCGCTCTCCCACCGCGGCGACCTGGTGGTGATCGGCGTCGACTCGGAGCCCATCGGCGTCGACGTCGAGCCGGAGCCGGACGAGGACACCCTGGCGCAGGTCCTGCCCCTGCTCCATCCCGCCGAGCGTGCCCGTGTCGAAGCCGCGGAAGCCGGCGCGCGGACAGCGGTGTTCGCGACACTCTGGGCGCGCAAGGAGGCGTATCTCAAAGGTCTCGGCACCGGGCTCGGACGCGACCTGGCCGCCGACGACGTCACGGGCGACCTTCCCGGATGGGCCCTGACCGACCTGTCCGCCGAGCCGAGGACCGCCGTCGCCGTCGCCGTACGCCACCCCGTGCGCGAGGTCCGACGACGGTACGAACTGCCCCGGGGCGCCTACCTCGGGCGGCCCACCAGCCCCGTCTCGTAGGCGGTGATGACCAGCTGGACCCGGTCGCGCGCGTCGAGCTTGGCCAGCAGCCGGGTCACGTAGGTCTTCGCCGTGGCGACACTGATGCTCAGCTCGGTCGCGATCTCCGTGTTGGACAGTCCGCGGCCCACCAGCGTCAGCACCTCGTGCTCACGGTCGGTGATGCCGCCCAGCATCCGTGGGGCCGCCGCCGTCTCCACCGGCCGCTGCGCGAACTCCTTGATCAGCCGCCGTGTCACGGCCGGCGCGATCAGGCCGTCGCCCGCCGCCACCACCCGGATCGCGGCCAGGATGTCGTCCAGCGCCATGTCCTTCACAAGGAAGCCGGACGCCCCGGCGCGCAGCGCGCCGTACACGTAGTCGTCGTCGTCGAACGTCGTCAGCACGATCACCTGCGGGCCGTCGCCGTCCTCCGTGATGCGGCGGGTCGCCTCGATGCCGTCCATGCCCGGCATCCGGATGTCCATCACCACGACGTCGGGCCGCTCGGCCGCGACCAGCCGGACCGCCTCCTCGCCCGTCCCCGCCTGGCCGACGACCTCCAGGTCGGCCGCCTGGGTGATCACCATCTCCAGCGCGGTGCGCACCAGGGGCTGGTCGTCGACGAGTACGACACGGACGGTCATCGGGCTCCTGAGGTCGTGCTGCTCGGTACGGGAAGACGGGCGGTGACCAGGAAGCCTCCCCCGGGGCGCGGTGCGGCGCTGAACTCCCCGTGGAGCAGGGCGACTCGCTCGCGCATTCCCACAAGACCGTAACCCATGCCGGACGTCGAGCCGTCTCCCCGGCCCCGGTCGGCGACCTCGATGGCGACACCGCCGGCGCCGTAGTCGACGGTCACCAGGCAGGCGTCCGTACCCCGCGCGTGGCGTACGACGTTGGTGACCGACTCCTGAATGATCCGGAAGGCGGAGAGGTCGATCTCCGGTGGCAGCGGCCGCCGTTCACCGAGCCAGCGCACCTCCACCCGCACTCCGGCCGCCGTCGTCCTCTCGGCCAGCCGCTCCACGTCCGCGAGCCCCGCCACGGGTGCGAGCGGCGCACCGGCCGCGTCCCCTTCTCCGTCCGCCAGGTCCGCCTCGCGCAGCGTGCCGAGCATCCGCCGCAGCCCCGAAAGGGACTCACGGCCCGCGCTCTCCACGGCGAGCATCGCCTCGCGCGCACTCTGCGGCTGGGAGTCGACGACCCGGGCCGCCGCACCGGCCTGGAGGGCGATGATGCCGATGCTGTGGGCCACGATGTCGTGCAACTCCCTTGCGATCCGCAGCCGTTCCGCGGTCACCGCGCGGGCGGCCACCTGTGCGGCGAGCTGGGCGCGGAGCTTCTCGGCGTAGTCGCGCGACTGGTGCACGGAGTTCCCCACGAACCAGGCGACGACCACGGTCAGCGCCATGTACGGCTCCGACGGCGTCCCGCCCTCCTCTCCGTACAGCAGCCGTCCGGTGAGACAGAGCCCGAGGACGGCGAGGGCCGCCCCGGCGAACGGAAGAGAGGAACGGCGCGGGTGGGTGGCGGCGACGAAGGCGAGGGCCACGTCGACGGAGAAGAACTGCAGCGGAGGGATCTCCCACTGCCGCCACGCGGCCGTGAAGGCGCCCGTCCCGGCGAGCAGGAGCGCGAACCCCGGCCAGGGACGGCGTACGAGCAGCGCGCAGCCGGCCAGGGCCAGCGCGGCGGACAGGGCGAGGAACAACTGCCCCCAGAGGGGGGTCAGCCCGCCGCGCGAGGCCGCCGCACCCGGCGCGACCGACGGCGAGAGGACCAGCGGGTACAGCGCCGCCGCGCACCAGGCGGCGCCCGTCCAGACGCCCGGAGGGACCCGCTTCAGCGGCGAGAGACGGGGAGTGTCCAGCATGGCGCCGATCGTAACGGGGCTGCGCGGGCGGGTGGATCGACCCAGGGTTGTACAACCGTGGTCGACAGGAGCGCTCGGAGATTGTCCGCGGTGGGCCGATGACGCCCAGGGCGGCCTCGGGCCACGATAAAGCGCATGATCGAAGTCAACGAACTCACGAAGCGCTACGGTCCGAAGGCCGCTGTCAGTGACCTGAGTTTCACCGTGCGCCCAGGCCACGTCACCGGATTCCTGGGGCCCAACGGCGCCGGCAAGAGCACGACCCTGCGCATGATGCTCGGGCTGCACCGCCCCACCAGCGGCAGCGTCCTGATCGACGGGCGGCCCTTCGCGGACCGCCCCCGCGGGATGCGCCACGTCGGGGCCCTGCTCGACGCCCACGACGTCCACGGAGGCCGCACCGCGCAGGCGCACCTGACCGCCCTCGCCGTCAGCAACCGACTTCCGCGCCGCCGTGTCGGCGAGGTCCTGGAGGAGGTCGGCCTCGGCGAAGCGGGCGGGCGCCGCATCGGCGGCTTCTCTCTCGGCATGAAGCAGCGCCTGGGCATCGCGACCGCCCTGCTCGGCGACCCGCCGGTGCTGCTCTTCGACGAGCCGCTCAACGGGCTCGACCCGGAAGGCGTGAAGTGGGTGCGGGGCCTGTTCCACCGGCTCGCCGCGGAGGGACGCACCGTCTTCGTCTCCAGCCACCTGATGTCGGAGATGGAGAACACCGCCGACTTCCTCGTCGTCATCGGCAGGGGTCGGCTCATCGCCGACGAGAGCCTGAAGGACTTCGCCGCACGCGGCACCCGCCAGAGCGTCAGCGTGCGCACGCCCGACGTCGCCGCGCTGCGGGAGGTGCTCACCGACGAGGGTGCACAGGTCGAGCCCCAGACCGACAACTCGCTTACGGTGACCGGCATGAGCGCCTCACGCATCGGCGACCTCGCCTTCCGGAGCATGGTCCCGGTGCACGAACTGACCCCCCACACCGCATCGTTGGAGGCGGCGTTCATGGAACTCACCGCCGACAGCGTCGAATACGCAGCAGGAGACACCCGATGACCGCGACCGTCACTCCCCCCACGCCGTCACCCGTACGGTCCGTGGACACGACCGAGCCCCGAGCCCGCTTCGGCGACCTCGTCGCCGCCGAGTGGATCAAGCTCTGGTCGCTGCGTTCCACCCCCTGGGCCTTCCTGGGCGGCGCGCTCGCCATCATCGGCTTCAACGTCTTCACCGCGTACAACGACTACAGCAACTGGCCCACCTGGAGCGCCCAGCAGAAGGCCGAGTTCATGCCCAACTGGGCGATGCTCGACGCGTTCACCGACGCCGCCGTGCTGTGTCTGATGCTGACCGCCAGCGCGATGGGCGCCCTCACCGTCGTCGGCGAGTACAGCACCGGACTGATCCGTACGACCTTCACCGCCGTGCCCGCCCGACGTTCGGTGATGGCCGCCAAGGTCCTCGTCGTCGTGGTGGTGACGACCGGGCTCGGCCTCGTCGCAGCCGGCGGTTCCTTCTGGCTGACCCAGGCGATCCTCTCCGGGCGGGACACCGGCCTCTCCATCGGCGACGCGGGCGTCGTGCCCGCAATCCTCGCCTCTGCCCTGGTCGCCCCGGTGGCCGCGCTCGTCGGCATGGCGATCGGCGCCCTCGTGCGGGCCAGCGCCGCCACCATGGGTGTGAGCTTCGCCGTGCTGCTGCTCGTCCCGATGGCCGTGAGCGACGACCACTACGGAACGGCCGTCGTCGATCACCTGCTGCCCTACAGCGCCTGGGCGCGGCTGGTCGAGGTCGTCGAGAAGCCCGCGCACTTCCCGTGGTCGGAGGGCGGGGCATGGGCCGTGTACGCGGTCTGGGGCCTCGTCTCCGCCATAGTCACCGTGGTCGCCGTACAGCGCAGGGACCAGTAACCCGCACACGTCACACGGAAAGCCGCCGTCGGAGGTCCGACGGCGGCTTCGTCGTTCTCCGCGCGCTTCCTCCGGGCCCCTTCCAGGGGCCTTTCCCGCATTCCCGATCAAGGGGCTGTGCAACAGCGGTTGAACAGCTGCCCGTTCCGCGGCGGGTTCCTAAGATTGATGACACTCGACGAGATCATCGCGTGCGCCACAAGCCGTACGCGCATGAAGTGAGCGGGCGGTCGGATCCCGCTGGGCACGTTCTCCCTTTCCCTTTTCTTCTCCGTCGCGGAGGCATGGTGCACCGCTGCCCTGATGCAACAGACGAATCCGACGTCTACCAACGGCTCACCGAGATGTTCTCGTCCGGCTCGGTCTCCTACCGGATGATTCCCCACGCACCCGAAGGCTCCACGGAGGCCGCCAGCAGACTGCGCAGACATCCCCTGGAACAGGCCGCCAAGTCCATCGTGGTACGCGTCGCCACGGGCAAGCGCTCACGGCGCTACGTGCTGGCGGTGGTCCCCGGCGATCGCCGTGTCGACCTGGGGGCGCTGGCCCACCGTTACGGCGGGCGGGAGGCGTCGTTCGCGGACCGGGAGGTGGCCGAGCGGCTCGCCGGCAGCGTCAGCGGGTCCATCACCCCGTTCGCATTCTCGTCCGAACTGGATCTCCTCGTCGACGAGAACCTGCTCGTCCACGAGGAGATCTACTTCAACGCCGGCCGGCTCGACCTGTCGTTCGCCCTCGCCGTCTCCGACTACCTCGACCTCGCCGAGCCGACCGTCGCGCCGATAGCCGTGTGACGACGGACGGAACCGCGCGAAGTGGGCTCCGAGCGGCCGAGGCCGCCGTTCAACCGCTCCGTACCGGCGGTTGAACGGCGGGACAAGAGCGGGCCTTCGGGCTCTCGCGGGTGTTCAGACCGACCGGCATTGAGCGACGGATCGCCCCGGGGCATTCTGCTGCGGCAGGGCACCACCGGAACCGGATTTCGAAGCCCTGCGGTTTCCCATTCGTTCTTCACGGTCCGCTGTTGCGCCATGAGCAATCGATGCGCACGCCCCGGGCGGTCCAATGTCTTCGGTTCTCCTGGAGGGAATGCGTTCATGGCTGACGAGCAGCTTTATCTGCGGTCGAAAGCAATCATCGAGCCGCTTGTGGACAGGTTCTTCGCCTGGCCCTACACGATCGCGCCGGTGCAGGCGGCGATGAACCTGGCCTTCCTCCAGGTACCGCTGCTCGAGTCCTACCTGCAGTCGCCGCAGGTCCATGTCGCGGCGAGCAACAACCCGGAACTGCGCGGCGGCTACTTCATCAACATCCCGGAGGAGCGCGCCGACGAGGTGCGTGACCTGCTCGCCGCGATCAAGCGCGACCGGGCGGACATGCTCAAGTTCGCCGAGGCGATCGCCGCGGGGCAGGAGATCCTGCGTGCCAACGCCACCGGCTTCGACCTGACCCCGCTCTACCCCAAGCTGCCCGCCGAGCTCGGCGGCCTGGTCGAGCTCGCGTACGACACCGACAACCAGGCTCAGATGCGTTTCATGGAGCCGGTCGTCTACAAGAGCAACGTCTACCAGGAGGCTCGGCAGTCGGTGCAGCTGTCGATGGAGACGGGCATCGAGCGCCCGTTCATCCTCAGCACCCCGCGTCTGCCCTCCCCCGACGTCCTTGAGCTGGACATCCCGTTCCGCCACGAGGGCCTCGCGGAGCTCTTCAAGAGCCGGGTGCACCCGACGACGCTCGCGCACCTGCGCGAAGCGCTCGGCCTCGACGATGCCCAGGCCAAGCAGCTGCGCACCCTGCTCACCGACAAGCCGAGCCTCTCCGAGGACCGCCACATCGAGAGCGGCGGCCGCATCCGCTACTTCGGCCACGCCTGTCTCGTCCTGCAGACGCCCGAAGCCGCCATCGTCACCGACCCGTTCATCAGCGCGGACAGTGACAAGACCGACCGGTACACGCTGGACGACCTGCCCGACTACATCGACCTCGTCCTGATCACGCACGGCCACCAGGACCACATCGTCCTGGAGACGCTGCTTCAGCTGCGCGGCCGCCTCGGCGCGATCGTCGTCCCGCGCTCCTCGCGCGGCAACCTGGCCGACCCGTCGATGGCGCTGATGCTGCGTCACCAGGGCTTCAACGTCATCGAGGTCGACGACTTCGACGAGGTGGAGTTCCCCGGCGGCAAGATCACCGCGACCCCGTTCCTCGGCGAGCACTGCGACCTCGACATCCGTGCCAAGTCGACGTACTGGGCGGAGCTGGCCGGCAAGAAGATCTTCATCGGCGCCGACTCCTCCGGCATCGAGCCCAACCTCTACCGCTACATCAAGAACCACCTGGGCCGGGCCGACATCGCGTTCCTCGGCATGGAGTGCGACGGCGCTCCGCTGACCTGGCTCTACCAGGCCCTGCTGACCATCCCGGTCACCAAGAAGATGAGCAACTCCCGGAAGCTCTCCGGCTCCAACGCCGAGCAGGCCGCCGCGATCATGACGGAGCTCGGCGCCGGCGAGGCGTACGTCTACGCGATGGGCGAGGAGGACTGGCTGGGCCACGTCATGGCCACGACGTACACCGAGGACACCTACCAGATCAAGCAGATCGAGGAGTTCCTGACCTGGTGCAAGGACCGCGACATCAAGGCCGGTCACCTCTTCAAGCAGCAGGAGTGGCGCTGGTAGCCACCGCCTGACCACGCATGTGACAACTCTCGGGCGGGGCACCCCGGACGGCCGCACAGCGCGGCGCGGGGTGCCCCGCCCCCGGCAACAGGAGGCTTTCCCGTGGTTGTGCAAGACATGGCTTACGTGGAGCTGTTCACCAGAGACAAGCTCGCCGCCGTCGACTACTTCGAGTCCGCCATGGGCTTCACCCGCGTCGCCGACTCCGTGGAGGTCGACCGCAGCTCCATCCTGCTCAGACAGGGCGACGTACAGATCGTCGTCACCTCGGGGCGGGGCCTGTGGAAGTTCCTCGACGAGCACGGCGACGGCATCGCCGACATCGCCATGACCTGCGACGACGTCACGGCGACCCGGGACGCGGCGCTTCTCGCGGGTGCCAAGCCGGTCGCCTCCCTGCACGGCGGAACGGTCGTGTCCGGCTTCGGCGACGTGGTGCACACCCTCGTCCCCGCCGTCGGCAGACCCGCCGACCAGCTGCCGCCCGGCCGCAACTGGATACCCGTGGCGGGCGCCGGCCGCCCACAGGGACGGATCCGGCTCCTCGACCACATCGCGGTCTGCCTCGAAGGCGGATCACTCGGCGAGTACGCGGACTTCTACCGCGATGCCTTCGGGTTCTCCCGCTTCTACTCCGAGTACGTCACCGTCGGCGGCCAGGCCATGGACTCCGTGGTCGTGCGCAGCGGCTCGGGCGGCGTCACCTTCACCCTCGTCGCACCCGACCCGGCCAAGGATCCCGGCCAGCTCGACGCGTTCCTGGAGCGCAACGGGGGCCCCGGGGTCCAGCACCTGGCGTTCCTCGTCGACGACATCATCCCGGCCGTGCGTGAGTTCCGGGACCGCGGGGTCGACTTCCTGACCACGCCCGACACGTACTACGACCTGCTCGTCGAGCGGTTCGAGCAGCTGCGCGGGATCGTCGGCGAGCTGCGCGAGACGCGGGTGCTCGCCGACCGCGACGAGTGGGGACATCTGCTCCAGCTCTTCAGCCGCTCCCCGTACGAGCGCAACACGCTCTTCTTCGAGCTCATCCAGCGCCAGGGCTCGCGCGGCTTCGGCAGCTCCAACATCCGTGCCCTGTACGAAGCGGTGGAGCGCGAGCGGCTGACCGCCGGATGAGCGCCACCGACCCCACCGCCGCGCCCCCGGTCACCCTGGCCGACTACGCGGCCGCGGCGCGCTCGGCCGTCGACCCCGACGTGTGGGACTTCCTGGAGGGCGGCGCGGGCGACGAACGTACCCTCGCCGCCAACCTCGCCGCCTTCGACCGGGCGCAGCTGCGTCCCCGGGTACTGACCGGACAGGGCGCACCCGACACCAGGACGGCGCTGCTCGGCCGCGGCTGGGCGTCCCCGATCGCGGTCGCGCCGATGGCGTACCACACGCTCGCGCACCCCGACGGCGAAGTCGCCACCGCCCGCGGAGCGGGCGCGGCAGGGGTGCCGCTCGTCGTGAGCACCTTCGCGAGCCGCACCTTCGAGGAGATCGCGGCCGAGGCCGCGGGCCCGCTCTGGCTCCAGGTCTACTGCTTCCGCGACCGGGCCACCACGCGGCGGCTGGTCGAACGGGCCGAGCGGGCGGGCTTCGAGGCCCTCGTGCTCACCGTGGACGCGCCGCGCCTCGGCCGGCGGCTGCGCGACGTGCGCAACGGCTTCCGGCTGCCCACGGGCGTCGAGCCCGCCAACCTGGACGGCCCCGGCACCGACTTCGCCTCGCCGAGCGCGCACGCCGCCACCGAGTTCGAACCGGCTCTCGACTGGACGGTGATCTCGTGGCTGAGATCGGTCAGTTCGCTGCCCGTCCTGGTCAAGGGGATCCTCTCCCCGGACGACGCCCTGCGGGCACTGTCGGTGGGCGTCGACGGCATCGTGGTATCCAACCACGGAGGGCGCCAGCTCGACGGCGCCCCGGCCACCCTGGACGTCCTGCCGGAGATCGCGGCCGCCGTCGCCGGAGCGTGCCCGCTCCTCGTCGACGGCGGCATCCGGCGCGGCACCGACGTGCTCGCGGCCCTCGCTTCCGGCGCCGACGGCGTGCTTCTCGGCCGCCCCGTCCTGCACGGCCTTGCCGTGGCCGGGGCCCGCGGCGTCGAGGACGTCCTGACCCTCGTCACCGGCGAGCTGACGGAGGCGATGGCGCTCACCGGCACCGCCTCGGTCCGCGAAGCCGGACCGGAACTCGTCGGCGGCCGGGCCGCCGTGCCGGCCCGCCCGGTGCACGGCCCAGGGCCCTCGGGGCTGCGCCCGGAGGATCTGCACGGCAGCGTCTCGGACCCGGTCCTGGGCACGATGACGTTCCTCAACGAGATCACCACCCACTACCCCGACGCGGTCTCCTTCGCGCCGGGGCGCCCCTATGAGGGGTTCTTCGACACCGAGCAGATCTTCACGTACCTGCGCCGCTACCTCGACCACCTGGAGACGGAGGGCGCCACGCCGGAGCAGGTGCGCTCCGCGCTGTTCCAGTACGGACCCACCGGCGGCCGGATCCGCGAGCTGATCGCCGACTCGCTGCGCAAGGACGAGGGGATCGACGTCCCCCCGGAGTCGGTCGTGGTCACGGTCGGAGCCCAGGAGGCCATGCTCCTCGCGGTCCGGGCGCTGATCCGCGGCCCCGAGGACGTCCTGCTCGTCTCCAGCCCCTGCTACGTCGGGATCACCGGCGCGGCCCGGCTGCTCGACATCCGGCCGACCGCGATCGCCGAGGCCGAGGGCGGGTTCCGCTGCGCCGACCTGGCCGCGGCGATCCGCGCCGAGCGGGCCCGGGGGCGCCGCCCCCGGGCCTTCTACATCATCCCCGACCACTCCAACCCCACGGGCACGACGGTGCCGCTGGAGACCCGGCGCGAGCTGCTCGAACTGGCCGCTCACGAGGACATCCTGATCATCGAGGACAGCCCCTACCGGCTGGTCAGCCCCGGCCGGCAGCTGCCGACCCTGAAGTCCCTGGACCGCGGGCACCGCGTGCTGCACCTGGGCTCGCTGTCCAAGACCCTCTTCCCCGGAGCCCGCGTCGGCTTCGCCATCGCGGACCAGCCCGTCACCGACGCGTCGGGCCGCACCAGCCTGCTCGCCGACGAGCTCACCAAGATCAAGTCCATGGTGACCGTGAACACCTCGCCGCTCAGCCAGGCCGTCGTGGCGGGCATGCTGCTCACCGCGGACGGCCGGGCCTCCGAGCTCAACAAGGCCACGGCCGCCTACTACGGCGACGCGATGCGGGTCACCCTCCAGGCGCTGGAGGCGGCCTTCCCGGAAGACCTGCGTGCCGAACTCGGCATGCGCTGGAACGAGCCGAGCGGAGGCTTCTTCCTCTCCGTCACCGTCCCGTTCCGCGCCGACAACGCCGCGCTCACGCGCGCGGCGCAGGACTTCGGGGTCATCTGGACCCCGATGTCGTACTTCTATCCCCAGGGAGGTGGCGAGGACAGCCTCCGGCTGTCCGTGAGCTATCTGACGCATGATCAGATCCGGGACGGCGTCGCGCGCCTGGCGCGCTTCGTCAGGGCGGAGGCGGCCCGCACCCGGACATGAGAACGCGGCGGGTGGGGGCGGGGGGGGGGCGCCCCCCC